>JBGTFQ010000101.1:0-42502 GCA_041747155.1 Rubrobacteraceae bacterium
GTGCTTCTCAACCCTCGTAGCCGTGAGCTTCCAGCGGTACTTCACGTTGATCCACTTTTTCGCGTAAGTACAATGATACGCCGTGCGCGGCGGCTTCCAGGACTCCGGCGAGCGGTCCCCCTTCGACTGGTTGGCGTTGTCCTCTACGGATAGGACGTCCAGCGGGGCGTTGGCGAAGCGCTCCCTCTTGGCCGCACTCCACCTCGAAGCGCCGGTGCGCCAGGCCTCAGCGAGGGGCACCATGTGATCCACGTCTATGTCCGACGGACTGTAGTAGACGTTTCCGGTGTAGGGGTCGAACCAGCGGCCTCGGCTAACGTAGCAGCCGCTACCTACGCGCACGCGCTTGCCGTCCCGGATCAGGGCCGCGTCCCGAGCGTCGCAGGAGCCTGGATCGGGGGTGCCCGACGGGAGTCTCCAGCCGTTGTCCTGAGCGTCCGACCAGTGTCTGAATTCGTCCCGCGAGTAGCCGGTCATGGAGGAGTCCGCTCGTACTCGAAGCTCCTTGAGTTTGCCGTAAGTTCCGACGCGCGCGTCGGCTTCGTCGCTCCCCACGAGCGACAAGGCCGAGAAAACCAACGCGAGGGCTAGTCCGAAACCGATCAGCACCGTCAATACGGTCGTCTTCGTGTCCGCCATCCGTCTCAGCCCCTTTTCGTCGAACATTTCGTATTCCCTTGCGACACATCATCTCACAATGCAATTAAGTGAATTATCGACCGCGAATACCAACTTCTTTAGCTCGTAGGGCGCGCGACCTTAAAGGCGGCTGTCAGAACAGACCTCGCCAATAACTCTGCAACGCATAGGCGGAGCCAGGGTTGGCAGGAATGCAGGGAGTAGGCTGTGTAATGCGGAAATATCGGCGATCCTGCACAGTCGAATTAGTCCTCATGTACAGACTGCGTGTTGCGCAGAGCAACAAACGAGTCGTACTCGACACCCTCGATCTGTCGCGAGACGCGCGTCGCAGAGAGTCCTACCTCCTCGAATAGCTCAAGCCATCTCGCACGTCCGAACAGCCCTTCGCGATGGACATCATGGACGACGCTCACGCTCCCGTCGGTTTCTCGCAGCAGAAATGCGTAGTGTGTCTCAAAGGAGGTCTCGCCTGGCGAAGCCAGCGGCAACGTCCACATCAGGTAGCGAGCCCTACGTCCACTCCCATCCTCGCCTCCACCATGCTCGGTAGCCCCCTCGAATGTCTCGGCTGTAGCGTCTGGGACAACCAGTGCCACGCCCCCAGACGCAAGATGCGCTGCAGCAGTTGCAAGCGCCGCGCGCAGATCTTCTTCGGTTGTCATGTACATCACCGCATCGTGGATGAATACTGCGTCGAAGGTGCGTCCGAGTCGGACATCTCGCATATCGCCGGAGAGGTGGGTACATTCGGGGTTGAGCGTGCGGCTAACCTCGCGCATTCCATCCGCGGGCTCGACGAGCGTCATGTCGAACGTCCGCTTCATGTGGGAGGCGTTGTTGCCGCCTCCGCTGCCAAGCTCTAGTACCTCGTGGACCGGACGCTGCGCCGCACCGTAGATCATGTCGACGTAGAGGTTGGCTTCCTCAGCGTACTCGGACGGCGGCGAGATCACCGGCCACCAATCAGCGATACTTCTGTAGAACTCCGTCACAGGCAAACTCCTCGATCTCTCCTCTGCCTCGTTAGGCTTCCCCCTCCAGAGAATATTGTGTGGGAAGGGAATGATGCCATGAGTTGCGGTTTGCGGCCAGTTCGAGCATTTCTGCTTTTTTCGTGCTTTTCACCTTGCAAAGGCTTTCTGCCAACCCTGGCTCCGCCTATGCGTTGCAGAGTTATTGGCGAGGTCTGGTCAGAAACACTAAGAGCCCATGGGAAACCAAAGTCTCACATAACGGATAAAAACTCGCTTCAGTGTTCTCTGCAAGGTACCGGTCTAGTGTTTTCGCCCGCTGATATCATCTCGCCAATCGGCCGAGAGCGTGAACGTCGCCTTCCCAAGCCGCACCATCAGTTGCGTCCCGCGTCGTCAAGAGCACCATCGGTAGCGATCGAGGGCGTCCCGTCTTTCGGGCGGATAGAATACCGCCGTGATCCGGGACTCCTACACCATGCGCGTAGCCCTCGTGGCTCTGGTTCTCGCCTGCGGCTTCACGCTGAGGGCCGCTTGGGAACTCGCGAACCCCGATGCCACTCCGTCTACCGTTGGCTTCGAGCTGGTCCAATCTCAAGGAGATCTAAACTGCGCGGACTTCGGCTCCCAGGCCGAAGCTCAGGCTGAGTTCGATAAGGACACATCAGACCCCAACAACCTCGACGCTGACAACGACGGCATAGCCTGCGAGAGCCTCGACGGCGGCTCCGGCGGAGGTGAAGGGTCCGGCGCGGACCTCGACTGCGCGGACTTCGCAAGTCAGGCCGAAGCCCAGGCCGAGTTCGATAAGGACACCTCCGACCCGAACGGCCTAGACGCGGACGGTGACGGTGAAGCGTGCGAGGAGCTGGGCGGAGGAAGTGAGGATGTGGCGGGTAACGATACTGCGGGCAAGGACCAGTATAACGACGACCTGATGGAAGCCGGCGGACCAGCTTCGGGACCAGTCCCCACGATGCCGGGTGGAGGCTGTCCGGCGGAGTATCCCGTCAAGGTCGACGGATCTTGTTACCCGTAAGCGGATCGGTGTTCGCGAGTCGCTGATTCGCTACGATCGCCGGTCGGGGCGGCGACGTGGCTCGAAGAGCCGCTAGTCGCCCCGGGCAAGGTCCGCCCCCCACCGAGCGCCGCGCCTGGGATCGGTCGCGGCGCTGGGACTCTCTCTACTCCATCTCGGGCTCCGCGCCCTCCACGGCCTCTATGAGCCGTCGTGAGGCTCGCTGGACGCGCTCCAACGACTGCGCGAGAGCCTCGGGGCTCTTCGCGTACCGAGCGATGTACGCGAGCGAGAACCGCGAGGTATCCAAACCAAAGTAAGAGCACACCGCGAACGCCATCCCCTCCGCCTCGGTCTCTCTAACCGCCGTAGTCGTCTCTCCGTCTTTCGAGGCCGTCGCCGCGGTGCGCTGTATGTGATGACCAAGCTCGTGGGCGAGGGTCGTAGCCTTCTCCTGCTCGGACAAGGACGAGGACAGCACGACGCGCCGGGCGGCTGGCTCGTAGTAGCCGTAATAGCCGGGGGCGAGCTTCCGCTCTTCAAGGGCCACGCCCTCCGCTATACACACGCCGCGCAGGCCTTCGAGGATGCGGGCGGCTGTCTCCGGGTCGCCGTCCTGGGCCTCGGGCCGTGGAGCCTCCGGAAGCGGCTCGCCGTCGGTCTGGGACACGTCGAAGACGGACGCCGCCCGAAAGCCCGAGATAGTCCGGGTCTTCTCTCCGGTCGCCTCGTCCTCGGTCGTGCGGGTGACGGGCGCGAGGATGCTTATGCTCTTCTCGCCCTTGCGGACTTGGCGGCCCATCGACTGCCACGCCCGATACCCGGCCACACGGCTGGCTTCTGGACGCTGAGAGAGGATCAGCAGACAGTTACGCGCTGAGTAGCTGTGAAAGCGAGCCGCGAGCGACAGGTAGCGGCGGAAGTCTTCGGCGGTCACTATCTCGGACACGCCCGACTCCAGAAGCCCCAAGGCCTCGGCGAGCCGGTCGGGGCGGTCCTCGCGGCTTTTCTTCCCGCTCCGGCGGGCGGCGGGGGCCGTCACGCCCCCATCCTCGCGAATACCGCCAAAGATCCGAAGCCGCCCATATGATCCGGGTGACAGGTTATGCAGTACATCGCCGCATCCCCGCCGCGCTTGTTCTTGAGCCCCAGCAGAGCTTTGCCGCCCTCGCTCGGCCTGCCCGATGCAACCCCGCACTCGGCGCAGCGCTTGAGTGGACGGCGCCCCGATCCATCGCAACGAGGACACTCCCCGCCCTCGTGCCGGACGCACTCGACCATCTCCGCTCCGTGCTCCTGGTGTAGACTTTCCCTTACGGCCATTGGGTCACTTCCCTTCTGGTCTGGGCCTCGGAGCTAGGTCGGCAAACTCATCTCCGGGGCCTCTTTAACGTACCCATATTCTACACGCTTTTAGGTAAATCGTCAACCCACAAACCCTATAAATAAGGCGATTATGCGAAAATTACCTAAAATCTTTTGAGTGTTGTACAATGTGGCTATGGATGCGACGATGGGCAAAACGGGCGAGAGAGTTCGGGAGTTGCGGAAGGCTCGGCGGTGGTCTCAGCAGAGGTTGGGCGACGAAGCTGGCGTATCGGCTCAGACGATATGGCACATGGAGACGGGCCGCCACGTCCCGGAGACGGCGACGCTGCTCAAGGTCGCGGGCGCTCTGGGCGTTACGCTGGGCGAGTTGCTGGGGTAGTTTCCGTGGCCTTCAGGTCTTTGAGGATGGCTTCGCACGGGTTCCGTCTTCCCTCGACCGGGTAGCCTCCGTAAGCCGGGGGGAAGCAGTTTTGCGTAGCCCACGTTCTCCCGGCGTCGGTGGCGGCTCCTCCACGGCGGCTACGTGATCGCGCGGGAGTCTCGCCGCCGGCACACCTTTCCCTACCCCGCGCACTTCCCCCGCTGAGTTTCTCCGCCACGGCCATGACGCTTGTTATCTCTGGATCGCGCCAGATTGTTGCCCTGCTTTTGGTTTTGGGTGTTGGTTAGTTAAGGTAGATTTTTAAGCTTTTAGGAGACGGGGGTTGGGGGGGGTGGCAAGCGAAGCGCGGCAGTAAGCGTCCCTAGTGGTCTCTTTGCCTGTAGAGGATGTGCTGCCCGTAGGCGGCGTTAGTATGGCCTGCTTTTGGAACCGAGAGTAGTCACAATCAGCATTACGGTCTCGACTGGGTCATAAAAGGCGCGGGTACGACAACCAACGGCCACCTTACTTTCAATCGGCTAGGTGACGAGCAGGAAGTGTGTGCAGTAGGATCAAGCTACTGTGGGCATGTTCGACAACATCCAATGCGAGTACCCATTGCCAGAGACGGGTTACCGGGTATCACCCGGTCATAGCTTCCAGACAAAGAGCCTGGGTAGTGAACTCGACGACTACACCATTACCGTCGACGGTAGCCTCATACTGCATAGAAAGAGCTGGGAGGGCGTGCCCGAAGAGGAGCGCCCGTACTATGGCACACCTGAATGGGAAGAACGCTCAAAACAGGTCATAGGCTCGATACGTACGGTTCCAGTCGGAGATGAAGAGGTTCCCTATCATGGCGACATCTACTTTTACGACTCTCTCAGTGTCGGAAACAAGCCTGGTGAAGTGTGGATCGAGTACAAGGCCCGCTTCACTGAGGGACGGTTGAGCCGCATCGAGCTTGCTAACGTCCACGACATTCCTCGGCCGGAAAGCTGAGGGCCGCGACCCTGGATGATGAGGCGACGTTCCACAACTCAATGCCAGACCGGAACTAGGCGAGGAGGAAGAGATAATGAGGCTCAGTTACTATCCGGAGACGGACTCCTTATATATTAGCTTGTCCGAGCGGCCCGGAGCGGATGTAGTGCGGGTTTCCGAAGATGTGGCAGTAGATGTAGATGCAGAGGGCGTGCCGGTCGGTATTGATATAGAAAGAGGTGCGGCGGAAGTTGTTGATCTATCGAGATTGCAGTTGGAAGGGTTCTGATTGAGGTCGGTTGTTGGGCGCGCCGCAGAGCGTAGAATGAGATGGTGGGCGCGGGTTCTGTCCCACGCTACACTTCGTACTGTCGGTGCAGTATCTCCAGCAGCTACTCTGATCCCAACGGTCTCGACGCCGGCGACAAAGAGACTTTCAAGCTTCGCGACACTGATACCCAGAATACTACGGACAAAGTGAGCAGAACATGAGTCGTACGCAAGCACTGCTTCCCGACGACTACGCCAACGGCGTTCGGGTCGTTGAAACAACCTTACGTCCCGTTAGACAAGCATGTTTGATTCCGGAAAATGATCTTAACCTGGCGGCGCGGTTTGCGGAGTCGCGGTCTCTGGCATGGGGCGGCCATGTCGGCTTCGTATTCCCGTACTCACGCTCTGAAGGCATGCGAGAACCATGGAGGCGGCTCCTAGACCAGCTTGATCCCGACCAGGTATTAGCACTCGGTATGCCACGCCCCCAAGGCAGCTCCAGTGTGGTCAACATGCACGGTCCACAAATAAAGCCTTCTAAGCCGATCGTGGACCGTATTGGAGACGAGCTCGGGCGGCTAGTGTACACAGAGGAAGAGGGGCCGGAGGGGCTATTCGTCAACGGAAGCACTCTGATTCACTCTATCCTCGACGCCGTGGGACCGAATTTTAAGCCGCCTGATAGTGAGTACTACGCGATTGTTCCAAGAGCAGCACGGCGGTCTCCAGTTTACCTACCCATCGTAGCGAGATACGGTAGCGTGAGTTATGAGACGTTGGACGAGGTACTCAGTGAAAGGCACTCTCCTCGATACCGTTTCAATCTAGACATCTCTGAGCATATCGAGGTGAGAGAGGTAGGCGCAGGGACCATAGCTGAACTCACGGGCGACCTGAGCAGCATACTGGACGGCGAAGATCCAGAACACGCGTTGACACTTCCTGAGCTCAGCTTGAGAGGTATGAAGATTAGAGGCAGCGGCAACCCACTTTTCTCTAAGAGAGGTGCAGGCGGCCACGAGAAAAGACGTTACCCGCCCATCGTAGTTACAGGGGCACCAGATAGTGTGGCGGACTTCGCGCTGTTCTGGAATCTCAGATCCGAGCACTACTTCGCTAAACCATTCCCACTGTGGCTTCCGCTAGACTCACTTGAAGATCCCGAAACACCCAAAGCAATTCAAGCGGCTCTCAAACGCTTCAGCCCATTCGTCGGAGAAACCGGCATATGGCCGAGATACGTGTAACAGAGCGCCACTTTAAGTAGCTTTTACTACTTAAAGGTTAAGAGTCAATCGAGGAGCTCAGGCATCTCGCCGTTGGGCGGTGCGCTGACGCTGTCGAGGTCAATGATGTAATCTCCGAATCTTTTCACGTGAGCGGTGAGGTAGGGGGAGAGTTGGGAGACCTCTTCGCGCCGCAGGGTATAGCCCTCTGCGGCCAGGGAGCGAAGAACGTCAGTAAGATCTGCTGCGTTCTGGACGATCAACGAGTTGGTTACCAGCTCCTTGAACTTCATCCTTTTTTCTTGCTCTTCAGGATCGGTGTCCGAGATAACACCCTCACCTCCGAAGAACAGCCAGTCGGAGAAGCCGTTGTACGACTCGGCTTTGTTCGTGGTCGCCGTTATCCGGGTGCGAAGCTCCTGGTTTGATAGGAAGCGCAAGAGAAACTCGGTGCGGACTGCGCGACCGACTTCCCTGAAAGCCCGGTAGAGGCGGTTCTTCCTTGAGTAGTTGCCGAGCTTTCTCAAGAGTGTGGAGGGTAGGATAGTGCCGGTTCTGATGGAGATGACCACGCGCATGAGGTCTCTCCAGTGAGTCTCTATGAGCTTCCAGTCTACGGTGTCGGAGAAGAGAGGCTCTATATGATCGTAGGTTGCGTCTTTATCGGGGCGGTAAAAGATGAGGTCCTTCCAGTTACGGATGCGGGGCATAAGCTGGATGCCCAAAGTGTAGGCTAGTCCAAAGACGGGCTGGCTCTGTCCCTGGGTATCTGAGGCGACCGCTCTTGGCTGGATCTCGGAGGCGTTTTTGAGGAGTCCATCGAGGATGTAGACTGCTTCCCACACGCCACAGGCGAAGAAGTGGGTGAAGAGAGCGACATATGTATCGGAGACATGATGGTAAGCGATCCCGCCGTAGCCACCGTAACGGATGTGGTACTCGGAGATCAGGGAGTTCTCGTAGAGATCTATCTTCATACCGTCGGCCGCTGCAGTCTCCCCGGTACCCCATACTCTTGGTAAGGGTAGACTGGCGTAGGCATTTGTGACGTCGGTGTTTGCAGTTTCGAGCTTCCCGGTGGTGACGTGACGACGGTTGGTGTAGCCGAGCTCGTGGGCGGTAACCAGACCCCTCGTATGACGCGCCGTTTGGGTCGGCCCCATGTTGGTACCGTAGCAGAAGGCTGTGAGGAGGTAGCGTTCGCGGGGGTTCTCCAGCTTTGGCTCGGAGCCGGAAAGTGGACCGAGGTGCCGGCTCCAGCGTGTCAATTGCTCGATGGAGCAGAGAACGTCGGTGAGGTTACGCTCAGGCATCCTCTCGGCAACCTGGGCTTCGAGCATCTTGAGGGCCTGGGTGAGCTTCTTGCCGGAGGCTTTCTTCAAGACCGGCTCGCCTGCTTCCGTGATAACCACGCTGGCGTTCTCGGGGTAGGAGCGATCCACATCTTCGGCCGTTCTGGAGAGCAACGCTTTGAGCTGGTTGGCAAAGCCTTCGGGAGTTGAAGAGAGGCCGAGCTCTCTGCAGTGCTGCTCCACCAGCGGCTCGCATTCCTCCCAGGAGAGGAGCTGCTCGCGGTAGTCAGCGTACTTCTCCGACCCGGCCACGCATATATCTCCAGTCCTCAGTTCTTCTGCCACGTAGGAAAACACGCAGACCTCTAGGTAACGCCTCGCTAGAGCCGGGCTCCCGTTAAGTTCCGCCAGGACAAGATCTTTCCAACGATCGTTGGCGAAGGACAGGTCCAGCTCGCCAGGTATGAACTCTCCGCGACGCCCCAGGCGGTCGTTCTCAAGTACGAAAGAGAGAGCATCGGTCAGAGAACTATCCTCTGTAGTGGATTCGAAGACAAGAGAGCGTGCCACCCGGAAGAGGGTTGCTCTTTGTCCACGATAGAAGTTCCACAGCAGCGGTAGGTAGTTGCCACCCTTGTGGGCCGATAGCGATGTGCACGTCTCCAGCAGGACCTCGGGCCCGCCACCTCCCTCTATAATCTCGCGTACCCAGCCTCCCAGAGCAGTGTCGTCGTCTTGGGAGGCTGCGCCGGCGAGGATCTTCTCTAGTAGACCGATCATGCCCTCGGTGGTCGTCCGCTTCTCGCGGTGTATGTTCTCAAGCTCTTCCTTGCCCTTGTTGTGGACCTTGCTGACGATCTTAGTCAGCATCTCGCACAGGGCGTCGCGTACCGAGACCTTCGTCCGGTCGATCAGACAAACGAGCATCGCCCGGCGCCTCTCTACACCTACGTCCTTGAGTTCTGAGGCGTCGAGGGCTCTTGCTTGTGCGGCCAGGTTTGCAATCTTTTGGTTTGAAACTCTCTTCAAGAGCCTCCCCGTGTCGCCCATAACCTCCAGCCAGACAAGCCTCTCCTGCATCTCGGAGAGGTTCTTCTTGGTAGCGCTCTTGGGGGCCGCCTTGAGAGCGTTGAGGGTGGAGCGACCGCGGGAGCCGGTTTCTAGCAAGGCGTCCAGGCTGCGCTTGTTAGTGGGGGTGATCAGCCCATCAAGCCTGGCAAAGAGGCGTGCATTGACGGCATGCTTGACGTGACGCGAGAGTCGGTCCAGGGTCGAGAAGGCCGGCAGTTCGTATCTTCCTTTTACCAGCTCCTCTATGGCGACGTTCACCAGGTCTGCCGGGTCGTCCACTGTCCGAGCCGCCTCGGCCACCGCCGTAGCTGCCAGCCTCCGGGCGTCGTCTGCGAACGGTTCCACGCCGAGGTACTCCCGAATAGAATCCCGGTGACGTTGGCGCGAGCGAGGAGGAGATGTCGCCGGGGTGTCATCCGCAAGCCCTAGCTGGGAGCGCAGATGGGTAACTATCGCTTCTGGCACATCTTCTGGGTTCGGGAAATAGCCGAGGCGCTGGAAACTCTTTAGCATCAGTAGAAAGGCGAGTTGTAGGCCGTCGCCGCCGCGGGTAGTTCGCTTCGCCAGGTCTATCTCATGGAGGGTTGGAGTGTAGAGGCGTGTGAGCTCCGAGGTGGAAACGTTGCGCACGAAGCGCGGGTATGCGGTACGTTCGATCAGCGCCACTTGGGCTTGCTCTTTCCGCTTGGATCTACATCTACTACACAGCGACTCCTCAAACGCTCAATACTGTGCATCCAACGTGCTCGACGAGATCCTCGTAGCTCTCCTTAGAGAACGCCTCATTTGACCTCGGAACACGAGACAAGCCAACAACCACGCACCCAGCGCCAACCTCTCTGGCCGCCGCGGCAACAGCCTGTGATGGCGAATTGTCGGGCCCGTCGAGTGCCGGCCACTCCCTGCACCTGATGCCACTTTGAGAGGCTGACTCCAGAATGCTCTGTGCCACATCCCGGCTCTCCTGCTTGATCTCGGCGGCGACCCCGGTGAAATAAATGATTGCTCTCAGAGCCTTTCTCGCTTGTAGGCTGACGACGCTCATCACGATCAACTCCGACCCGAGGCTCCCTGCGAGGTATAAGGCGTGCTCACCTGCGCGAACAGAGCGCTCTGATCCGTCTACGGCCAAGAGTATCCTCTCGTAGAGGGGCCATGCTGGCCCGCTACCCATCTTCTTCTCTGTTTTCTCTACCGCTCGCAGCGCCATCGCTTCAATCAGCCTTTCGCTCTGTCGAGGTCTTCTCCATCAGCTCGTGGTCTCTAATGAGTATCTGCCGCGTGGTGATGCCGGAGTCGTCGGTGGTTGTGATGCGCCTGAAGAGAGGGAAGTGTGTGTCTACCACGCAGATGTAGCCGTCTCGATATCTCCGTATGTACCAGACGCTCTTCCTCCACACTCCAGTAGCTCGTGCAGAAGCGCCACCAGACAGTCGCACACTGAGCAATTTCATCTCCTCAATGTCTATTCCTTCACCAGATACTTCGTCAGGTCATCCACAGCACCATTCGCCGCGGTGTACCCGATACCGAGCATCCAGAGGTCATCTGAGACCTCGTAGACCTTTCCTTGCTGCACGGCTTCGAGCTTCTGCCAGAGGGGGTCGCCGGTGATCTTCTGCTCCGTTGATTGCCCTTCGGGGCCGTAGGTGGTTACGAAGACTACGTCTCCGCCCATCTTCGGTATTAATTCTTTGCTGGCGTTCATGATCGCGAACCCCTCCACGTCCTGCGACGGCGGACGGGGCAACCCTGCATCCTCCAATACTGTCCCGATAAACGATTCTTTCTGGTAGATACGGGTGTCGCCCGGCAGGAAACGTACTATGGAGACCGTAGGCGGATTATCGTCCATAGCTTGCTCGAACTCGTCTGTGCGGCCCTGGTACTCCTTCTTTACGATATTGCCTTCGTCGGTTCTGTTGAGGGCTTCGGCGTGGACCTCGAAGTTTTCTTTCCAGGTGACGCCGGTCGTCTCGGTGAACACGGTCGGGGCTATCTGGGAGAGCTGGTCGTAGATCTGCTCGTGACGCAGCTTGCTGGAGAGGATCAGATCCGGATTTAGAGAGACGATCTTCTCCAGATTCGGCTCCTCGATGGTACCGACGTTCTCTATCTCCTCCGTCCCGTCCAGGTATGAAGGATATCCTAGCCCCTCCACGGCCTCTACGGCTCCGACGGGTTTTACGCCGAGCGTCATGGCGCTGTCTAGCTCACCGGTATCGAGTACCACGACCCGCTCTGGTGTGCCGGAGATCTCCGTCGAACCCATGGCATGTTCGATGGTCCTGTTATCTGAGGTAGTCTCACCTCCAGAGTCCTCCGAGCTTCCACCACCGCACGCGGCAAGGGAAAGGACCAGAACCATTAGTCCTATAGTTCCTATAGTCTGAGCGTAATGCTTGATGATTCCCTCCTTGTAGGGCTTGACTCTGGTTTTGAAGTTGCTCACTCGAACGCTCCAAACAGCTTCGGCAACATGACATCCCGGATGCCGGTGGGGCCGCCGTTGGTCCATAGGTAGATGTCCACCGGGTAGACCTGACCTCGCTGCACGGCCTCCAGGCGCTCCCAGAGCGGGCTGGCCGCGTAGGTGGCATCGAACTCGTCGAGTGATTCGGGGTCGTTTTGCAAGTCCGTCATTACGAAGATGGTGTCGGCGTCCACCTCGGGGATCTGCTCCAAGCTTACGGCGGGAGAGGGAACGCCCGGTATCGGTCCGCCCTCTTCGACCTGGGCTATCGTTGGCAGCTCGAAGCCGGCTTCCTCGACAATGGTCCCCGGCTGTGAACCGCTGGCGTAGATGCGCACTGCGGAAGGGTCCCCGTTCCATAACAGCGAGACCGTTTTACCTTCCGTCTGTATCTCGGAGCGCAGCTCCTCCAGACGCTCTTCGTAATTGGAGAGCCACTCTTCGTACTCGGCCTCCCGGCCGACGGCCAACGCCGTCTTGCGGAAGCTCTCCTTCCACTCCGGGCCGTTGGCCGGCGTGATACCGACGCTCGGCGCGATCTCCGAGAGCTCCTCGTAGATGCCCTCGAAGCTATAGTCGTAGCCGATGATGAGGTCCGGCTTCAGCGCGGCGATCTTTTCTATGCTCACCGATTCGCCGCTCGCCACGTTCTCTATCTCATTGGCTTCCACGTCTACCGGCCAGTCCACATCCTCGAACCACGTCGGTACTCCCGTTTTATCGCCTGGAGCGCCCCAAGATGCTATCGGCACAACGCCGAGTGTCAGGAGACGGTCCACGCCTGCTCCGCCCGCCAGATCCACGACCCGCTGAGGCTCCACTGGCACCTCGGACATCCCGAGAGCATGCTCGACCGTCCGCGTCTCCGAGGTAGTCTCGCTACTACCAGAATCCTCCGAGATTCCACCACCACACGAGGCTAGAAAGAAGGCGGTCGCTAAAAGCCAGGCGATCACCGAGGCTCGCTTCATACGGCCGTCTCCTGGCTCTTTATCAAACGCATCGCATGCCGCCCACGATTTCCAGTATCTTCCGCGGCGAGCACCAACTCCAGCTCGCGAAGCTCGTCGAGCAACTCTTCTTCCACGTCCAGAAAGCCCGGAGATCGGCCAAGCTCTACGCACTCCGCCTCCGCGACGAGCCGGTGACGGATCTCGACGATCCGCTCTTCCGTTTGTTGTCGGCAATCCGTCACGTCCGCGACGCCAGCTGATGGCATTTGATCCAGATCAATTGCTTGCTCCTCTCAAAGCATGTATCTTGGTGACCATGTTGTTGCAAATGATTCTCAATAGCATAAGCACGGTAGCGGGCTTGGTGGGTCGGGTCAAGGAGAGTGTGATCTGGGTCCGTGATCTGGGTCAATCGGGGGAGAGATGGCCGGGATGAGGTTTCTACGTTCCAGGTACACGCTCTTGTTGGGCCTAGTTGTGGGGACCGGAGCTTTGTTTGTTTGTCTTCTAGCGAGCGTGAGGTTCGGGGCGGCCCAGATCGGGACGCTCGAGGTCCTTGAAGCGTTTACCGCCTACGATGGCTCGGAGGAAGACCTCATCATCCGCACCCTGCGGGTTCCCCGCGCCCTGATCGCAGCCCTCGTTGGGGCCTCTCTCGGAGTGGCCGGTGCATTGATGCAGGGCCTGACCCGCAACCCACTAGCCGATCCCGGCATCCTCGGCATAGAGGCCGGGGCAGCGCTTGCGGTGGTTGGGGCGGTGTTCTTTCTCGGAGTCTCGTCGCTCTCGACTTATGCGTTGTTCGCGTTCGTGGGTGCGGGAGCTACGGCCGTGGTTGTCTACGGACTCGGCACGCTCGGGCGGGGCGGTATGAGTCCGATGAAGATCACGATTGCCGGCGCGGCTATGGCCGCCCTTCTCAGTTCGATGACCACAGCCATGCTCATACTCAACCAGCGGACGCTCGATGAGATCCGGTTCTGGCTCGCCGGCTCCGTGGCCGGTCGCGACCTCAGCTTGCTGCTCCAGGTCTTGCCCTACATCGTGGTCGGACTACTGCTTGCGCTCGCCTTGGGACGCCAGGTCACAACGCTTACTCTGGGTGATGACGTTGCGACGGGACTCGGGCAGCGGACCGTGTGGGTAAAGGTCGGGGCGGCAGTGTCGGTGGTGCTCTTGGCCGGGAGTGCGGTGGCGGTGGCCGGCCCTGTTGGATTTGTCGGGCTCGTCGTGCCGCATCTCGTGCGGTTCTTCGTCGGGGTGGACTATCGTTGGATCCTGCCCTACTCGATCCTCGTCGGCGCGATCCTGCTCGTCTCGGCCGACGTCGCGGCCCGCCTGGTCATCCGTCCGCAAGAACTACCTCTAGGCGTGATGACCGCATTAGTCGGCGCCCCGTTCTTTATCTACCTCGCCCGCTGGAGGGTAAAGCGATGATCCGGGGCAGAGAGCGCCGGATGACCGTACGTAAAGGCGGCACGTCTTTCCGGCTTGATCTCCGGGCCGTCGCGGTAGTGCTGGTTCTCGGATTCGTCTCTGTCGCCGGTATAGTCGCCAACGTAGGTTACGGCGAGTACCCCATAGCCCCGCTCGACGTGGTCCGTACAGTGTTCGGCTTCGAAGTCGGGGACGGTAACTACGACTTTATCGTCAACACCCTGAGGCTGCCGCGGGCACTCGTGGCGTTTCTCGTGGGCCTGGCGCTCGGAATCTCCGGGGCCATCTTGCAGGGGCTTACGCGCAACCCGCTCGCCGCACCGGACATAGTCGGCATCAACGCGGGGGCTGGTCTCGCGGCCGTTACCTGCATAGTGGTGTTGCCCTCGTTCCCTTCGGCACTGCTGCCGCCCGTTGCGTTCGGCGGAGCGTTCTTCGTGGCGGTGCTGCTCTACCTGCTCGCGTGGCGGGGCAGTTCCTCGCCGCTGCGACTCATACTCATCGGCATCGGGCTCGGGGCCATCGCTACGGCGCTCACGACCACCATGATCGTGTTCGGTGAGATATTCGAGGTCACCAAAGCTCTCGTCTGGCTCACCGGTAGCGTCTACGGCCGCACCTGGGAGCAGGTCTGGCCGCTTTTGCCCTGGCTCGTAGTCTTCGTACCTCTCTCGCTTGCTCTATCTCGCAATCTCAACGCCCTCAATCTCGGCGAAGAGGTGGCCCGGGGCCTCGGCAGCCGCGTCGAGGTCGAGCGTGGCATCCTGCTGCTGTGCAGCGTAGCGCTTGCTGCCGCGGCCGTTGCCACCGCCGGTACCATTGCGTTCGTCGGGCTCATCGCCCCGCACATCGCCCGCCGCCTCGTCGGTCCTTCTCACGGCGGATTGTTGCCAACTTCCGCCATGACCGGCGGCGCCTTGGTAGTGCTCGCCGATCTGGTAGGGCGGGTGTCGTTCGGTGCGGTGGAGATACCTTGCGGCATCGTTACCGCCGCCATCGGCGCCCCGTTCTTTCTGTACCTGCTCTACAGGAATCGCAACAAGTGAAAAGGCGACAACGATGAAAACTCAAGCCATGAAACAAAAAAGTCGCAAGCAACCGATGATCCGGAAGGGAAATAGAGCATGACGACGAAGACCCCGCAGACCCCGACAAACACGAGAGTTCCAGCCGGGTTGCTACGCTATTCTGTGCCGGCACAGCCCTGGCAGCTAAAGAGCCCGGCTCCGATGCTACGCGTTGTGGGCATGTCCCCCTCCCACCCGAGCAGGAGACAGTTCCTGATCGGGGCCGGTAGTCTCCTGATACTTGCTCCCTATGGCTGCGGAAGCGACGGAGAGTCGGGTCAGGGTGGAGAAACCACCTCTTCAGGGAGCCGCACTATAGAGCACAAGTACGGCAACACCGAGGTTCGCGGGGTGCCGAAGCGGGTAGTCACGGTCGGATACAACGACCAGGACCCTGTGCTGGCGATGGGGTTCACGCCCGTCGGGGTGCGGGACTGGTTCGGGGACCAGCCCAACGCCGTCTGGCCTTGGGCACAGGACGAGCTTGGAGATGCCGATCCGGCGATCCTGCCCGCGGGAGATCTGAACTTCGAGCGGATCGCGGCTCTGAAGCCGGACCTCATCGTCGGCGTCTTCTCGGGCATGACCGAAGATGAGTACGGGACACTCTCGGAGATCGCCCCGACGATCGCGCAGCCGGGTAGGTATGTCGATTACGGTGTGCCTTGGCAGCAGCAGACCCGCACCATCGGCCGCGCGCTCGGCCGCCAAGAGCGGGCGAAGGAGCTGATCTCGGAGGTCGAGGCGCGGTTCGGAGCCGCGCGTGAGGAGCATCCGGGGTTCGAGGACGCTACCGGTGTGGTGGCGCTCCTGGACGAGGGCGGGACCTATAACGCTTACGGGCTGGAGGACCTCCGTGGACGGTTCATGGCTGCGCTCGGCTTCGAGTAGCCCAAGGAGATCGCCGAACTGGCCGGAGACGATTTCTTCGCCCAGATCAGCGAGGAGCGCCTGGTCTTGCTGGATACCGACGTACTGATCTGGATCGTCAACTCCCGGAAGGCGTCCGATGCCCTCCGGGAGAACCAGATCTACCAGCAACTCGACGTTGCTAAGCAGGGCCGCGACATTTTCCTGGACGTAAACGAGTCGCTCGCCGGTGCGCTCTCGTTCAGCACCGTGCTAAGTCTGCCGTTTGCTCTCGACAGGTTGGTGCCGAAGCTCGCGGCGGCCCTAGACGGCGATCCCGAGACCGGGGCGACGTCGGGGTCATGACGGATCCTCGAATTCTCAACGCGAACACCGCGACCAGGAGGAGGTAACACAATGACCACCATCGAACATCCCCGGAAAGAACTTCGGGTTCCAGAAAGGCCGCTCGTTCCAGAGATCACGGCCGACCTCACCCGTCGCGACTTCTTGGTCGGGGCCGGGCTTATAGTCCTCGCGCCCGGTTGCGGCGCCGGTGGAGAGGCAGGTGAAGACACCCTATCTGGCGGAACCCGCACCATAAAACACGTCATGGGGAAAACGGAGGTTCCCGAGAGTCCGACGCGAATCGTATCGCTGGACGTCGGGGAGATCACCGACTGCCTGGTCGCCCTCGGCAAAGACCCCTTAGGCTCCGTGACTTACCCGAAGTCCATCAGCGGCGAGACACCAGGATACCCGGCAGCGCTTGCCGGGGAGACGGAGGGTATCCGGTCGGTCGGAGGTTCCGGTGAGCCGAACCTGGAGAAAATCGCCTCTTTGGAGCCGGACCTTATCCTCGGCTTCGACTACAGCGGAGTCGGCGAGATCTACGAGCAACTCTCGGAGATCGCCCCGACCGTCGTCGTAAAGTACGTGCGTGACTGGAAGGCGTACTTTCGGGAAGTTGCAAACGTAGTCGGCGCTAACGAGGAAGCTAGTCAGGTCATAGCGGACTATGACGACCGGGCGGCCGCGCTCCAGAAAGAGATAGGCGGCACCCAGGTCAGCGTCGTAAGGCCGCGCGAAGACATGCTCTGGCTCTACGGACCGCCCTCCATCGCCGGGGAGGTCCTCGCCGACCTTGGCCTGGAGGTACAGCCGGTGCCGGAGGGCCGGGGCATCACCGACGACGTAAAGGGAGCAATCGGCGAGATGAGCCTGGAATACGTTCCTGAACTTACCGGGGAGCACATCTTCGTTGTTACCTACAACCTGGAGGATGTTTCGTTTGAGGAACTGGTCTCTAGGCCACTCTGGCAAAGACACCCCGCCGTGCGAAAAGGCAACATCCATCCGGTACAGGGTATCGCCTGGACAAACCACGGCCCCCTGGGGGCGAACCTCATGATCGACGAGGTCGAGAAGGCTCTCACGGGGAGTGCCGGATGAGATCGGAGTCTGTAGGCCTATGAGTAGCATTCACACAGACGACATAACCCTCGGCTACGACGACACGCTAGTCATAAAAGAACTCTCGACGAGCGTGCCGGCCGGTGCGATCACCTCCGTCGTCGGCCCCAACGGCTGCGGCAAGTCCACCCTCCTGCGCTCCCTCGCCCGCCTGATGAAGCCGAAAAGCGGCGCCGTCTACCTCGACGGGGACGCCATAGCAAAGCTCCCCACCCGCGAGGTAGCGAAGCGCCTGGGCATCCTGCCCCAGAGCCCCGAAGCGCCCGAGGGATTGACGGTCCGGGAGCTCGCCGCCCAGGGCCGCTATCCGCACCAGAGCTGGCTCTCTCAGTGGTCCAAAGGCGACGAGCGGGCCGTCGAGGAGGCACTTGAGACCACCGGCATGTTGGAGTTCGCCGACCGGCCACTGGACACACTCTCCGGTGGACAGCGACAGCGGGCCTGGATCTCGATGGCCTTAGCCCAGGAGACCGAGACCCTACTCCTCGACGAGCCGACCACTTTTCTTGACATGGCCCATCAGCTAGAAGTCTTGCAGCTCCTCGACCGCCTGAACCGGGAAGATGGGCGCACGGTGCTCATGGTTTTGCACGACCTCAACAACGCCGCCAGGTTTTCGCACCACATGATCGCGCTTTCAGGAGGCGAGGTCTTCGCCGCCGGTTCGCCGGAAGAGGTGATGACCGCCGAGCTCCTGCGCGAGGTTTTCTCCGTCGAGGCGGAGATCCTGGCCGACCCCCGCACGGGCACCCCGCTATGCATCCCTTACGAACTCCACCACCAAGCGGCCCGTGTGAGCCCGGAACCGCAACAGTAAGACCAAACCACAAGGAGGCACACGACTTGACCAGTGACCATCACCAAGAGGTTCCTATCTCCGAGTACCGGCGCTGCTCGCTCGTCTCGCAGGAGGCAGGCGATGATCCCGGTGGCTCCGGCACTCCCTTTAGCGCCTACCTCGGCGTCGAGGTGCCACCACCTTGGAGCGAGGACGTGACCGAGTCGCGGAACTTCCCGGAAGGGCTATCGGAGTCCGTCGAGAAGGCATTCGACACTGGCGTCGTCGGCAAGTTCACCGGACTCATGCCCGACTCCGAATACTCCCGCAAGGGCCACAAAAGGGCGCTCCTCTACCAACGGTCCAAAAACCCCGGCGGCGTCGCCAACGCTGCAGCTTACGAGCGGCATGAGTGGCTGCTCCCCGACGAGCAACTCGTCCCCTTCGCCCACAGTCTCTCCGGCGGCGACCTCTCACGCTTCGAGCGTTACCGGGAGAATGCACCGATTGTTCGAGACATACTCGTTTGTACCCACGGCGGGCGCGACGCCTGTTGCGGGAAATTCGGATACCCGATCTACGAGACATTGCGGTACAAGTACACTGCTGAATACTCCGGCCTACGCGTCTGGCGCACTAGCCACATCGGCGGCCATCGCTTCGCCCCAACGCTCATAGACCTCCCCAATGGGCACTACTGGGGACACCTGGAACCGGAATCGCTAGAGAACCTGATTTCAAACAACGGTCCTGTTTCAGATCTCCGGCGCTTTTATCGGGGATGGGCCGGTCTTGAGAGTCCCTTCGAGCAACTCGTGGAACGAGAGATCTTCGCGAAAGAGGGCTGGGAGTGGATCTCCTACGTTAAAAGGAGCCGGGTGCTCAAATCCAGCGAAGACCACGCCAGGGTTCACATAGATTACACCGCCCCGGATGGCAGCGCCTTCGGTACCTACGAAGCCACCGTAGAAGCTGAGGGTAGCGTACTGACGCTTGGCAGTTGCGGTACGGACCCGCTCCAGGATGTAAAGCATTATCGCGTTACCGGGTTGAAAAACTTTCCAGCAAAGGAGGCTCATGTACACCACACAGACGCCGGATAACAGAACCGCTGCATTTTGCTTCGGGTTTCGGTTCCGGCCCAGCCCTGGCAGCTCGCCACCCCGCAGCCGACGCTACGCGTCACGGATATGTCTCCCTACCGCCCGAGCCGCCGGGAGTTCCTGATCGGGGCCGGCAGCCTTCTGCTGCTCGCTCCCTACGGTTGCGGAAGCGAAGGTGCCGAAAGCGGAGATTCTTCCGGCCAAATCCGCGCCGTGCGGCACGCGCTTGGGGAAACAGAGGTTCCGGCTAATCCGGGCCGGATAGTCGCTGTCACGGGCCAGATGGACCTGGACGCCCTGCTGGCACTCGGTTTGCAGCCCGTTGCGGCGGGGGCGAACTTTGAGAGCGACACAGCGGTCAACCCCTGGTCTCAGGACCGGATGGCCGACGACGTGGAGGTTTTCAAGTTCCGTACAGAGATCAACGTAGAGCAGGTCGCCACCTTCGAGCCGGACCTGATCGTCGGCCACATCGGTTGGATGGAGCCGGTCTACGATCAGGTCCGCGAGGTCGCCCCGACGGTCGTCGTCCCCTATGAGGGCGGCGTGGAAGGGAAGGGTGCGATGTGGCGCGAGCCCCTGAGCATCGTCGCCCGCGCCGTCGGCCGGGAGAAACGGGGTGAGGAGGTTTTGTCGGGCATAGACGCGAAGATGGACGATGCCCGCGAGCGGCTCGCGGGGCTCGGGAACCTTACGGTCTCGATCTTCAGCGCTGGGGAAGGCTACCAGGCGTTCTTCAACCAGCTCTCTTACCCCGGTTACGTCGTCGAGCAGGTTGGGCTCTCGCGGCCCGAGGCCCAGCGTGAGGTGCGCCGTGGAACCGACGATCCGACGACCGTGGAGTTCAGCAACGAGCGCCTGGATCTCCTGGAGGCCGACGTGATCTTCGGTTTTAGCTGGGACAGCGACGAGTTTATGGACGAGTTCGAATCCCAGCCCCTCTTCCAGAGCCTTGGCGCCGTCGAGAGCGGCAACTACGTCCGTATTTCGGGCGGCGAGTACAACTATTGGTACTATCCGACCGTGTTCACGCCTCCTTTGATGCTGGACAGTCTGCTAGGATATCTGGAAAGACTCGGCTTTCTGAAGCCCAACTCTTGAGAAATCCGTACCGGATGCTGGCATTTCTTAAGCCCTACCGCCTGAAGTCCGCACTTGTTGGCTTCTTCGCCGTTGGCGCTACGCTGGGCAGTTTGGCCGTGCCGTGGTTGGTGCGGGAGCTGGTAAAGGTGATCGAGAGCGGGAAGGGCGATTTTGGGGCCATTGTCTGGATCTCTTTTGGCTTGCTCGGCGCGTTTGCCTTGCGCGGGACGTTCGAGTTTCTCTCCTACTGGTACTCGCACGTTGTGGCCTGGTGGCTGTGTCACGATCTGCGCATTGCTCTCTACAAGCACCTCCAGAGGCTCTCGATGAGCTACTAAGCCCGACGCCAGACTGGGGAGATCCAGTCCAGGGTTATGAAAGATACGGATAACGTGGAGCCGCTCGTCGGAGACATCTTTCCCGAGGGCATCTTGAACGCCCTGATCTTGGTTGGCGTGGCCGCCATCCTGTTGTGGCTGAACCCGGTGCTGGCTATTCTCACCCTCGTGCCCGTACCCCTGCTGGTACTTATACTCTGGCTAATCGGCAAGCGCGTCTACACCGCATTCGAGAAGGAGCTTGAGCAGCTCGGCATGCTCACCGCCACTGTTCAGGACAACCTCTCGGGGATAAAGGAGATCCAGATCTTCGACCGCGAGAGGCGCGAGCGCGAACGTCTCTCCAACCTTTCGGCCTCCTACGCCGCAGAACAGGTCCGTGCCCGCCGCCTCGACGGTATGTTTCAGCCTATAGTTCTGCTCTTCTCCGGGCTCGGCATCTCGGTGTTCGCCTCTGCGGCGGACGGTTAGCCCTGGCCGGCGAGATCCCCGTCGCTGTCCTCGTCGCCTTCGTTTTGTACCTCATCATCTTCTACCAGCCCATAGTGCTCGTCTCCCAACTCAGCGAATACACCCAGCGTGCTATAGCCAGCGCCTCCCCTATCGTCGAGGTGCTGAACACCCACCCTGACGTACAGGACCCACCCTCCGGCAGAGACCCCGGCCGGCTCCGGGGTGAGGTCCGCTTCGAGAACGTGGACTTCGAGTACGTCGAAGATGTGCCCATGTTGCGCGACATCTCCTTCACCGTTGAACCCGGCAAGACGCTCGCCCTCGTAGGCCCCACGGGCGCGGGAAAAAGCACCATCGCGAGCCTCGTCCCCCGCTTCTACGACCCGGAAGGCGGAAGCGTCCTGCTCGACGGTTCGGACGTCCGGAACATGAAGCTCTCCGCCGTGCGGCGCAATGTGAGCATGGTCTTGCAGGATACCTTCCTCTTTAACGGCACAGTCCTAGAGAACCTGCGCTTCGGCAACGAGGAGGCTTCGGAAAAGGAAATCGCCGCCTCTGCAGAGGCTGCCGGCGCCCACGGTTTCATCCGGGCTCTGCCTCAAGGCTACGAAACCCAGGTAGGAGAGCGGGGCCTCAAGCTCTCCGGCGGCCAGAAGCAGCGCCTCTCCATAGCCCGGGCAGTCCTCAAGGACGCTCCCATTCTCATCTTGGACGAGGCTACGAGCAGCGTAGACGCCGAGACCGAGGCGGAGATACAAAATGCTTTAGGCAGACTGATGGCCGGTAGGACCTCCATTGTCATCGCCCATCGGCTCTCCACGGTAAAGAAGGCGCATAAGATTCTGGTACTCGACGAGGGCCGCATCCTTGAGGCTGGCCGCCACGAGGACCTCGTCCGGCGCGGTGGCCTCTACCACAAGCTCTACAAATACCAGTTCGGCGGGGCTGTTATGTGAGCCTGGGCACTTACGGAAGCGTCGTCCATTCCAAAGCCAACATGGTTACGTTAGGTAGCTTGCCGAACACACGTTATGTACGTATGATTAAAATTAATTAAGTGACAAGCGAGAATGAGGGAGGTAGTGGCATGAGCGAAAGCACTCAGACTTCGATGAAGGATGCGGTCAAGGAGAGTATAAACGAGCAGATCAAACACGAACAATATTCTTCACACCTCTATCTCTCGATGGCGGGTTTCTTCGAGGTTGCCAACCTTTCGGGATTCGCCCACTGGATGCGTCAGCAAAGCGAGGAAGAACGGCAGCACGCCATGAAGTTCTTCGACTTTCTCTTGGATCGGGGCGAGCACGTAGAGCTTCAGGCCATAGATCAACCGCCTTACACTTTCAGTTCACCACTAGACACCTTTGAGCAGGCTCTGGAGCACGAAAAAGAGATAACCTCCCGTATCAACGATCTCTACGAGATCGCCTTAGAGGAGAAGGATTATCCAGCCCAGGTCCTGCTCAACTGGTTCGTCTCCGAGCAAGTTGAAGAGGAGAAGTCCGCCACTGAAATAGCTGAAAGACTCCGCATGGCCGGCGACGATAGCGCAGCCTTATTGCTACTTGATAGCAGCCTACAAAATCGGCAGTGAGCTACAGAGAGTAGAAACCCGGGAGCCCTTACATATGTCTGCTAAACCGCATTAGCAGCAATTCGTGTGCTGTAAACGAGCGTTGAACTTCTGCTAATGTATGGCGTAGACTACGAAACGAATTTCTGATAATGTATCTGCTATGAGACGTGCAGCAAAACCAAAGCTCTCCAGCGAGGGTGAGGAGGAGTTTGAACGGTTCTCCAACTACCTGCGCGAGGAGCAGGATCTAGCGAACGATACGGTTCGCAACTATCTCTCAGACCTCCGGCAGTTCGCCGCCTTCTGTGAGATGAGTTGGGCGGAGGGCGAGGAACATGGAGAGTCATTCTCGCCTTCTGGGGTGACCACGCCAACCATCACTCTGTATAGGTCGCACCTGAAGAACGCCTTGGAGCTAAAGCCAGCGTCCATCAACCGGCACCTGATCTCTATAAAAAGGTACTTCGGGTGGACGGTTGATGAAGGTCTCATCTCTCGGGACCCGTCGAAGGCGGTTAAGCTGGTTCCGCGGATCGTGCCACCGCCCCGGCACCTTACCGACAAGGAAGAGGCGGCGCTCGTTGCGGCGGTCGAGCGGTACGGCTCTTTGCGGGACCGCACCTTAGTAGTAGTGGCGCTTCACACGGGACTTCGCTCGGAGGAGCTGTGCGGCCTCGCACCCTCCAACGTCAAGGTCGCCAAGAGAAGCGGACGCCTAGAGGTGTGGGGTAAGAGGGGCAAGTATCGAGAGGTGCCGCTGAACTTTACTGCGAGGGAGGCGCTCGTCGAGTGGACGTCTGAGCTGCTCACGGAGGCACCGTGCCTGTTCCCGTCTCGGAAGTGTGAGAAAAACAATAGCGGCGAACGGGAGCTCAGGCCGATCACCGACCGGGCGCTCGGGTACGTCGTCTCCAAGTATGCCGCCTTGGCGAAGGTAGAGGACGTGAGCCCACAGGACCTCAGACACCGCTTCGGGTACGTCATGGCCGAAAGGGTGCCGCTGCACCGTCTGGCGCAGATAATGGGGCATGACTCGCTGGACACAACGATGGTCTACGTGCGTGGCACGCAAGGCGACTTGCAGCGGGCCGTCGAAGAGATAGCCTGGGCTTAGGGGTAGCGCGTCGTGACTGAGAGAACCGGGTTCGAAGCCAACGCCAGGCTGCTGCGGCTCCTCGTGGGCTCCAACTTATACCCGACGCCGGACGTGTGCGTGCGCGAGTTGCTGCAGAACGCGTGGGACGCTATAGAGTTGCGCCGCGCATCGGGCGACGGCAACGGCGGTAGCATCGTCGTCCGCTTCAGCACGACAGAGCGGTGGTTCGAGGTAGAAGACGACGGCATCGGTATGAGCCGGGACGACGTGAAGGCGAGTTTCTTGAGCGTCGGTAGCAACAAGCTAGAGGTGCTCGGCGCCGAGGGCCAGGCCGGAGAGCAGGTCGCCTTCTTCGGCATCGGGGTGCTCAGTGTCTTCCTCGTAGCGAGTCGCGCGGAGTTGGCTACTCGTAAGGCCTCCGAGCCGCAGGGGGTGAGTGTAGGCATCGAAGGCCTCGGGGAGAACGAGGTGGAGGTAGGGGCAATCGAGCGCGACGCCGTGGGTACGACCGTGCGCGTTTGGATCGGGAGCGAAACGCCCTTTGACCCTTCCTTGGTGCCCGAAGCGGCGCGCAAGTACGCGCGTCACGTCCCCGGCATCGTCATCGAGGATGTCGACTCTGGGAGCAGCAGTAGCCTAAACGAGACCTGGGATACCGAAGGTTTGCTCGGAACGTTCTCTGCGCCGGAAGAAGGACGCATCCGCGAAGGCCGCTTGGGATTTATAAAGACGCTGACGGACGAAGCCCCCGTTGTGTCGAACACTCTAACGCTGTGCAACGGCGGGTTCTTGGTCGAAGCGGGGGCCACAGACCTCCTGAAAATCAATCCTATGGGGTTTGGCGGGGAACTCGACCTCCACGCCAACGCCCTCACCGTAGTTATGGCCCGCGAGCGCTTCCAACGGGATGACAAGTGGGCCGAGTTGGGGCAAGCTCTGCTCGGCATCTTCGAGGAGAGGGCCCTAGAAGCCCTCAGTTCCGGTTTTTTAGCCAACGACGGAGGGTTCGACCCCGCCGAGGTACGTAAATGCTTGCTGATTTGGTACTGGGCCCTGCGCGAGATCTCGTCGCTCGACAGGCTTAAAACGGCCGTGCGGGAGCGCGTCCTTGCGACTGTCCCCTTTCAGGTGGCGGGGAGCGACGGGCGCACGTCGATCAAAGACGCGCTGGACGCGTTGCCCGAACCGCGGCTCTACTACCGGCGCGTCGGAGGCCCCACCTACATGTCCAGGCAGATAGAAGACGAGGGCCTGCCGATCAGCTTCAACGAGGAGATAGGTCACACCATCCGCGTGGGCGCCCTGCGCGCGCGGGGTTTCGAGGTCTTGGAGACGGCGTACTTTCCGTTCACCTGGCAGTTGCCCGGGCAGCTGGCTCCCGTGGGCTACCAGCTAGACGAGTTCCAGATCATCCACGACTGCCTCAGCGGTAGCGGAATAGACGTCTTGGAGGTCGGCCAAGCCCCGGAATCAGATCTCAACCTCGACGACTTGGAGAAATTGCCGGCCCTCCGCAAGGTTCTCGACGTGGGCGGAGGAGAGCTCCGGCTCGCCAGCGTCCCGGGCTCGACCCGTCGCGTGGTGGCGGATCCCTCTGGCGTACGGTACCTGAACGTCGACCACCCTCGCGTGAAACGCTTGTTGTCCGCCCTGCCCGACGCCGTCGCGAACCCCCTCAAACGGCGGCTGCTGCGAGTCTACCTCGGCCTGGAAACCTTCTCCATCATAGAGGCGAGAACCTCACTCCTGGAAATGCTCGAGGACGACAACCTGGCGGTGATGGCCCAAACCGAAACTTTGGTTCTGACCAGGCGGGCGGTGCGGAGGAAAATCGACCGACTCTTGGCCGAGCAGGAGGGGATTTGAGCGAGAAGGTTTCGTTCCTGATCGGGGCCGGTTTTTCCGCCCCCTTTGGCGTTCCGACTATGGGTCCCTTCTACTCCGACTTCGTCGCCGAAGCTCAGGTCCGCTACCCGAGGCTCTCGTCCTCCCTTAGTCGGGCCAGACAGAAGGCAGGCGACGAGCCAGACTTAGAAAGCCTGCTCTCCGTCCTTAATGGCGCGCTGGGCCTCGAATCGGGACTGCCGGAGGAGTTCCTAAGTGACGATATCTTAGGTTGGGTGTCTGACGCAGGCACCTTACGCAGCCACCTACTTTCGTATATCGTCGAACGATGTGAGAACTTCGACCGTGCGAGGGCGGCTGAGGTTTGCGCCCCCCTCCTGCTTGGACTAGGTATCAGCGGGGCCGCGATCTTCAGCACCAATTACGACAGGGTGATCGAGCATGCCTGCACGTCCGCCAGCATCGGGCTTTCCGACGGCTTCGAGCGCGCGCTTGGTCAAGCGGCAAGCCCTTGGTGCGGCGAGTTTGACGAAGGCCTGCTTTTTGCCAAGCTCCATGGCTCTGTGACCTGGTACGAGGATCGTTCGCAAAAGGAGGGTTACCTACGGTTGGATCGCGGCTACGCGCTCCCCGGCCCCGACTTCCATCTGTCCCGCGGCGGCACCGACTTATCTCCGTTGATGATCATCCCAACTTTGGAGAAGGAGGTGCTCAAGAACCCCTACTCTCACCTCTCGCACTTGTTCTCGGCCAGATTGTCCAGCACCGCGCTGTTGGTGGTGATGGGCAGCTCACTGCGCGACGATCACCTGGTCGCCGCTATCAGGTTCCACGCGCCCGACTTGGTTGTGCTCGTAGTCGGCAAAGGCGCCGACGAAGCGGCGAACCGACTCGAAGGCAACCGGACTGCGGCGCTCGAAGCTTCGACCGAGGACTTCTTGAACAACTGCACCCCCCAACTCCTGCAACTCGTTGGGTCGGCCGATGGGGACGTTCCGCCCGAGGAGCTGGAAAGGCTCTCAAAAGAATTCGCCGGAGAACAGCGACGCATCCTGTCCGAAGTGAGCGCACTAGATGAAGAGGACGGACGCGATCTAGCCGACCTCAGAAGTGAGCAGCCGACCGTGGTGTTGCTAGCGCTGTCTCGCCTACGCGGCAAGGCCAACCCGAAACTGATCGACGCCACCACGGCGCTCTTGGATTCCCCCGACGCCGACGTACGGTGCGCGGCGGCCGGAAACCTGGGGACCGTGGCGAGCACGGGAGCGATAGAGCCCCTGAAGCGCCTGGCCATAAACGACACGGTAGAACTCGTGCGGATCGAGTCGGGACTCGCACTGAATGAGGTAGGAACCTCGGAGGCCCGGACAGCACTAGCGGAGTACCAGGAGCGGCATCCCGAGGACCGCCTGGACCAGCTCATCTAGGACGCTGAGTACCAAAGCGGCGGCCTCTTACACCAATGGCACAATTTCGCACGTATGTCGGCTGTACCCCAAACCCACCCGAGCATGGAAGATGTTTCGATAGTCAGTGCTTCTACGAGTACAGAAGAGCTACAGAAGAGGCTACGGAGCCACTACCCGGAAACCCGCATTGGCACCGACGACTTGACCAACCTTTTCACAGCAACTTGCGAGTACAGCTATACAACAGAGAAGACACCCGCTTACTTCGAGAAAGGCGAAACAAGCATCCGCCCTCCGAAGCCTGAAGAGCTCAAGACGAGTCTGATTCCAGGCGTCGATACTGTTGCATACGAGGTCGACATAGGCGGCATATGGATACCGCAAAGCGAGGCGATGGCCCAACATCTTGGCAGGATGCGCTGGTACGGCCACGACAACATAACCAAAAGAGGAAATCTTCGCTTCATAGAGCAGTTCGATAAAGAGTACTCCGGCCGAGACCTGCTTGACCTGAGTACACCCGACGGCTGGAGCGTGCTTTCTACTTTCTTTGAGGAGCGCGGGTACGATGTAATATCCACGCCAAAGGCCAGTGCTTCACTCGGACAGCTACAGTTGCTTGGCGGAGTAGAGAACCTGAAGGTACTAGCTGCCAGCGGGGTCCGAAATCTGTTGAGAGTGTTGAGCAGCCGTCGTGGGGAAGAGAGGGAGTTCCTCGACGAGCGTAAAACCTTGGCATTCGATAGGTTCATAGGTGAGCTGGGTAAAGAAGCCGCACGAGACATTCTGCGCTGGCTTGTGGATCGCCGAGTAGTGTTTCGCGGGACAAGTTTGGGTTGCCCGAGATGCAAAATGAGCACATGGTATCCAATCGACCGCATAGGGGAGGTTTGGCGATGCGACGGTTGTCAGGAACACTTGCCCATACCGCTCGATATGAACAGTACTGACTGGCGCTATCGGATCAACGAGCTCTACGCCCGTGGACACGACCAGGGTACGTTGACACCCTTGCTGACCCTCAACGCCATGCACACCGCTTGGGGAGGCTCATCTATCCGCGGGGATATTGGATTTTATCCTGGAATAGAGATCACCGCAAAAGAGGGCGCGGAAGTTCCCTTTACGCATAAGGAGATAGATCTGGTGGCGATGATGGGAGGCACCCTTATACTTGCCGAGTGCAAAGAATCCGCGGGACATCTCGAGGATCCGGAAAAAGCCTCGGAATTCGCCCATCAACTAGGCGACATGATCGTACTCGCTGACCACCTGGGTGCAGCGCAGGTTCTAGTTGCTTCGCCGACCCACTTCCCAGAAGACAAGGATCCGCTAATAGCTCAAATCCCGGCAGAGCACTCGGTGAAAATAAGTTGGCTGGACAGCCGTGATCTTTTGGACCCTAACGTAATGTTTCATCCTCTCGCGTTTCCAACAGCCGATGGCTCGCGTATCGACAAGCCGGTAGGTTGGAAGAATGACTACCGGGATTGGATTCGGAGGAGCGTCACAGATCAGACCGGCGTCTGAGAATTCTTCGAACGAAACGACTCTACTGAGAGGATTACTACATGGCTAGATGCACAGCACCAGTATACGGTCATCGCACTGCGAGTGGGGCAGCGGCTTGTCCCGCATGTAGCAACCACTATAGCAGTTATCGGTCATCGTCCTCACCTTACTCGTCGTTCGGAAACAGTGGGAGCGGCGGGGACGGCCGGAGCAGCGTCGGCTGGTCCGGTCGGAATAAAAAGCCGCGCTGGTCGCCAGGCGGTTCGTCCGTCATGTACACGCCTGCCGAGGTGCGGACGCTTACACCGATTCGTGAAAACGTCGAGAAGCGAGCGTCCACACCTGATCTTCGGGACACCTTCCTCTGCCATGCTTGGGACGATCGGAAAGTGGCTGCCAAAGAATTGCACGATCTGCTTGAGTCTCAAGGTGTCTCTGTTTGGTTCAGCGAGAAGGATGTCGTCCTGGGTGCGTCGTTGCTCCGGGAAATCGACAAGGGCTTGGCTAACTCGCGAGTCGGGATCGTGCTGGTGACCCCTGCGCTACTGCGCCGCGTCGAGGCAGAAGGTATTGCTGACAAAGAGCTCTCGGCACTCCTGGCGCTTGATCGGCTCGTTCCCATCGTGCATGACACTACGTATGAAGCACTTCGCGAAGTTAGTCCGTTGCTTGGCTCGCGCAGTGGCTTGAGCACCGCGGCAGAGCCAATGGCAGACATCGCGGCCAAACTCGCTGAACTGGTCGCGCTCTAACGCCTGATACGTTCCTTAGCGCACAGGATTCCCAAGACGGTACCGTGACCCCTAACCCCTAGTGCGGTCCCGAAATATGCGCCCGAAGTGAATAACTATACGGCCCGAGTTACAAACAAGCACAAGACTAAGTAACGAATGTGATTTTCGTATCCGCTGCAGGGCTTGAGTCAAAGTCTCCGCAGCTTCCGGGAAGTCTCAGGCGCTCCCGAATATCTCCGAAAGCCCGGATTTCATGCAGAATAACGAATATCCTAGAAGGGTTATTCTCGGAAACCTAGATATCTTTCTTTCCAAGACTCGACACGCAGAATGCTCGGAGGGAAAATGGGAGAAAGACAATCAAAGCGTGTAATCTATACTTGTATTCATTGTGGTTCGGATGGGCAGGCGAAAGGGTTGAAGTGCTTTTCAGCGAGCAGTTCGAGATAAGCAGGGGAGGAGGTGACGACTGGTTTGATCCCATTCTTGACGAAGATACAAGACTGTTCGTAGATCCTTTTGCGATTTTTAAGGAGCAACTGGGATTTTGGTCCGACACCCACCGACGCATTATCAGCCACTTCGAATTATGCTTCCATCTTATTGCGGAAGGCCGCCTAAACCCCGACAGTGTGGGCTACAAGAAGGCCCGTGATCTGCTGACGTTTCCGGAACCGAAGGAACTGTGCCTAGGCTACACAGACAAGGGTACGAGTGGCGCGGGCTCGGCTCGCGGTTACGCCCGGATCATGGCGGGGCTCATCGCAGACGCTGTAGGTCGCGGCTTGGATAATATCGACCACTTTGAGGAGCTTGGGATCTTTGAGAAGGGGATAGGCGCCGATCGCATCTCCGACACAGCGTGCACAATACTGAAACCTCGTTTAATCGAGTACACGCAGACTGTTGCTGCTACTTACAGATTGGCTACAGAGAATCACGTGGTCAAGTCAGGACAATTCGACGACAAGAGACAACGTTTAACCGACACTATGGCTAAGCTTCCCACGAATCCGTTTACTGAGGGGCCAATATTGCTGGTGCCTCAGCGGTTTCTCGACACGCTCCCTGCGATAAACAAGGATGACTGGTGGCATGCGCTCGAGAATGAGCGTCTACGCGACGATATGAGCTATGAAGTGCTCGGCAGCGTTAATAAAAAGCTTATCGTTGAGGCTGCTCGCGATAACCCAGGGTTTGTTCACGAATGGGCCAGTATAAGGGAAGCTGATCCAGCAACATCCTACGATCTGGACGCCGATCCAGCGCTCCTATACCGATGGGATCCAGTATCCAAGCAATACGTCGCTGAAAACCCTATTGAGTTGCCCGATGCTCAGAGCGACGAGGAATTCTTCGAAGTCATAGAAACCGTGGTCGAGCAGTTCAAGCTCTTTATCGAACAGCAAGGTGGGTGGGACTTCCTATGGAATGGGGCTGATGAGAGGTACGAGGATGCCGTACAGCGGCTATTCAAGGGCATTGCCAAACACTATTGCCAAGCGAACGGGATAGTATTGGATCGCGAGGTAGAGCTAGGTCGTGGGCCAGTCGATTTCAAGTTCTCGAATGGTTATAGCAAGAGGGCGCACCTTGAGATCAAAAAGGTTCACAGCGGAAAGTTCTGGCACGGACTGGAAGTACAGCTACCTACATACATGAAGGCCGACGAGGTAGACGACGCTTGGTTCATGGCCGTACGATACCGCGACACCGAAGGGCAAATCAAGCGCATTGAGAAACTACCTGAGATTGTACGAGAAGCCGCTGAAAGGCACAATAGGAATCTGAGGTACGTACTCATAGATGCTAGGCGACCGCCATCCGCATCTGTAGCTTGATTTGACAAAAAATACGTGAGAGCCACAAAGTTTTTGCTTGCAAAACCCGCAGGTCGAGGAACCGCGTTTTTGGTGGAGCGGCTTTACGCATCGACTGGCCTCGGTACACTTTCGGCCATGCGAAGCTCCGCCACAAGAGCGGAAATGCTTGTTATGGAGCGGTCACGCGGCGGGGGTCCGGTGGAGCTCAGCGGAGACGGTCTGCCGCCTGACCTGAGCCACGCCTACAGCGATGTCACGTATCGGGGCTCTGTGCGTAGCTCTGAGTCCCGTCCGCCGCCGGTCCGTTGCTACTAACAGCCCGAACCTTTGTACGAAACTCTGGGGCGCGCCAGAACCCGTCGCGTCCTGCGTAAAAAGAGTGGAGTACCGCTCCTTGCAGAAGCTCAGGAGAGATCTTCGAGGCTCAGGCCCCGAGTTCCTTCCGGCGCCGCGTCGAGGATGTCGTCCAGGGTCACCCCCGCCATTCGCTCGACCTCTTCCTTGGTCGTGGGGTGCCAGCTTGGTGATCCGAGGGTTACGCGCTGGACCCCGAGCCGGGCCCTGGTGTTCTCCCGGAGCGCTTTCTCCGCGTCGCGGACGCGCCGGCGTCCCCAGTGTCTCCCGCCGACGGTGACGCGGTAATCGCTAAACTCGACGTACTTGAAGATCTCCCGACGGGAATCCCTCGGGCGCGACAAGTCGTAGCCCGGGGGCAGGTGCTCGACGAGGACGAACCACGGTTCGTCGCCGTCCGCCCTCCTTGTCCCTTCGGGATACTCCTTAAGCAGCACCTCGGCGGCGATGCGCTCGACATCCTGGGTTACGTTCTGGGTGGGGTCGTTGGAGGCTGAGAGGATAATGAGCGGGAGCTCGTCCTTGGCCTCGTAGGTACGGACCCTGATGGACTTACGGAAAGCTCGGGTGCCGGAGGCGAACTCGTGGACATAAATGTAGTCCTTAACCTTCTTGCGGCGCACTCTCACAGGCGACACCCGCAATCTTCACGGAACTCGGCGGTCTTGGAGGGGACGGGTGCCTCGCAAGAGAGGCACAGGCGACCATGTCTCGTCGCCCCATCGTTAGGGTGTTTTACCTGATCCGCTTTATGCTCCTCGCTGCGTCCTTTGGTATGGGTAGATGTTGCCTCCATACAGAGAAGTGTCATGCTTTCGGCATCGTGACCGGGGTTTCGGACGCTCCTCATCAGTTCGCCTCGGGCAGTCGACTGCCGCATCCGCAGTAGACCGCCTCGATGTCGGTGGTCGTCTTGTCGCAGCTCTCGCACGTGCGCTCCGCGTCGGCCCCTTGCAACGGTATCCACTGGTCTCTCGAGTTGACGATCTCGGTCTCATCGGCAACCGCCGGACCCCTGGGAGTAGTTAGCTGTGGGCGGGACACACCGGAGAGTCGGGGAGGTCCTTGGACCGCCATGATCCGATGCTCATACTCGTACAACGCGGGCGGGACTATCAAGGCTATCTCCGAGGGGTCGCCGTCGTACGTGTACCACCACATTCGGGGGAGACTTACGTGCTGGCTCTCGATTCTCGGCCGTTCTATCGGCCTCCACTCGAAGGGCGCTCCCGTGGAGGTCAGAGCCTGCCGCCAGGATCTCGACCAGCCATGATGCTCGTATTGAGCGCGGTATACCTCAGCTGTACCTCCCAGGTCTTTGACGTAGTGCCGAGTGTCGGGGTCGTTGGATGCACCCCACCACTGGTAGCCGCAATTGTTGAGGACGTCGTTGGTGTTGGATCTGCCTATCTTGGCGTCCAGTTGGGACCGGCTCTGGAGGACCAGGGCGAAGTAGATGCCCTGCCCCGCTGCGACCGACACGTATTCGGATAGATCGTCAAAAGCCAAGCAGGAACCGGCCTCGTCCACGACGAAGCGTACGGGATTTGGCACATTTCTAGCCCGGTCGTAGAAGTTACGCAGTAGCGCGCTGACCAGAGGACCGAGGGCTTTTTCGAGTCCCTGGGGGATGATGATCCAGACCACCACGGGGCTATCCAGGGGCGGCTGCTGGGAGCCTCCGCCGAAGACCCGCGCGTTTTGCTCGTCCTTTAGGGGCGCGAGCGGCGCGATAAGGGAGCTTATGGCGTCGCCGACGAGGACTGGATTGGTGCCCCCGATGATGGAGTGAAGTGCTGGGACCTCCTTGGCTAGAGCCAGTAGCCGGGCGCGATCCGACGCCAACTCGTATATGTCGACTATGGAGGATCGACCGTATCCCAGATATTCCGCCAGCACCAGGAAGAGCGAGCGAGCGGTCTGCGCATAGATTTGTCCGTGGTCCCCGATACGGTACAGGGCGGCTGCGGTCATCTCCGCCATCCTGGGAGTCTCGATAAGATTCAGGGCGGCGCTGTGCTCGTGGCGAATGTCGAATGTGTAGCGGTACTGGGGACGACGGGTTCGGGACGCGAATCGGTCGTACACGGCCCCCTTGACGTCGTTGATTATTACGGGATCTTGGCGGACGAATAGACAATTCCAGACAACCGGGTCGATAACGACTTCGTTTTTGCCGTGCCTACTACGGCCAAGAATCAGAATATGCGGCTCCTCGGTGGCGCCCACGATCAACGTCCACGCACCCTGCGAGCTGCGGAGGTTGCCGATCACCTGCTTGACGCCGAGCCGCCGGACTGGGACGGTCGGCATCCCCGGATGTTTATCGGAAGCCACTTCGCCCGGTGCCAACTTTAGTTTGGGTATTACTTCTTTCAAAGAGGCTTTCTGACCCGAAATCCTCTTCTCCTTTCGACGGCGCAATTTGTATCGAGGTATGTACACAACAGCCATCAAGACGACGACCACGAGAGCAAGGTACAACCACCAATCCATTGCCCACGCGCCCATATGCTCGCCGAGCTCGGAGAGCTGGATTAGCCGGTTTGGTCTATCCTCGATCATGCGCCATCCCCCTCGTGATCTCCTGAGTTCTCTCCCGCTCCATCTCCCTAGCCATCTGTCTTGACATGCCTCTGGTAGCGGTCTGCAGGTCGGCCAGTTCAGCGCGAGAAAACTTGTCGCGGGCGACGGCGACGTGAAGGTGCACTCCACGCCGACCGTCCGTATGCACGGCTCCGACATGCGGCAGCGTTCGACCATCCGCGTCCGTGATCCAGGGCTCGGCGAGGGCGGCGATCTGCCCCGGTTCGAGATCGGCGCGGTTCGCCGGGGAGATGACGATATGTACGTATGAAGCCGCCCACGGGGCGCGATTCGCCGCGATCGTAGTCCCCCGCCTCTTGTGGTACTCCCAGACCGCTGCGGTCCGTGAATCGGCCTCGGCGGTGAACGCCTGAGAGTCGCCCAGACGGTGATGCTCTGGAATGGTGCGCCAACTCGCCGGACCATCCCCTCTGGGGCGTCGCTTGTCTGAGGGTCTACGCCACAGATAACGGATCAAGTGTCCCGCGTCCCGTCCGTTGTAGTAGTCGGCGGCGTGGACGTAGCTGGCATCCTCGATATCTGGATTTTCGCTCATCTCGCGCCTCGCCTGGTCACTGGCGTATGGTCCGTGCCGGAGGACCGCTCCCGCTGTCGTCGTCGAGCCAACGCCGCCAGGGCACGTCGCTCCAACTCAGCATCCTCGAAATCCGCGATGGACGAAAACTGATGCCGGAGCGCTTCGATCACCTCTTGAGACGAGAGTCTTATCCGGTCGTCCAGAGCCTTACGGTGCCGCTCAAGCTCCCGGGAACGACCCGTGATTCTCTCCTCGTCGCCCTCGATCCACCGCCTCACCCACTCGGTGACCGCCTCCGCCACCGCCTCGGACCGGTTGAGTCCTCTATGCGAGCGCTGCTCGTCCAGTTGCCGCGCCACTTCCGGCGTAACACTCACCGTCATACGCACTCGACCCTGATTCATCCGCATCGACATGCCTCCCTCTCTCTCATTTCTCCGCTGTTCTTCGATCCTTTTTTCTGTCGCTACCTGTGGTGCGATCGCAAACGTTGTCGAGAGTTATGAACATCCCAAACCGCGTTGTTACGCCTCGTATGATCTGTCTCTCCCCCGGCAGCCCTCTGCAAGAGCGGGTCGCGGTGTCGTCATCTCGCTGCGTACGCGGCGAGATAAGACATCGCTTAACCCGCTGTTACAGATTCGCCGTTTTTCGAGAGCCGTGGTCACCGTGAGAGGCCGCCGGACTGTGCGCTCAAGAGGGCAGCCCGCCGTCGTCTAAGTCGGCCGGCTCATCGCGCTCGCCTTCTAGCCAGAGGTCTATCTCCACTCGCCCAGGACGGCGCCGTGCCAGTACGTACCGGTCACCTACGGCCCATCTCACCACCGATTGGCGGTTCAGCTGGCGCGATATCTCCAGGTAGCGTCTCGAGATGCAATCGAAAATGCTTGGATCACGGTGGCCGACATCGAAGATCGCCCGTGCCCCGAGGAGAGTGAAATTTATCGGCGGTGTGAGTCCGGCAGCCTCGGCAGCCTCGATAACAGTCGGAGACACCATTGAGTTAGTCTGCTCGACCGCGAGCCTATCTAGGCACTCCCATAGCTTGTGGATATCGAGGCCCCCTTCCTGAGCTCGGTTCTCGACCTCTCGGCCCCAATGCTCGTGGCGTGCTTGATACTGGGCTTGGCTCTCCCCCGATTCAGGTCGCGGGGCGCGTCGTAGCAGCCTTCTGGCGACCCTCTGTAGCTCCCGGTTTACTCTCCTGCCTGTCTGCCCATTGCTCATACTCTGATCCTTTCTTTCACGGGCTATACACCGGCCCGGAAGGTTCCGCTCTTGCCACCATCGACTGGCCGCTGAGCGGTCTAATTTGCTGTTGCATCTGCATAATCCGCATGATACCTTCGCTTCGTTCGGCATATCTATAAATAAAGCGAACGGAGTCTAAATTGAGCGAACTTATCAACAAAATCGCCGGTCTGTCAGAATCCGACTTCGCGGTGGCTGCGCATTTCAAGAAGCCGGGGCTCCAGCCAAACGTGTGGTGGGTCGGGAAGTACGAGCTCGTCGGCGAACGGATAGTGGACGTGTCGTTGAAGGTGTCCTCCGGGTGGCGAGTCTACAGACCTCTGGAAGACGAACCGGGCTTATTTTTCACCTTCGCGGGTTTGCGCGAGGCCGAAGACTTTGGGACCGCAGCCTTAGGCTGGGTCAAAAAGCACGGCTTGCCTCTTCGGTTGGATTTGAACGATATCCCCATCTTGAACCACTACCTTCTTGACCCGAGAGTAGTAAAAAGAGCTAGCGAGGACTATCCGGGGCTGGAGCGGAGATTCGAGGAGTACGTAGAAGATCAGATCCGTAACTCGCCCTCGATGAGCCTTGAAGAGATACGCGAGGAGGTGGAGGAAGCTTGGGAGACCCTCGCGTACTACGAAGCGCACGCTAGCAGAGACGCGGATCGGCTGCCTCCTCTGCACGGATCGCATGCCGGCTTCCCGCAGGTGTTCTCGACAAGGCCTAAGACCAAGCGGTGGATGCTAGAAGGCGGCGCGAAGGCGATCGCTGCGGAGCGTGTCGCCGATGAAGTCGCTGACAGGTGCCACCTCCTACCGCTGGGTGAGGAGGGCGGCGGTGCGAAGGGTAGAGACCCGCACGCGACGTTCGCATGGGCTTTCGACGACCTGATCGGCGCGATGCACTTGCAGATGATGTGGACCATGGAGAAAGGGGTCAGGATCGGACGGTGCAAGTACTGCGCAAAGTTGCTCCCAGCGAGGCACGTGGCGAAGGATGGTAAGACGGTTGGCCGCAAGACTCGAGACGACAAAACTTTGTGCGGCGACGGGTGCAGAATGGCTTACAAACGGGCGCAAAATCTCAAGCGGAAATAAAAAGAAGCGCGTCCAAGCCGATAGGCACCCATGGACTGTACTCCCCCCGCCTATTCGACCACGCTCTCGGCCATGCTGGCTTGAAACCCCTTCATCCTCCAGCGATTTAAATTGCTCCTGTATCCATCTGGATGTTCAGTCGAAGATCAGCAACCCGTGCACGGACAGCGTCTCTCTCCTAAATCCGCACGATGGGAGCCCCCAATGGAAGAATACCCACTAACCCAATATGAGTTTTATACGCTTTTTAAGCCATCTGCGCGTCGAATGGGTGCTCCCAATGGAAGAATTGGGCCAACTTTGCCGACGATCAGGGCCGAATATAAAGCAACCCTTCCATCTACTCACAACCACACTAACCTGATTATCCTGCAAAACAGACATTTTCGAGTGAACCCGCAAGCCTTCTGTGTAGCTCAGGCCACCCCCACATAGATGGGAGCGGCCAATGGAAGAGATGGGAGCGGCCAATGGAAGAAATGGGAGCGGCTAGTGGAAAGATCGAGGGTTACCGGAGTTCTAAGAAGGGAGCGTCCAGTGGAAACACTGCTGTTCTTTTCCTGCAAAACGGCATGTTTGATACAGAGGCGTCTTCAAATTCTTCCGTTCGCTTATGTAGTGTATGTAGTGTTTAATGTTTTTGTATTGTTAACATTAGAGGCGGGTAGATGAGGAGAACCACCGACATTTCGGGACTGACTCTTTTCGGAGACGACTCGGTCTTGCAACCTCAACTAGTACCCCTTGAGGTCAACCTCGAAGGGTGGCCGTTGTTCTCAAGAAAGAAGACTCGGACTGAGGGAGCAATGGAGGTCCGGGACAGCATAAGCACGGCGGATGGTCGAAGGCTTGACCAGGTCTGGCGTGTGACGGCCTCGCACGATTTCTCGTTGCCGGGCGCGTTCGACGAGGACGTGTTCGTAGGTGTTATGGCTCTTGTAAGGCAGCGTGGAGGGATGCCGACCGACGGCAAGATACGCTTCTCGTTATACGAGCTCCTGAAAGTGTTGGGAAAGAGCAAGCGTGGTGGGTTGCACGATAAGGTGCGGCAGTCCCTGGACCGTATCGGGTCCACGATCTACTACTCCGAGAACGCCTTCTACGTGATGGAGGACGAGCGACTGGAGAGCTACCGGTTCACGCTCTGGTCGGTTCATTTCTCACGAGCCCAGAGTCGGGACGGCAGGTCGGCGGAGCATCATACGCTCAAATTCGACGACCTTCTGGTCAAGTCCTACAACTCCGGCTATTTGAAGCTTCTGGATACGGATTTGTATTTCGCGCTTGGCATTCCGCTCGCCAAGGCTCTGTACAGGCTCGTGGATCAACGGCGTGGGGAGAGTCGGAGCTGGGAGGTTGATGCTCTTAAACTGCGGGATCTCCTGGCGATGTCGAAGTCTTACGGGGCGCCGTCGAGGATCTGGGAGGTCCTTACGCCGGCTATAAGGGCTCTGAAGCGCGAAAAGTACCTGCAGAGCGCCGAACTAGACTCCACCGGAGTCGCACGGTTCCTGATCCACCAGGAATACGCCCGCGATTGGTACCCGGAGCTCGTCGAGGATCCACCCTCCCTACACGATCAGGCCATAGAAGCTCTGAAAGACATCGGGGTGTGGCCCAAGAGAGCCCGCGCTCTCGTCGAGCAGTACGGCCCCGAGAAGGCTCTTCACGCGCTCGACGCTTACGAGGTTCAGATGACTGGAAGGAAGGTTCCAAACCCCGGTGCCTACGTCGCCGGAATCGTCGAGTCTGGAGACGCCGCCGAACTAGCCGAGCTTGCGGAGTTCCACGCCGCTCATCGAGCCGCGAATGGAGCTGTATCCCCAGAGCAGCCTCAAGACACCCTGATCGACATCGACATCGTGACGTCCCCGGAAGATTCGGCCCCTCCCCCACTCCCTGACCCAGCCGCCCAGGAGATCCTGGAGCTGATGGTCTCAGATCTTTGCGAGGCTGTCAGCTCCGCTCTGCGCGTCTGGTTCGCCGAGGTGGTGGCCGTCGGCCTCTCCCCCGATCGCATAACCCTCTCCGTGCCCAACCCCTTCGTCCAGGACTACATCGAGACTCGCCTACTCGACCACCTACTCGTCTCCCTCAGAACCCGCCACACCCCCCACGCTACGATCGAGCTCCTCACTCGTTCTACTGTACCTGACTGACAATACACATAATACTCTTTCATCTGATTCTACCCTTACGGCCTCACGTTTCCAGTGTCCTTGTTTCTCAACCTCCTACACCACAACCCTCCGCACCTGTAAGTATTATATAGTTTTAGTGTTACATACGGTAACTCGGGCGATTGCTGAGTAGCGGACTGCCACTTCCAACCGGCAGTCCGCATCCCCTGTATTGAGTGGGACTGCGAGCTAGCTGCAGGATCGCTCTCCGGTCTTCGGTGGGCTCTCGTGCATTAGAAGCGGCATCTAGGACGCTCAGTGCGGCTTCTGGTGGCCTCTGGGGCTTTTCTGGCGAGGATCGGTGGTTAGGTCCAGCGTTACTGGACACGTCTGATTGCGGATCGGGCTATAAGCAAAGCCAGCAGCAGGCTAGGGGACATCACTACCGCCGCCACAAGGACGACCGGATATCCCGCCAGCGGCCCCCCAGCCCGGCAAGCCTCGAAATCCGGCAACCCCTGAGAGACCGCGATAGACGCCACCATCTCCGGCTCTCCAGGGCAGATCGTCCAGGACGGCCCGACCAGGTAAACGCCCCCCACGGCGTTCAGCATGGCGAATACGGCCACGAGGATCAGGTGGAGCAATGTCAGCCGGGACTCGGTGCGCCGGACGAAGACGGCCGCGACCATGAGCGTGGCGACGGCCACGAGAGACACCAGGAGATCCACGGAGAGAGTCGTGCGAGGCGCGACCATGCCCGCGAGGGTAGCTACGACGAGGCCCAGCCAGGCTCCACAGCCAGCCGCCCCGATAAACACCACTAGTAGCGTGAACGCCCTCATGCCCTTCATGGTAGTGCTTTTTAAACCCAGCAACGTAACAAAGCATGTGTTGCTGTGAAACTGTGAACACAGCAATGGTTGCAGCGTGTCGCTTGTATAGTTCGCTCATGTTCCTCAAACTTCATCCGGCTTGGCGGCGCGATGACAGATTCGTCATCGGCGGTGCACCGGAGTATGCCAGGGAGCTACGCCCCTCCCCCACACTCGCTTCCTTGCACACTTCGCCTGCCGGCATTCGTCTTCTGGGCAGGTGTCGCATGATACTCGGCAATTTTGCTGGCAAGCTGGTAGGATTTGAGCATGACTCTAAAGAAGATGACGACTTACATAGACGAGGATCTACTGCGCTCGGCGAAGGTCCATGCCGCCCGGAGCGACGGTAGGATCTACGAGGTCATCAACGAGGCTCTCCGTCGCTATCTCGACGACTCCGAACCGACTCGGGTGTCTCTTGCGGAGGCTCTGACGGGATCTATTCCCCATCGGAGTCCCGGTGTGCCTCGTGAAAGGGCGGTGAGGCTGGAGGAGGGCGAGACGCTCTCTGAAGCCGTGATCTCCGAGCGCGAGAGCCGCGGCTACTAGCCGCGTCCTCCAGGCTTGATCCTCTACCTGGATACCTCAGCCCTGGTCAAGCTCTACGCCGAGGAGCCGGGGCGTGAAGCGGTGGAGAACGCCGTCGGGGAAGCGCGCGTGGTGGCCGTCTCGGAGATCGGCTACGTCGAGGCCCGCTCCGCCCTGGCCCGCAAGGAGCGCGAGGGCTCTTTCTCAACAGACGAACACGACGAAGCCGTAGCGCAGCTCCAGCAGGACTACGGGGAAGTCTACCTGTCACGCCCTATCACGGGCGATGTGATCTCCCACGCCGGCGAACTGACCCGCAGACACGCCCTGCGAGCCTACGACGCCGTTCACCTGGCGACGGCCCTTGTGCTACGCCAGGAGAGCCTTGAGCTCGCTCAGACTAGCCGAGAGCTACGGGCTTCTTCCTCACAGAACGACGCTGAGCTGCAGGTCGCGCTGATGACCTTCGACCGCTCCCTTGAGGAGTCCGCTAGTAGCGAAGGCCTCGCCCACTCTCCGCGGATCTCACGCGAAGAGCCGTAGCCGCCGCAAACCTCGCTACGACACCACTGGATTGTTTGTTACGTCTCTGAGCCCGGCATCGCGGCCGACTGGGGATGCAGAGCCCGTTTGAGTGCCGCGTCCCGGTCGGAGACGAACCTCCCAGAGCTACCGGCATCCGGCACGAAGATGTCTGAGCCGTGAAAGAGGCCCGGGTAGACGTGCAGTTCGGTTGGAACCCCGGCCTCTATGAGCCTCCGGGCGTACTCGATGTCCTCGTCCAGGAAAACGTCGAGCGTGCCCACGGATATGTAAGCCGGTGGAAGGCCGGAGAGATCGGTTGCCCTGCTGGCCGCCGCATAGGGAGAGACGTTCTCCCCACCCGCCTCATCGCCCACGTAGGATCTCCAGCCATTCTCGTTGTACTTGCGACTCCAGATGCGGGATTCGGCGCTCTCGTGGCTTGAGGGGGTCGCGTTGTGGTCGTCTATCATGGGATAGATAGGCGCCTGGAACGCTACTGAGACCTCGCCCCTGTCGCGGGCGAGCAAGGCGAGCCCTGCCGTCAGTCCTCCTCCGGCGCTGGGGCCGGTGATGGCTATGCGGTCCACGTCCATGTTCAACTCCTGCGCGTTGGACGCCATCCACTTGAGAGCAGCGTAGCAGTCCTCTAAGGGTGCCGGGAAGGGATGTTCGGGGGCTAGACGGTATTCCACGGAGACCACCACGCACTCGACTGTCTCGGAGACATGCTGGCAGACGAGATCGTCTTCTTCGACACCCCCGATCACGTACCCGCCGCCGTGCATCCAGAGTACACCCGGTAGCGTACCGGAGCTCCTTGCGGGCCTGTAGACGCGTACCGGGACCTCGGGCGCCGATTCTGGTCCTGGGACCTTGCGATCCTCCTTGAGGACGTTCTCGGAGTCGGGTATGTCGGCTGTCAGATCTTCGAGCATCTGCGCGAAGAACTCCCGGGTCGCCGGTAGATCTTCCCAGTTGATAAGTCCTTCAGGCGGAACCTCCTGGTAGGCGGCGATCAACTCTGCGTCCATATGGTCCATAAGGTCCATGTCTACACTCCTCCTTCACTGTTCAGGATCCCTCACGAAGCTTTTAGGCCCGGAGGATCCAACCTTCCCCTGTAAATAGCCGGCTCGCCAGCTATACAAGCACCATGCCATACCCGGCATCCCCAGGCAATCGCACCCGCGTCTCCAGCGTCCACACCCCCGGCCCCGAAGCATCTCGCCTATTTCACAGCCAGACCCAGGATCGGCAACCGAATACTCATTGACATAGTCGCCCATCTCCCCTATCCTGCGACTTGTGAACACAGCACAGCAACCTGTGATACTGTGAACCCGGCAAGGGAGGGTATTTGATAGTCGCTCTGGCGAATCTGAAGGGCGGGGTGGGGAAGACCACCTCGGCGCTGTACTTCGCGGCCGTGGCCCATGAGAAGGGGCTGGATCCCGTCATCCTC
>JBGTFQ010000102.1:0-20012 GCA_041747155.1 Rubrobacteraceae bacterium
TACGTTGACCGGATCTTCGTTATATTCCAGCGGTTGCACGACAGGATACAATACCCCGGTACGGGTATCGGGCTCGCAGTATGCAAAAAGATCGTCGAGCGCCACGGAGGGAGAATCTGGGTGGAGTCCGTGCTAGGAGAAGGGAGCACCTTCTACTTCACCCTGCCGGCATTGAGAGGATGAGGAAAACGGCGAATACACAACCTATCGAGATACTTCTGGTCGAGGATAATCCCGGCGACGCCCGGCTCGCACTGGAGGCTCTCAAAGAAAGCAAAGTCCAAAACAACCTGTATCACGTGTCAGATGGCGTGGAGGCCATGAAGTTCCTTCGCCAGCAAGAGGAGCACGTCGGGGTGCCGCCGCCGGACCTCGTCCTGCTTGACCTCAACATGCCGCGCATGGACGGACGTGAAGTACTAGCTGAGATCAAAGACGACCCGGTACTAAGGTTGATCCCCGTGGTCGTGCTGACCACCTCCGAGGCTGAGCGCGATCTCGTGAAATCGTACGATCTGCACGCCAACGCCTACATCGTCAAGCCTATAGACCTCGATCGCTTTATAGAGGTGGTACAGGCCATAGAGGAGTTCTGGTTCTCTATCGTCAAACTGCCGCGCCATGACGATGATTAGTAAGAACCCGGCATGAGGAGCATCGGTGGAGATCGCGACATCCGTTAGAGTTTTATTGGTCGAGGATAATCCCGGCGACGCGCGTCTGGTCGAGTTGTTGCTCTCCGAAGTAAACGGTACGGAGTTCGAGATCACCCACTTCAGCAGGCTCACCGAGGCCGTGGATATCCTCTCGTCCAGCGAGTTTGATGTGGCCCTGGTCGACCTCTCGTTACCGGATGCCAGCGACCTGGATTCCGTGAACGACGTACAGAACGTTGCCCCTTACCTGCCGGTGGTAGTCCTCTCGGGCATGGACAATGAAGAAGTCGCGTTGCAGGCTATCGGGGGTGGCGCGGAGGATTACCTTGTAAAAGGACAGGGAGACGGGGGGCTCATAGCACGCTCCATACGCTACGCTATAGAGCGCAAAAAAGCGGAAGAGCGACTGGCCTACCTATCGCAGTACGATACCCTTACCGGCCTCGCGAACCGCTCACTCTTTCAGGATCGTCTCTCGCAGGCTGTGTCCCGCGCCGACCGCGATGACGAGATGGTGGCGCTCATCACGCTGGATCTGGACCGTTTCAAGGACTTCAACGACGCTCTCGGACATGGGTTCGGCGACATGCTGTTGAAGACCACCGCGAGTAGGGTTCAAGGCTGCGTGAAAGAGGGAGACACCGTCGCGCGTCTCGGGAGCGATGAGTTCGGGATCATACTGGAGGACGTCGCCGACGCTCAGTACGTGGCTCAGGTAGCTCAAGAGATCTCCGCGGTTCTCTCTAAGCCTTTCGTCTTCCATGAGCAGGAGACGTTTTTGACGGCTTGCATGGGTCTCGCCGTGCGGCCTCCGGCCGAAGTAGACGGCATGGCAAAGGATGCCAACACCGCTCTTCAGCGAGCCAAGAGAGCTGGGCCGGGCAACTACCAGTTCTTCTCACCGGAGATGAACGTAGAGGCTTACGAGCGGATCGCTTTCGAGAATAGCCTGCGCCGGGCGCTGGAGCGTGAAGAATTCGAACTCTACTACCAGCCGCAGATAGAACTCTCCACTCTTCGCGTCGTCGGCGCAGAGGCACTTCTGCGCTGGAACCATCCGGAGCGCGGCATGATCTCCCCGGCGCAGTTTATCCCGATTCTGGAAGACACCGGGCTGATAGTCCCGGTTGGCGAGTGGGTCATCGAGACCGCCTGCCAGCAGGCTCTCGCGTGGATGGCGTCCGGCCTCTCCGATATTCGGATTGCCGTAAATCTCTCGGCCAAGCAGTTCCAACAGCCAAACCTCGCCGAAGTCGTCGTTGGGAAGATCAAAGAGACGGGCGTGAGCCCTGATTGCTTGGAGCTTGAAATAACCGAGAGCCTGCTCATGGAAGACACGGAGGAGAGCGATGACCGGCTGACGAAGATCAAAGCCAACCTCGGGGTCCGGGTGGCTATAGACGACTTCGGTACCGGATACTCTTCGCTGGCCTATCTGACACGCTTCCCGATAGATATTCTGAAGATAGATCAAGCGTTCGTCGGGAATATCACGGAGGATCCGGATGCCGCCGCCATCGTCTCGGCTATCATCGGCCTCGCTCACAACTTGCGCCTCCAGGTGATCGCCGAAGGTGTCGAGACCTCCGCTCAACTCGACTACTTGCGCCGCCAGGGGTGCGACGAAGCGCAAGGGTTCTATTTCAGTCGTCCGGTCCCCGCCGTCGAGTTCGCTCGATTCCTCGAAGGCCCCGGCGATCCATTCGGTATCGCTGGCGAGAGTCCGTAACGAACTTTCCGAATGGTACAATCTCGCGTTCCCACGCAGGAGAAGCGGGGTCAACGCACGCTACTGGGAAGCAGAGATGATGCGAATAATCCTTACGAACGATGACGGAATAGAGGCGCCAGGACTCGCGGTATTTCGCCAGGCGCTCGAACGAATCGGAGATGTACTGACCGTTGCTCCGGACAGAAACCGTTCCGGTGTCGGACGGAGTATTACGTTCGGACGCTCTATTCATGTCGAGAAACGAAAGATGGCGGATGGCGCTACAGGATACGCCTGTAGCGGCACCCCGGTCGATTGCGTTCGGCTGGTGGCACTGGGCCTCATGGACTTCGAGCCGGATATCGTGGTGAGCGGCATCAACCACGGCGAGAACCTCGGCGACGATATTACTTACTCCGGCACCGTCGCGGCGGCCTTTGAGGGCATCGTCATCGGCGTCCCTGGCATCGCCGTCTCCCTGAGTATCGACCGCCCCTGGCACGAGACCGCTCAAGAAGAGACGGATGTCGAGGAGAAGCTACACTTCGAGCCCGTGGCCGAGTTTGCCGCTGGACTCGTGAAGGTCGCGCTGTCTAACTTACCCGAAGGTCGTATTTTGAGCATCAACTCGCCCAACAGGCCGGAAGTCAAGGGCGCTAGGGTGACTCGGTTGGGGCGCAGGCTTTACAAGGACGAGTTGGTCGAGGTGCGGGATGAGAACGGGCGCGTAGGGTATGACATCTACAACAATCCGCCGGGTCATCACGATGAGGAAGGGACGGATTTCGCGGCTATAAAGAATGGTGAGATCAGCGTGACACCCATCCACCTGGAGCTTACCGACGAGCCCGGTATGGCGGAGCTGAGTGACTGGAACATGAACGAAATCCTCCGAAACGGACACCGATAATGCTCGCCGCTGCCCTCTTCGACTTCGACGGTACGCTGGTGGACACGACGGAACTAATCTATCAATCACTCCGGCACGCGACGAGCGATGTTCTCGGACGCGACGATATACCTCGCGAGACGCTTATGGCTAATGTCGGAACGCCCATGCCCCGACAGATGGAGATCATAGATCCGAACCGCGTCGATGAACTTCTCGAATCCTATTTCGCCTTCAACAAGCGCGAACACGACACCTACATAAATGACTTCCCGAATGTGGATGGCTCGCTGGCCCGGCTGCGGGAAGCTGGCATCAAGATAGCAGTTGTCACCTCCAAACGCCGATCCGCCGTCGAGATGGCCTTCGAATCCTTCCCAACCCTCCGCGAGCTCACCGATATCTTCGTCACTATGGAAGACACTACCGAGCACAAGCCAAACCCCGAACCACTGCTGAAAGGATTGGAGTTACTCGGCGACATTCCAAAAGACGAAGCAGCCTACATCGGCGACTCCCCCCACGACATAGAGGCCGCTCGCGCTGCCGGGCTGCGGAGCGTTGGGGTGAGTTGGGGATCGTTCTCGGAGGAATCGCTCCGAGCCGCCAACCCGGATCACCTCTCATGCGACCTTGATGGAGTCGTGGACGTGTTGCTGGAGATGACGGGTAACTAGGCCCGAGTTCGCGTAGCTGGAAGCGTATTGCTATACTGATTATCATGGATTTTATGGGCAGTATTCGCAACGTACTTCCGCCACCCCGCTTCTAGACGGGGACGGTGAGGGTAGGGAGCCGACACTTTGTAGTCTGCTCCTCGGCCTGTTACCAGATGGCGCACATCGTTTCTTGTGCGCGCCCCCGGATGCTTGGAGCTTTTCTCTCTAGCGGTTAGGGGTTTTCTTTTGAGTTCAGCAGTAGATCGTCGTGATGGTGAGCGTCGCGGCATGTCGTTGGTGATTGGCGCCGCGTGTCTGTGGGGAACGGTAGGCATCGCCGGACAGTATCTTTACAGCGGTTCGGACATATCTCCAATCACGGTGGGTTTCTATAGACTCGTCGTTGCGTCTGCCGTCATTTCCTCAGTCGGTTTGATCTTCGTAGCTCGGGAACGCATGGTTCTGCCGAAAGGAACACGAGCGCGGATCGTCTTGATTGGTATGGGTCTTGGTTTTTATCAGGTTTGCTACTTTGCGGCGGTGCAGGCTGTGGGGGTAAGCGTGGCGACTCTAATAACCCTCGGACTAGCACCTGTTTTGGTGACCGTGGGCGCGGGATTTTTATTTGGTGAGAAGGCTGGGGGGCGAGTGGTCTCGGCTCTGGCTATGGCGCTCGCCGGGCTGATGTTGCTTTTCTGGGATCCATCCGGCGTTGGCCTTCGGTCGGGCGTTCTTTTGGGTGCGACTTTTGCTACCGGGTCCGCTATCGGATACGCAGGCGTTACCCTCGTGAGTCGTTCTATCTCAAACCTCGTGGATCCATTCGGGATCACGCTCTACAGTTTTGCAATAGGCACCGTAATCCTGTTGCCGCCAGCAGCCATATTCGGGCTGTCGTTCGACGCATCGACTGCAACCGTAGTGCCGTTACTCTACCTAGGGATAGTGCCCACAGTCGTCGCCTATGGTCTGTTTTTCGCTGGTTTACAAACGGTTCGCTCGTCCGTAGCTTCAATTCTGACCTTGATAGAGCCACTTACCGCGACAGTGCTCGCCGCGCTACTTTTCTCGGAACGCTTGGGTGCGGCGGGAACCGTCGGTGGCGCTCTGCTCCTCTGCGCCGTCGTCCTTCTATATTCTGGAAGGAGTCGAAAGTAATTAGCTCAAATATTCTCGTTCGCTTATCCGGGGCAAGGTTCCAGAGTAGATGTCATGGTGAGTTACGTCAGATCGGCCACCGCGTTCGCCAGTTCGGTCACTTCTTCCTCGGTGTTGAAGAGATGCGTGCTGACGCGAACGTAGGGGTGAGGGGCCGGGATGAATCGAACGACGAATTCCTGTTCCAGCAAGCGCGATACGGCTTCTTTGGACGCCACGCCCTCTACCTCGAAGGCGACCAGCCCCGACTGCGCGGGCCTCGGCGAGCGGATGGCAACCCGCGGTAGTCTGGAGAGATTTTCTAGCAAAAGGTCTGCCCGATGACGTATGCCTTCAAAGCCTTCCTCTCCACGCTCGCGGGTGGCATCTGCTGCGGCGGCGAATCCAGCAGCCAGTGTTGGGCTTACGGTGGACGCTTCGAAGCGTCGGGCGTTGGGTCGCAGTTCGTAGTCCCCGTGCATCTCGAACGGCGTGTTCTCGGAGACGGCTGCGTAACCTACGTTTGGACTGTGGATTTCGAGGTCCGGCCTCACGTAGAACGCGCCTATGCCTTCGGGGCCGAGCACCCACTTGTGTCCGGTGAAAGCGTACATGTCCACGCCAGTCGCCGGAAGATCCACTGGGATGTTGCCGACGGATTGTGCGCCGTCTACTAGGGTTAGGATTCCCCGGTCGCGGGCGAGAGTGCAGATCTCTTGTAGCGGCAGAACTTCGCCGGTCGTCCAGTCCACGTGAGAGAAAGCTATAAGGCGCGTGCTCGGCGTAAGGGCGGCCTGTATTTTTTCTGGTGTGATCGGGGGTTGAACCAGCGCAGTCTCCACCCCGAATCGTCTTTTTAGATTGTGCAGTGGGACCAGGCAACCGGGGTGCTCGGTGGTCGTGGAGACGACCGTGTCGCCGGGTTTCCAGTCGATGGTTCCCACTCCGAGGTTCATGCCGTGGGTGGTGTTCTGGGTCAGTGCAACGTCTTCGGGAGATGCGTTTACTAGATTGGCGGCTGCTTCACGAGCGCGGGTGTTGATCCCGGCCTGCTCTGCGAAGAGTCCGATTCCTTCGAGGTAGACTGAGCCGGAGAAGAATTCGTCGGCTTCTTGCATCGCTGAGAGTGTTTCTTCGGTCGGTGGGCCGCTGCCGCCGGAGTTCAGGTAGACGAAGTTGTTGGTGCGTAGAGCGGGGAACATCGTTCGGGTGAGCCGTGAACGCTGGATGTATGGCCTCCTATCTGATTTGGTTGCGCATCTTGTATAATAACTCCCTCATGCAAGACGAGACTATTGTCAGGATGAGTCGCCGTCGGCGCCGACTAAGACGGAAGACACCGTTTCTTAGCCGGATCCGGAGCCTCTTTATATTCTTATCCGGGGTTGCTCTCGTCACTCTAGTCGGTTTCGTCGGGCTTTTCGCCTACAGCTATACGTCCCTAGCTGCCGAGATGCCAGAGTTGGATAATTACGCTTCCCAGGAGCTTGCCCAGACCTCCGTGGTCTACGATGTCAACGGCGATATTGTGGACGAGCTCTACGGTGTTCAGAACCGTTACGTAGTGGACTACGACCAAATCTCCCCAACCCTACCGGAAGCCGTGGTCGCCATCGAAGACCGGCGTTTCTACAAACACGACGGCGTCGATTTCGAGGCCATAGGCCGGGCCGCGAACGAGAACCTTCAAAGCATGTCCATCCAGGAGGGCGGCTCTACGATAACGCAGCAACTCATCAAGAATACCTACATCGCCCAGGAGAAACGAACCATCCCGAGCTTCGAGCGGAAATTCATAGAAGCCTCCCTCGCCTGGCAATACGAGGACAATCACACCAAGAAAGATGTCCTGGAACAGTACCTCAACACGGTGTACTTCGGCGCGAACGCCTACGGGGCCGAAGCTGCGGCCAAAACATATTTCTCGAAGAGTGCCGAGGATCTCACCCTCTCCGAATCGGCGATGCTGGCCGGGATCATCAACCTCCCTGGAACCTACGATCCGTTCACCGACCCCGAAAGCGCCCGCAAACGCCGTGATGTGGTCCTCGACAATATGCTCCAGTACGGTGACATCACCAAGAAAGAACACGAGGAAGCTGTGAACAGCGACCTTGGCGTGTCCCGTGGCCGGGTCGAGTACAAGAACGACAACGAATATTTCCTCAACGCCGTGAAGAAAGAGTTGGCCCAAGAATACGGCGACGATGTGGTCTACGAAGGCGGTCTGAAGATACAGACGACCCTGGATCCCACCCTCCAAGAACTCGCTAACGAAGCGGTCGGCTCTGTAGTAACCCCGGAAGACGGCGACCCGTCAGCCTCTCTCGTCTCCGTGGAACCCAGCACCGGGGCTGTCCGGGCTCTAGTCGGCGGCTCCGACTTCGAGCAGGTCAAGTTCAACCTGGCTACACAGGCCCAGCGTCAGCCCGGCAGTACCTTCAAGGCGTTCGTGCTCGCTGAGGCCATAAAACAGGGGATCTCGCCCGAAAGCCTCTACAAGTCCGAGTCACTCAAAATACCGCTGCCCGAGGGAGCCGACGAGCCATTCTACGAAGTAAACAACTACGACAACAAAGAGCGTGGACCTATAAGTATCGAGGAGGCCACCGAGCAATCCGACAACACGGTCTTCGTTCAACTCGCCCTCGACCTGGGGATGAAGAAAGTTGTCGAGATGGCCGGTGACCTCGGTATAGAGACGGAGTTGGATCCATATCCCGCGACCGCTATCGGAGGTGTCCGCATAGGACTGACCCCGCTAGAGATGGCCTCGGCCTACTCGACTTTCGCGAACTCCGGCGTTCACATGGAGCCCTATTTGGTCGAGAAGGTCACAAGCGAGAAAAGCGGCGAGGAAGTCGTTCTCGAAAGTCATAGACTGAAGGGCAACCGCGCTCTCTCCAGGGATGAGGCCGCCGTCACCACTGAAACTCTGCGCGGTGTGGTTGAAGACGGGACCGCAAGCCAGTTCCATGATCTCGACGAAGAGTTGGGACGACCATCCGCCGGAAAGACCGGCACTACGGAGAGGTTTCGGGATGCCTGGTACGTCGGGTACGTGCCTCAACTCGCCACTAGCGTATGGGTCGGCTATCCCAAGCCAAAATCAATGGTTAATGTAAACGGTCTCGACGAAATCAACGGCGAAAACTATCCGCTGGATATTTGGTCCAACTACATGAGCGAAGCCGTCCAGGAATTTCCCGAGCAAGAGTTCGACAAGCCAAGCCCGGACTTCGAACTCGACAAGAAGACTGGTGGACGAGCCTACAAAGAAGCTGAAACCACCGGAGCCAGCTCGTCATTCCAAGACTTCCTGGACAAGCTACGCTCCGGTGAAGAAGGAGCTACCGAGACAACCTCCGAACCGCAACCTGTGGAACCAACCGTAGCTCCACCTGTGGAATCCACCCCTGAAGTCACCGCTGCGCCCGTCACGACGGTGACGACCGCTCCAACCGTTACCCCCGAAAGGAACCCTCGCCGGAAACAAGGCTCGAAGCGTAGAGAGAACCGCCAGTCAACTCCCCGAAGAGAACAGCAATCCAATCAGCGCCCCAATGCTCAACCCAAGCCAGGAAACAACGATGGGGATCTAGTGGATATACCGGATTTCTAGGGGTTTAGTAGCTTAATCACCGGCTGATGCAAAGCCGCGTTCGTTGCCACCAAACCGTCTGATTCCGGTGTCCAGACTCCTCCTGAGAGGTCCGTAGCGCGACCACCGGCCTCATTCACCAGTAGAACCGTCGGGGCGTAGTCCCAGGCCGTATTGCGGGTCCCGATGGAGATATCCAGGTAGCCCGCCGCTAACCAGGCTCCCCGAACTCCGGCGCTACCGAGAGACCTCGACTGCCAGGCGGTGTCGAAGACTTTCTGAATTCCTTCCCGGCGTGGGTTGCCGCCATGCGCTATGAACGAAATGTCCGCACCAACGAAAGCGTACTCCAAATCTGCCGTCTCTGAAACTCTCAATGGGAAGGTCTCTCCGCCGGTTTCGAGGTACGCGCCACCGCCGAGGCGGGCGTGGTACAAGTCCCTTAGTCTTGGGGCGGCTAAGGCGGCGTGTGTTACGACGCCGTCTTCGAGGATGGCTACGCAGGAGCAGAACATTGGGTTGGCCCGCGAGAAGTTTGCGGTGCCGTCCACCGGGTCAAGGAGCCACGTTCTGCCGGTGGGGGAGATCTCACCGCCCCGTTCTTCTGAGAGGATGGAGTCGTTTGGGCATTGTTTCTCTATCGCGGAGATCATGGCTTCCTCGCACAGAAGGTCGACCTCGGTCACGATATCTTTGGGTTGCTTCTCCCGGATGTCTCCGGGGCGATTTAGGCGGGATAGTTGAAGTTCGCCCGCGAGTAATGCTACCTCGCGAACGAACTCGTTTAGTTCTTCTGAAGTGTCCCGGCTAGCGGAGGTACTCACGCAGGTTCTGGGTGCGGCGCTGTTCGCGCAGAAGGTTGAGTGTCTTCATCTGGATCTGGCGTACCCTCTCGCGGGTGATGTCGAACTCCCGACCGACTTCTTCCAAAGTGCGCGGCCTATCGTCCTTCATGCCGAAGCGTAGCTCGATGATCTGACGCTCCCTCTCGGGCAGCTCGTTGAGCGCCTCACGCAGATGCAGCTTGAGCAGCGACTCGCTCACCGCGTCATTCGGGGTGACGGTCGTGGCATCCTCCAGGAAGTCCCCCAGATGCGAGGAATCCTCTTCGCCGACCGGGGTCTCAAGGGAGATGGCCCTTTGGCTGATCTCGCGGAGACGCATGATCTCGTCTACCGTGATCTCTAACTCGTGGCCGATTTCCTCGTCGAACGGTTCGCGTCCGAGAGCTTGCGTCATGCGGCGGTGTGTCCGGTGAAACTTGTTTACCTTCTCGACCATGTGGACCGGGATGCGGATGGTGCGTCCCTTGTCCGCTATGGCGCGGGTGATGGCCTGCCGGATCCACCAAGTTGCGTAAGTCGCGAACTTGAAGCCCTTGTCGTGATCGAACTTCTCAGCCGCCCGGATCAAACCCAAGTTGCCCTCCTGGATCAAATCCAGAAAAGACACTCCTCGATTTCGATATTTCTTGGCGATAGAGACCACGAGCCTCAAGTTCGCTTCGACGAGGCGATCCTTGGATCTCTTGCAACCCCGAGCAATACCCTTTGCCAGCCGGATCTCATCGGCGTGCGTCAATAACTTGACTCGCCCGATCTCCGCCAGATACATCCGAATGGAGTCGCCCGTGGAGACAGCGTGCTGTATCTGCAACCTCGGCGCGTTAACGACTGCGGCGGCGGGCGCGGCGGCTACCACCGCAACCTCCTGAGGCTCGTTCTCGACCAGTGAGATCTCCTCTTCCTCCAGCGTCGTGTAGAAATCCTCTACTTCCGATGCTGAGAGATCCCCCGCCTGTAATAGGTCGGCGACTTCCTCCGTACTGATGAAACCCTGAACCCGCCCCCTACTCAAAAGCTCGTCCGTACGTCCCGTCAGTAAAATGGTGTTCTCGGTCGCCATCCGTCTCCTCTCTCTGACTTACGCCAACAACAGCTCAAAGACTCTCTACAAAAAACTACGCACCGATTGCTCCAGTTTGTTAAGTTTTCGTAAAAATGACTGCGGTAGACTAACACACGGTTTCATCTCAGTCACCGCAATATCTAGTGTTTTTTCATACTTTTTTCTCAAAAACCACCTTTTGGCCCCGTTTAAGAAATGTTTGCGACAATGTTTCGGGAATGTTACGGCGTTTCTTGAATTCCTCCGACGTCGGCCTTGTTAAACTGCGGTTATGTTTATCGACGCGAATACTCTGTCACGAACACTGCATACAATTTTACCGTCGGGTCTGGAAGGCGTGACTGGCGTGACCCACGATTCTCGAAAGGTCGAGCCTGGCTTCGCGTTTGTCGCGGTGCCGGGTTTCAAGCGCGACGGTCTCGAATTCGTCGTGTCGGCTCTTGAGAAAGGTGCCGCTCTCATCGTCGCCGAACGCGACTTGCCGGGGGGCCCGGTCGTCGTGGTGCCTGATGCTCGGGCGGCGTTGGCGGCTCTGGCTTGCGCCGGATTTGGAGCTCCGTCAGAGGATATGGAAGTCTACGGCGTGACGGGGACCAACGGGAAAACGACCACCTCTTACGCGCTGTATGCGATCCTGGCCGCGGCTTATGGCGAGGGCGACGTTGGATTGACGACAACCGCCGAGATCGTGGTCCGAGGGGAGAGACGTGCGGCGGCTCATACGACGCCCGAGGCTGTTGAGGTGCAGCGTACGTTGGCGGAGATGCGGGATTCGGGAGCGCGGCGAGTTGTTATGGAAGTTTCTTCTCATGGGATCGCGCTGCAGAGAGTTTCGGGGACGAAGTTTTCAGGAGCATTGTTTACGAACTTGACCCGGGATCACCTCGACCTACACGGCTCGATGGAGAATTACTACGCCACCAAACGCGAACTCTTCTACCGCTCGACGGGTTCGAAGCTCGCGAACGCCGAGTCCGACTACGGTCGCCGACTCGCCAAAGAAGCCGAGAACGTAAAAACCTTCGGCGGCGTGGAGGGCGCGGATTACCGGGTGAACGATGTGCGGGCGACGGGCCGAGGGACAGCCTTCGAGTTAGAAACCAAAATAGGACGACTCGCGCTGGAAATGCCGCTTCTTGGTCCGTACAACGTGCTGAATGTAGCCGGGGCCGCAGCTTTTGCGCTGGATATCGGGGTCGAGGAATCGGTGCTCCGAGAGGCTGTTGCCGAGATGCCGCAGGTTCCGGGCCGATTCGAGCGGGTCGCGGCGGCTAGCGACCGAGGTTTCGAGGTTATTGTGGACTACGCTCACACCGACGTGGGGCTCCAGGCGGTGCTAGAGGTTGCGCGGGGCGTCGTGGATGCCAGGAGCGCTGGGCGAGTCATCTGCGTCTTTGGGGCTGCTGGGGAGCGCGACGGCGCGAAGCGTCCCCTGATGGGGAAAGTCGCTGTCCGGTTGGCCGACAGAGGCATAATAACCACTGACGACGCTTACGGAGAAGACCCAACCGAGATCGCCGCTCAGGTAGCCTCTGGAACGGATGGTCGACTAGAAACGGTCCTGGATCGTCGGGAGGCTATCAAGTTAGCTCTCGGGGACGCACGGGAAGGGGATGTTGTCGTCGTGGCGGGTAAGGGGCATGAGCGAATTCAGCATTTGCCGGATGGTGACGTACCGTTTCACGACGCGAGCGTGGTGGTTGATTTGCTGGCGGAATTCGAGCGGAACGGGAGGTAAGGCTTGCAGAAGCAGACCAAGATCGAGGTTCAGCGACGGCTCAAGAGCATCGAGGGACACGTGCGCGGTGTCTCCAAAATGGTAGAAGACGGCGACGTGACCTACGCCGAAGTCGTGCAGCAGACAAACGCCATCTTCGCGGCCATCCGTAAGGTCAACACTGTACTTCTAAAAGACTTTGTGGAAGAGCGAGCCGAGGAGGATGGGGGATCGGAAGAGATGATCCGGGACCTCCACAAAGCCATCGACCGGGTGACAAAGTAGATGTTCTCCAAGAATCCACTGCTGATCCTAATACTCGCTATCCCCGTCGTCGTTCTGTTGGCGTTTCTGGCGGCTTTTCTCCTGCTAAGAGCGGGTTTTGGACTCCTGGTGGCGGGTGTTTTGCCGTTTCTGGGACTCACGTTGGCAGCAGGTGCTTTGGGCCTTTTGCTTGGCCGGGCCGCCGAGAGAGAAAGAAACCGTGATCGCGATTGATGTATAGTTTCCGCCAATGAGAGATCTCGCAAGAAAAATTCCCCCATCCACGGAAGACCTTGAAGGCCGTGTGGAAGAGTTGGAGCACATCTCTGATTCCCTGTCGAACGCCCCGGACGGTGAAGTCGTCGAGACTCTTGAGAGGGCCATAAAGCTACTCTCAGAGGTCAACGACGGCATCGAAGCTTCTCTGCGAGCCGCTGCTGAAGAGAACGAACGCCACGGAGCCCGGCTAGAGAATGTCAGCTTCGATGCTTTCGACGAAGCTCTTCAGGGCTTGGAGAGTCGAGAGCGAGAACTCGGAGAATCCGGAGCTTGACCCCAGAGGCTAGCCTCGCGGATCGTGTTCGCGAAGCCGCGCTGCTGGAAGGGGATTTCGTACTCTCCAGCGGTAAGAAGAGCAAATTTTACGTCGACAAGTATCTTTTCTCCACTGAACCAGAGCTTCTAAGAGATCTCGGCGACGCGCTTGCGGAGATGATCCCAGACGGCGTGACTCGCCTCGCTGGGGTCGCTCTCGGGGCGGTGCCGCTGGTAGTGGCGGCTTCGTTGTCGACCGGCCTGCCCTACGTCGTGGTCCGTAAGGAGACCAAAGCTTACGGGACTGGGCGAGGCGTTGAAGGGAATCTCCAGAAAGGCGATAAGTTGGCTCTCATCGAGGATGTCGTGACTACCGGCACCCAGGCTGTGGAGGCTGCCCGAAGATTGGACGAGATGGGGGCATCGGTTTCGGGGATATTGGCTGTTCTCGACCGGCGAGAGGGGGCCTCCGAACCAGAAATTGGTGGGTATCCTTTCAAAACGGTGCTTGAAATGGCGGATCTACGGGTAGACTTTGGAGATTGAGGTTGATGGCAGCCTCTGTTATAGTCGTCCGATCAAAGTCGAGATGGCGACAAATGCAAACGAACCGGCCATCACAGGAGGTCAACGAACGTGAATAAAACGCAGTTGATAGAGAAGATAGCGGACGAGGGCAATGGGTCGAAGAGCGACGCTCAGAAGTTTTTCGACGCTTTCACCAACGTCATAACCGACGCTCTCAAGCAGGACGACACCGTCCAGATCACGGGTTTCGGCAAATTCTACGTGCAGAATCGCAACGCCCGCGAAGGCATCAACCCGCAGACGAAGCAGAAGATCAACATCCCGGCTTCGAAGGTTCCTAAGTTCACCGCCGGTAACGCTCTGAAAGACTCCCTGAAGTAACCTGAACCACTTGCTTCACCCGCCGCGGAGAATTCCACTCCGCGGCTTTTGTTCGCCCAAAAGCGCTCCGGTCGAGTTTTGAAGGCTCTCCTGGAATCCGCCCGGCGCGTCGGAAGCCCGCTTGTGGTGGGCTTGGATCCCACACCCGACCGGCTCCCAAATGAAATTCTCGCGCGAGCCGCGACACCGGCGGAGGCCGTCCACGAGTTCTGTTTGGGAATCCTCGAAGCCGTCCACGAGGATGTTGCTGCGGTCAAGATCCAAGCAGCCTATTTCGAGCGTCTGGGAGTCCCCGGCACGGAGATCTACTCGGCCCTGATCCAAGCTTCTCACGACCTCGGCCTACCCGTGATAGCGGACGTGAAACGCGGCGATATCGGCGCGACCGCCACCGCCTACGCCGAAGCTCATCTGCGAACCTTCAACGCGGAATGCGTAACCGTCAACCCATACATGGGTGCCGATGCCGTACTGCCGTTCCTCGAAGAAACCCGACGACTCGAAAGAGGCGGCGGCGCGTTCGTGCTCGTGGCGACCTCAAATCCCTCTTCATCCGAGATACAAAGCATCGGCGACCCCCCAGTCTACGAGCGAGCCGCTCGGCTGGTCGCGGAGCTATCCAGCGGCGGTGACTACCCGGACACGGGAGCCGTTGTGGGCGTAACTCATCCCGAGATAGGTCATCGAGTGCGCGAGTTGCTGCCTAACACATTGTTCCTGGCCCCCGGATACGGGGCGCAGGGCGGAGGCGCTTCGGACGTGCGAGCGTTGCTAGACGCTCGTGGTGGGGGAGTCCTGGTCAACAGCAGCCGAAACATCCTCTACGCCTACGAAAACGCAAACGTGGATTATCGCCAAGCCGCTCAAGACGCCGCCCGCCGGACTCGTGAAGAGTTACAGGCCGCAGGGGTTTCATGAGCCAGTCAGCGTTTGGGCACGACGCCTCCGGCGGCTTTTGGCAAGTCAGACAACCAGAAAAAGCTGAAGTTCTAACCGGCTGGCTAGCTGATCGTCCTTAGGCTGCGAATAGGTGGACGATCGCAAATACCGTGACTACCACGGTCGCTATGAAAACGGCTACGCCTATTAGTTGGACTATGCTCTCTCGGGTCATGTGGACTCCTTTCTTTTGGTGATTCTACTTGCCGGGTTCTTGGCCCAGAGCTTCTTGTATCTCGATTTCGAGGTCTTCGATGTACTCATCGAAATATTCATTTTGGACCGCTGTGATCGTCCCATCTTTTACTACGAAGACTCGTGGAACTCGTTTTATGTTGTAGCGGGAGGTTAGAGAGCCTCGGGAATCCTGAAGGATACTGTACGGTTTGTCGTTGTCCTCTGGGACGCTGCCTACGTATACGGCGGCGAAATTCGCGCCATCGTCGCTGTACTCGCGGGCAAGCTTTTCGAAGCCAGGACGAGCCTTGTTTGAGCCTTGATTTAGCGTGCTCCAGAACATTAGAACGTGGACACCGTCGTCGGAGATCTCGAAAGGTTCGCCATCGATGTCTTTCTGTTGGAAACGTGGCGCTGGCTCACCCTGTGTTGGGGCGGGTTGCTGAAGTGTTAGCGTACCTGTACCCGTCTCCGCGCCGCCGTAACTCCGGTAGCCAACCGCTACTACGATGACGACGACGGCCACGACGATGAAGCGTCTCATAGGGTTCGGAGGTGGTGTGCGACGGTGAACTTCAAGACGCTCCGAGTATATAGGCGATCCGGGATCTTGTCCGCATCAGTCATCTTGTAGTGACTTTGTACGCTCCTCATTTATACTCTCCGAATCCTTGAACGCTATATCGCACATAAAAGCCTGTTGGATCACGTACGCACTCGCGCTCTTCGGCCTGTTCTTGTTCGCCTCGATGCCGCCAGTGTTGGCGAAATCCGACGGCGTCAAGCTCGAAAAAGTACCGCTTCCTGAGACCGTATCCGAGCCTCAAGTAGCTTCGAGAGCGTGGGTTTTGGCGGATCTTGAGAGTGGTCAGACACTTGCGGGAAAAGCGTCCACAAAACGGTTGCCGATGGCTTCGACCACTAAAATCATGGTGGCTATGCTCGCTTTCGAGGAGGCGGATCCCGACGCTGAGGTGACAGTCTCCGCGGAGGCCGCGTCCTATGCCATCCCCGAGTACAGCAATGTCGGCCTGTATCCCGGTGACACCTTGAGCGTCCGAGAGTTATTGCAGGCTAGCTTGATCTCCTCGGGCGACGACGCAGTCTACGCGCTGGCCGAACACCTCGGAGATGGCTCCGCTGAACGTTTCGTCGGGATGATGAACGAGCGTGCCGCAGAGATGGGCCTAGACGACACCCATTTCGAGAACCCGAGCGGACTAGATGAAGAGAACCACTATTCGACGGCCCAGGATCTCGCAAAGATGACCTGGTTGGCTTTCGAGTACCCGGAGTTTCGCGAGATGGTCGCTACGCCCGCTGCCACGATAACTACCCAGGACCGCGAGATACCGCTAGCCAGCACCAACGAACTCCTCGCCGGATACGCACCGGCAACCGGGGTAAAGACCGGCACCACTCCGGCGGCAGGTTCGAGCCTTGTCGCATCCGCAGGCGCGGAGGGCGAGTCGTACGTGGCGGTTCTGCTCGACTCTCAAGAGGATCGTTTCGGAGCGGCGGCGAAGGTTTTGGAATACGGTTTCGTCGCCCATGAGCGTCCAAATATCGTTGCCCGAGGGGATCTCTATACCAAAGCCGACGTACCTTATCGGAGGGATAAGGAGATCGGTCTGGTCGCCAAAAAAGATGTCTTGGGTCTGGTGGATGCGGACTCGAAAGTACAGCGCGAGGTAGAGATAATGAAGGAGATGCCCGACTCCGCCAAGCGGGGAACGCGGCTCGGGAGCGTGGTCGCTACGGTTGATGGCGAGCAGGTCGGGAAGAGCGCGTTGGTCGCAAAGCGCGGCTATGAGAAAGCCTCGCTGCCGCAGCGGGCGTGGTATACCGTGAGCGGGGTTTTTAGAGAAGATTAAAGAGGGAAGGAAGGGGATTTATGATCCTTACCGTCACCTTGAACGCTGCCGTGGCTCGGACGCTCGTCGTGCCCAGCCTAACGCTCGGACAGCGGCATCGTGCGCCCGAGAGCATCTCGCTCGCGGGTGGCAAGGGAATAAACGTCGCTCGGGCTCTCAGATGTCTGGACGTGCCGGTTTTGGCGACGGGCTTCGCCGGAGGTCGCAACGGCGACGCCATTCGTGACGGGCTATCGGAGGCTGCAATACCCTTTGATCTCGTAGAGATAGAAGGACTCTCAAGGACTTCGACCGCGATAGTAGATCCAATGGCCGCAACGCAGACCGAGATCAACGAGTATGGCCCCGAAGTCACGCCCGCCGAGACCCGCGAATTCTCGCGTCGCCTGGAGCACCTGATGGAGTACGCTACAGCGGTTGTCTTCGCCGGTAGCCTCCCCCCAAACCTCGAAGATAGCTTTCTGGTGGGTCTCGTCCAACGCTCGTGCGAGCGCGGACTGTACACAGTAGTGGACGCGCCACCCGCTACCCTGCGAGCCCTCATGAAGGTTTCGCCTTCACTAATAAGCCCCAACCAGACCGAGGCCGAGAGTGTGGTCGGCTTCGACTTTCTGGAGCGAGACGATTTCGTGCGGGGTCTCGGTCGTCTCGGCGAGCTTGGTGCGAACGCCGCGAGCATCACGCTGCCCGAGGGACACTCTTATTTGGATAACGGTGGCGGCCCGGTTTGGGCTCTCGCGCCCACGGTCGAAGCTGTTTCTACCATCGGGAGTGGAGACGCTTATCTAGCCGGTCTTCTGGCGGGACTTCTGCATCGCAAGCAGTCGGATGCCGAGGCCGTTCGGTTGGCTGCCGGGTGCGCTGCGGCCAACGCCGAGACTCTCGGAGCCGCGCTCTTTGACCCTCGCCGGGCCGAGGATCTCGCGGAGCAAGTTCGGGTCGAACTGATCTCCGAGCTTTCGGAGAGAGGCCGAGTTTAGGGGAAGTTCGTAGTCGGCGGTTCTTCGTCGGGAACCGTTGCCGGGGCGTGCTAGAATGCCGGGGTTGTGAGTAGTCATTTCAAAGTGACGGAGGTAGAAGGCATATGGCGGTTAGCGAGGTAACCGACGCGACGTTCGAGAGCGACGTTTTGAAGTCCGAGAAGCCTGTGATCGTGGACTTCTGGGCGCCGTGGTGCGTGCCGTGCCGCAGGATCTCCCCGATACTGGAGGAGATGAGCGAGGATCGCCAGGATGTGAGTTTCGTCAAGCTGAACGTCGACGACAACCCGCAGACGGCGATGAGCTACCGGATCTCCAGCATCCCGACCATCGCTCGATTCGAGGATGGAGAGGTTCGCCAGCAGGCCGTAGGCGCGTTGCCCAAAACGCAACTCACATCGCAACTCGGGCTGTAAAGCTCGAAACTCTATTGCGCCTTGCAACCCTTGCGGTTACAATCTCGGGCGTGATTTTTGGGGATCGCCGGTGACGCCGGTAATCCGAGACGGAACGTAGTGCAAGATTAGAGGAGGTAGTTCGATGAAGTTCAAACCGCTAGGTGCTCGTGCGCTGGTAAAGATGGTCGAGCGCGAGGAGAAGACGGCCTCGGGTATCGTGTTGCCCGACACCGCTAAAGAGAAGCCGCAGATGGCCGAAGTCGTGGCTGTGGGCGAGGGTAAGCTGAACGACGACGGCGAGCGCGTACCGGTCGAGGTCGGCGAGGGAGACAGGATCGTCTTCGCCAAGTACTCGGGGACCGAGATCAAGCTGGACGACGAGGAGTACATGATCCTGGACTCCGAAGACATTCTCGGGGTAGTCGAAGGCTAATACCTCTGTCCGTCACATCACCGAAGAGCTTTCGGGCGTCGGGGCTTTCACATGCCCGGCGCTCGGTTTTTCGACAGAGACTTGAGAGGATGATCTAGGCTTCCGTGCGGACGCTGCGTAGAGGAGACCGGGGCCGGGAAGTCGTGGACCTTCAGACCCGTCTTACGACGATGGGCTTGGATCTCGGCAACCGTGGCATCGACGGTGTTTTTGGTCCGCGCACGATGTGGGCCGTAAAGACCTTCCAGCAACTCATGGGACTTCTGGCGGACGGACTTGTCGGTGAGATAACCTGGCGCGAAGTTTTTGAAGCCGGTTTCCGACCCGGAGAACGACTCCTCTACCTGCGCCACGATCACTCCCGCGGAGCGGACGTGGTCGAACTCCAGCGAATGCTGAACGATCTGGGCTTCGACCCTGGAGCCGTAAATGGTGTTTTCGATGTACGTACCGCCCGCGCAGTACGAGACTTTCAGAAGAACGCTGGCCTGCAAGTGGACGGCGTTGTAGACGACCTCGTCTTTAAGACCCTGAACACGTACGCCGGGCAATCCCTCGGGACCCACCAGCTCCCGGATAAGAACGGTGGATACTACCCGGAAGATTTCTTTACCGGTACGATTGTTGTCGATGCCGCAGGTGGAGGCTCGCAGACAGGCTACGTGGCGCCTACAGGGCTCACCGCGTCCAACCTCAACCTCGCGGTCGCCCAGGAACTCTCCCAGATCCTACCGGCCAATGAGATCCTACTGACCCGCAGCGGCGACGAAGAAGTATCCTCGGCCAACCGGGCCTTTCTGGCGAACTCCTCCGGCGCGAAGATGGTCATCTCCATCCACCACGCCGCTCACGACACCCCAACAGCCCGAGGCTCGGCCTCCTACTACTTCGAGCGGCTAGGATACCAGTCCCATCGAGGCCAGATGGCGGCCACCTACGTCCAACGAGGCGTCAGCCGCGCCCTTGATGTGCCGGACATCGGCGAGTTTGGGCGCTCGTACAATATACTGCGCGAGACCAACATCCCAGCGGTCATGGTCGAACCTCTGCACCTCACGAATCCCGAGGATCTCGAACTAGCCACCGACGCCTACTACCCGGCAACCGTCGCCGAAGCCATCGCAAGCTCCCTGGAACTCTACGCCGGTCGCGACGCGGCGTTTCTAGCTGTTTAGGACACCCGCCAAACGGCTGCTATAATACCGCCCGCAGTCGGGACGTAGCGC
>JBGTFQ010000103.1:0-3667 GCA_041747155.1 Rubrobacteraceae bacterium
CCGGAGATCGGGACGGACATGATGTTCGCGCTCGTGGCCGAAGAGTTGGGCCTTCTCGGGATGATCGGCGTCATCCTGGCTTTCTGCTACCTCGTCCTCTCCGGGTTCCGCATATCTCTGGCCGCCCCAACCGTACTCGCCCGGTGCGTGGCCGCCGGTATCTCGACGATGTTCGCTGTTCAGGCGACTTTCAACATCGGAGCCGCGATGGGCGTTCTACCTCTGGCTGGCATGACGCTACCCTTTTTGAGCTATGGGGGATCCAGCCTGATCGTCTGCTTTGCCGCAACCGGAGCCCTCTATCGAATAGCGAAGGACGGTGAACGAGCGCATGGAGTCTCTCCCTCAAACCGCCGGAAACCAACGGATACTAATAGCCGGAGGCGGAACGGGAGGACACGCGATCCCCGCGCTATGCGTGGCCGATAGCCTCCGATCCCGAGGCGCGACCGTGGAATTTATCGGCTCTGAATCGGGCATAGAATCTCGCCTCGCCCCGGAAGCCGGATACCGGATCCACCGCCTTCCCCTTACAGGCCTCGCCGGAACCCCCCTGGCCCGAGCCAAAGCTCTAACACTATTCGCCCGCGCTATTTTCTCCTGTAAACGCATAATACAAGCCTTCAAGCCGGGTGCTGTGTTGGGAGTGGGGGGATACGCGAGTGCTCCAGCGGTGATAGCGGCTCGTGCTCTGGGGATTCCGACGTTTTTGCATGAGCAAAACTCTGTTCCTGGTAGGGTCAATCGGTTCGCCAGTCGCTTTACGAAAGAAGTGCTGGTCACGTTCCCGGCGGCTCGAGAAAAATTGCGGGGGGCTGCTTGGGTTGGGATGCCGACTCGCGAGGAGTTCTTTCGCGTGGATCGAGCGGAGGCTCTGGCGGCGTTGGATCTGAAACCTCCGGTGGTCCTTATCTTTGGGGGAAGCGGTGGGGCTTTGCGGATAAACCTCGCTGCTGCCGAGGCTTTCAAGGAGTCGACCGACTATACGGTAGTCCAGATCTCCGGTCGCAGGGATTTCTCGCAGCTTTCAACCGAGAACCCCCGACACCGCATCCTTGAGTATGTAGACGACATATGGAAATACGTGGCTGCTGCTGACGTGGTGGTTATAAGATCGGGGGCTGGTTCGCTCTTCGACACCGCCGCTGCCGGACGGCCTGGTATCCTGATACCTTTCCCGTACGCGACTGGAGACCATCAGCTCCACAATGCCCGTTACTTCACGGAGAACGACGCGGCTGAGTTGATGCTTGACTTCGAAGTCGACGCGCGAAATTTGCGCGACCGGATCGAAAACCTGTTGAAAAACAATGAACGCCGGGACAAGTTAGCGGATCGCATGAAGTCGCTCTCGACACCTGGCGCGGCAGACGACGTAGCCGAGAGGCTGCTCGCCGCCAGCAAGGAGGCACAGAGATGAAGATACACATGATCGGCATCGGTGGCGCCGGTATGAGTGGCATCGCCAAAATCCTCAAAGACCGCGGACACGAAGTCACGGGTTCGGATCTCAAGGAGTCCAACTACACTCGCGCCCTCGAAAGCGCCGGGATACCGGTCTATATAGGACACGCTTCCCAGCAAGTAGGGGACGTGGATCAAGTCGTAACCTCCACAGCTATACCGCCGACGAACCTCGAATACCTCGAAGCCCAACGGCGCTCGATCCCGATAATCCCCCGCGCTGCCGCCCTGGCTTCGATCCTAGAGGGGGCTCGTGGCATCGCCATAGCCGGAACCCACGGTAAGACGACAACCACCAGCATGACGACCCACGCCCTCCGAGCCCTGGGAGACAGTCCAACCGCGCTCGTCGGTGGCGAGCTCAACGACACGGGCAGCAACGTGCTGCAAGGCGACTCCGACATCATAGTGGCCGAAGCCGACGAATCCGACCGGTCCCTATTGCATCTGAGGCCCACCGCAGCCGTGATCACGAATGTCGAATTTGATCACCCGGATTTCTATTCCTCTCTGGAGGATGTGATGCAGACCTTCGAGAAATTCGTCTCCGCGCTCCCAGCTGACGGCCACCTCGTCACTTGGGCCGACGATCCCTGTTGCCTTCAAGTCGTAGCGGATGCTCCTTGCGAGATCACGACTTACGGTATCGAGAGCGGCGACCTGCGAGCCGCGATCCTGTCCGCGAACTCCTACAGGCTCTTCGAGAACGAACGCGAGCGCGGCATCGTAGAGCTAGGAGTCTTCGGTCGGCACAACATCTTGAACTCACTCGCCGCTGTCGCCATCGCACGGTGGCTCGGACACGATGCGTACGAGGCCGCGACGAGTCTTAAGGATTTCGGTGGTGTCCGGCGCAGGTTCCAGCTCAAGGGCGAGCGGGCTTCGGTACGGGTGATCGACGACTACGCTCATCACCCTACTGAGCTGTCTGCGACGCTCGACGCGGCACGCGCCACCATAGCTCCGGAGGGACGGGTGATCGCCGTCTTCCAACCCCACCGCTACTCGCGCACCCGCCAATTCCACCGGGAGTTTGGGGAGGCCTTCTCCGATGCCGACGCAGTCCTCATAACCGACGTATACGGCGCGGGCGAGATGCCACTCCCCGGAGTGAACGGCAAACTCCTAGTCGACGCTATCTGCGAGACTCGCGACCATCCCGACGTCTACTACATACCCGACCGACACGCCATCCCCAAAGTCCTGAGCCAGATATCGGCCAGCGGTGACACCGTCCTGACAATGGGAGCAGGCGACATCTCCCGCGCCGGTGAAGAATTCCTCGCCTTGGCGGAGAACGGGAGCTGACCCTGCGCAAACTCCTCGGCGCAACCCTCATCTCCGGGGCCGCGGCCATCATTACAGCCGCAGCCGTCTTCTTGACCTCTTACCTCTCTGAGCCCCTAGCCGGAGTCCGCGTCGAAGGTAACCGAATGTACCCCGCAGCCAATGCCTGGGAAGCCGTTCCAGAGCGTGCCAGCCTACTTACTCTCAACACGGATTCACTCGAAGACGAGATAAAGACTAATCCTTGGGTTAAAGGTGTCAAGGTGACCAAGAAGTGGAGTTCAGGTATAGTTGTAGTCGAGGTTGAGGAACGAGTGGCTATTATTGACGCCAAACTTGAAGGGCGGCGGGAGATCATGGCGGGTGACGGGACGGAGCTTCCGGGGCTTGGAAGGTCGGATCTTGAAAGCGTGAGTCTGGACGGTGAGCGGTTGAACGACATCCTGAAAACAGTCGAGATATTGAAAGACAATGGGGTTGACCTCGACTCGGTGGATGCAGTCGACGCGGCGGGAGTTCAGGCCACGGTGGAAGGCAGGCAGATCATCTTCGGAGAGGTCGTCCGCGACGGGCAGGCGAAAGTCCTGCGAGACATCATGGAGCGGAACCCCGATGCGGGTCGTTTCGACTTGCGCTCGCCGGGCCGGGTCGTGGTCTCTGGGACCGAGCGGAACGGATAGCGGGTCGGCCCGTGGCGCAGAGGACTCTCTACGGAATAGACGTTGGGACAACCAAGATAGTCGCTATTGCTGGACGGGTTGACAGCCGCCGCGAGACGGTAGAAGTAGACGCGCTCGCTGAGGTTCCGAGTCAAGGTCTCAAGCGAGGCGTGGTCGTGGATCGCGAAGCTGCGGCCGATTCCATTGCCGAGGCAGTGGAGGCTGGTGGACTTCGGGGCCGGACGGTCAGCGTCGGA
>JBGTFQ010000104.1:0-22437 GCA_041747155.1 Rubrobacteraceae bacterium
AGGATCTTGCGTTTTCGCTGACACACTGGTAACGTTACTACTATTGTTCATAAATAAAGATAACACAACAGAGCGTGTAATTGAAGAACTCAGGGCTGTGGCCGGGGCTGGTTCGCCTGGGGAGAGGCTGCCGTCGGTGAGAGAGTTGATGGCGCGTCACCGGGCAGGGCCGGTGACGGTACAGCGGGCGGTGCAGCGGCTCGTCGCCGAAGGTCTCGTGGAGGCAAGGCCGGGGCGGGGGAGCTTTGTCGCTCGCGGGGGGGCGCCGTCTCAACCAGTGGATCTCGGTTGGCAGGGCATCGCTTTGGGTGAGAGGACTGTATCGGCGGAAAACCTCGGGGAGCTACTCGCGGTTCCAAGGTCCGGGACGGTGCCTCTGACTAGCGGCTACCTTTCTGAAGATCTTCAGCCCTTGGGCATGCTCTCTGCGGCTATGAGTCGGGCGGCGCGTCGACCGGGCTCTTGGGACAAGGCTCCGGTCGAGGGCTTGGAACAGCTCCGGGCGTGGTTCGCCAGAGAGGCGGGAGGCGGCTTCGGGATGCATGACGCCGTGATCGCCTCGGGCGGGCAGGCGGCGCTTTCAGCGGCTTTTCGGGCTCTAGCCGCGCCGGGCTCCCCGGTTCTGTTCGAGTCACCGACCTACGTGGGAGCTTTGGCCGCCGCTCGGGCGGCGGGTCTGGTGCCGGTGCCGGTGCCCACGGACGTAGATGGCGTACGTCCCGAGCTTCTAGAGGAGGCATTTGCCTCCACGGGTTCGCGACTATTTTACTGTCAGCCGCTCTACGCCAATCCTCACGGCGCAGTGCTCGCTCCAGAGAGACGCGATGCTGTGCTGGAGGTGGCCAAGGGCGCTGGGGCGTTCGTGATAGAAGACGATTGGGCACGCGACTTCGCGCTGGAGGGCGAGCCGCCTCCGACGCTGGCGAGTAGCGATGCGTACGGTCACGTCGTCCACATCAGATCCCTGACCAAGATCCTCGCGCCCGGTATGAGGATTGCGGCTCTGTGTGCCAAGGGACCGGCTTTCACCAGGCTAAAGGCTGCCCGCTTGGTGAACGATCTCTACGTTGCGGGCCCGTTGCAGGAGACGGCACTGGATGTTCTATCCTCGCCGGCGTGGGAGAAGCACCGCCGTCGCGTACGCAAGGAGCTTCGGGTTCGGCGTGACGCGCTCGTGTACGCTGTTCGTGAGCAACTGCCAGAGCTCAAGATACCGGTCGTGCCCCGAGGTGGTCTGCACCTGTGGGTGGCGCTGTACGAAGGGACCGACGACGCTCTCGTGGCAGCCGAAGCAGCGAGGGCCGGGGTTGTGGTGAGCCCAGGTAGGCACTGGTTTTCAGCCGAGCCAACCGGTTCATTCCTACGTCTCAGCTACGTTGGGGCGGCCTCTGAAACGCTCGTCCGGGGCGTGGACACACTGAAGGAAGCGCTAGACAGTTTGGGGAGCGGCAATTCAGAGAGTCCTGACTAGCTCCTGGGTTTGCTTTATCTTCCAGATGTTTCTTGCTTTCTAGCTCTGAGTTCTCCAGAGGAAGATGATGACTGAGTGGATGAGTTAGGTGGTTACCCGGGTTATCTTGAGGTGGTATAGACCGCTTGTCGTGCGCTGAGTACCGCCGCCAACCTTAGGTGTGGTGTATAGGCTTGGAAAGGACCCGTCACCGGGTAAACTTGTGAAGTGTTTTGGAGCCATGCAGCGCTTTGAGGATCAACGCGACGATGGGCGAAGCTGAGTGCTGGAGTCATGGCAAGACTTACTGAAAAACTAACGAAAGGAACGGCCTGGTTTGACAAGCCCGGAGATACAACGCAGCGTCGTTTGGCCCGGTAATCCCCATCCTCTGGGGGCTACGTGGGATGGCGCGGGGGTCAACTTTGCGTTGTTCTCGGAGAACGCTTCGGCTGTGGAGCTTTGTCTGTTTGATAGTGACGGCAACGAGGAGCGTATTCCGGTGCGGGATCGCTCGGAGAGCGTCTGGCACTGCTATCTGCTGAACGTTCGACCGGGACAGCTCTACGGTTACCGGGTGCATGGAACGTATGATCCCGCGAGCGGCCATCGGTTCAACCCATCAAAGCTACTGCTGGACCCTTACGCGAGGACGTACGTCGGGGATCTCGACTGGAACGAAGACCACTTCGGATACAAGCAGAACTCTAAGAAGACGGACCTCTCCAAAAGTGAGACCGACAACGCCGCCGGGATGCCGAAGAGCCGGGTAGTGGATGGAGCGTTTACTTGGGGCAACGACCGCCCACCGGAAACGCCGCTTCGGGAAGCCGTCATCTACGAGCTTCACGTCAAGGGCTTCACGCAACTTCATCCCGATGTCCCGGAACACCTTCGCGGAACTTACGCGGGTCTCGCCTCCGATGCCGCCATCGAGCACATGACGAACCTCGGCGTGACGACCGTGGAGCTTCTGCCGGTACACGCTTTTGTGCAGGACAAGCACCTCGTGGACAAAGGTCTCATCAACTATTGGGGCTACAACACGATAGGTTTCTTCGCCCCCGAGAACCGCTACGCCGCGACCGATGACCCCGTCGGCGAATTCAAGACGATGGTACGACGGCTGCACTCCGCTGGCCTAGAAGTCATTCTGGACGTGGTCTACAATCACACCGCCGAGGGCAACCATCTCGGTCCCACGCTCTCCTTTAGAGGTATAGACAACGCCGCGTACTACCGGCTCGTCGACGGCGAAGCCCGCCACTACATGGACTACACCGGGACGGGAAACTCCCTGGATCTGCATCATCCCCGCGTCCTTCAGATGGTGATGGACTCCCTTCGCTACTGGGTCGAGGAGATGCACGTCGATGGCTTCCGGTTCGACCTGGCGACTACCCTGTTGCGCGAGGAACACAGCTTCGAGCCGTGGGGAGCTTTCGCGAAAGCTATCCGGCAGGATCCGGTACTCGCGGGCGTGAAACTCATCGCAGAGCCGTGGGATGTTGGGGAGGGCGGTTACCAAGTCGGCGGATTCCCGGCGCCGTTCTCGGAGTGGAACGGGAAATATCGGGATGAAGTCCGGTCGTATTGGAAAGGTGATGGTGGGCTTGTTGGGGAGCTTGCTTACCGGATCACGGGTTCCAGCGACCTCTTCGGCCACGGCGACCGCGGTCCACGGGCGAGCATAAACTTCATCACTTCCCACGACGGATTTCCTCTCGCCGACCTAGTCTCCTACAACGACAAGCACAACGAGGCCAACGGCGAGGACAACAAAGACGGCGATAACTCCAACGAGTCCTGGAATTGTGGTGTCGAAGGTCCGACCGACGACCCGGAGATCGTCGCGCTTCGCGCTCGTCAGCAGCGCAATTTCCTAGCGACGCTCTTTCTGTCGCAGGGCGTACCGATGTTGTTGGCGGGGGATGAGATAGGGCGGAGCCAGGGCGGCAACAACAACGCCTATTGCCAGGACAACGAGACGAGTTGGGTGGATTGGGATCTCTCCGAGGCGGACGAGGACTTGCTCGCGTTCGCTCGGCGTGTCATAAGCATCCGAAACGAGCATCCAACCTTCGGACGGGTCCGGTTCTTCGAGGGACGTTCCGAGGACCACGAGCCGGATGCGATCTGGCTGACCCCCAGCGGCGAAGAGATGACCGACGATCAATGGAGCAACAGCTACGCTCGATCCCTCGGCCTGATCGTGCGTGCTACCGGGATCACCGAGCCCGACGACGATTTCGTGCTCCTCTTCAACGCCCACCACGGCGAGATACCCTTTACCCTCCCCGGCGACAGCGAGACCCGATGGGAACTCCTGCTCGACACCGCCCACGAAGGCGGCCTGAGCCCCGACGGAATCTACAAGCCAACCGAAGAATACCCCCTTCAGGCCCGCTCCCTGGCCCTCCTGAAAACTCCACGAAACCCGTGAAACGACACCATAAACTTCCTCTTGGAGCGGAATATTTAGACCAAGCCAACACCAGTTTCACCCTCTGGGCGCCAGCCGCGCAGACGGTCGACCTGATGCTCGAAGGCGAACCCAAACCAATGCAGCGCGCCGAGAAAGGCGTCTTCTACCTCACCACCGAAGCCGGGCCCGGCACGCGCTATCGCTACAAGATAGATGGCGGTACCGAAGTCCCGGACCCTGCCTCTCGCCGCCAGCCCGCAGACGTCCACGGCCCGAGCGAAGTCGTCGACCCGAGAGCGTTCGACTGGACCGACGACGACTGGAAGGGCCGTCCGTGGCACGAAACTGTTTTGTACGAGCTACATGTCGGGGCGTTCTCACCGGAGGGTACGTTTACCGGAGTCCGGGAACGGCTGGACTACCTCGTGGATCTTGGCGTGACCGCGATAGAACTCATGCCGCTCGCGGACTTCCCCGGAGACCGCAACTGGGGCTACGACGGTGTTTTGCCCTACGCTCCGGATAGCTCCTACGGAACACCGGAAGAGCTAAAGGACCTCATCCAGGCCGCTCACTCTAAAGGTTTGCAGGTCTTCCTCGATGTTGTCTACAATCACTTCGGCCCGGACGGTAACTACCTCGGACTCTACGCCCCGGACTTCTTCACCGAGCGCCACGAGACTCCGTGGGGGGCGGCGGTCAACGTGGATGGCGAGGGTGGCGCGAACGTGCGGGAGTTCTTCGTCCACAACGCGCTGTACTGGATCCTGGAGTACGGTTTCGACGGGCTCAGGTTGGATGCCGTACACGCCATCATCGACGACTCTGAGAAGCATCTCTTGATCGAGCTGGCCGAGCGGGTGCGGGAAGCTACGCGGGACCGGCACGTGCACCTCGTGCTGGAGAACGAGGAAAACAGCGCGGCTTTGTTGCGGAGTTCGTACACGGCTCAGTGGAACGACGATATTCATCACGCGTTGCATACGGCGCTTACGGGTGAGGACGCAGCCTACTATGAGGATTATGCGGATGCTCCGCTCAAGTATCTGGGACGGTGCCTGGCGGAGGGGTTCGGGTATCAGGGGGAAGTTTCGCGGCATCGGGGGGACCGGCGTGGTGAGGTGAGTGGGGATCTCACGCCTCTGTCGTTTGTGGCGGCTTTGCAGAACCACGATCAAATCGGCAACCGGGCCTTCGGCGAACGGATAACGGCTCTCGCATCCCCGGAGGCCGTCCGGGCTGCGGCATCCATCTACCTTCTCGCTCCGAGCATCCCGATGCTGTTCATGGGTGAGGAGTGGGCGGCTTCTACGCCGTTCGCATTCTTCTGCGACTTCAAAGGGGATCTCGCCGGTCTCGTTACCGATGGTCGCCGCGCCGAGTTCGCCAAGTTCCCCGAGTTCTCGGACCCCGCAACCCGAGACCGCATTCCGGACCCGAACGCACCGCAAACCTTTGATCTCTCGAAACTCGATTGGACCGAGCGGGAAGCACCGGAACACGCCGCTTGGCTGGACTTCTATCGGGAGCTTCTGCTTGTACGTCGGGGTCTCATAACACCCCGTCTGCGAGAGATGCCGGGTGGCGAGGCCATTTACCGGCTCGTTGGGGAGCGTGGCTTGCGGGTGCAGTGGACGCTCGGCGACGGCGCGATGCTGACGCTGCTAGCTAACCTCGGAGATGAGGCTCTCGGCGGCTTCGAGCAGGCCGTCGGGGAGTTACTGTACGCGACGCCGAGTGCTGATGAAGACGAGCGCGAGCTACCGGCTTGGTCGGTGACTTGGTATTTGAAGGAGCGCGGTTGAGAGTCCCACGGGCAACTTATCGGCTGCAGTTCAATAAGGATTTTACTTTCGCAGATGCAGTAGCTTTGGTACCGTATCTCGCGGAACTGGGGGTTAGTGATCTCTACGCCTCGCCGTACATGAAGGCGCGACCCGGCAGCACGCACGGTTACGACGTGATCGACCACAACTCGCTCAACCCGGAGATCGGCACGCCCGAAAATTACGAGCGCCTCGTCGAAACTCTTCACGAACACGGCATGAGCCAGCTTCTGGATATCGTACCGAACCACATGGGCATCGGCTCGGATAACCCCTGGTGGATGAGCGTCCTGGAACATGGCCCTGCTTCACCCCACGCAACCTTCTTTGACATCGACTGGTACCCGACGAACCGCCCCCGACTGCACGGTAAGGTGCTGCTGCCGGTACTTGGGGACCATTACCGCGCCGTGTTGGAGGGAGGTGAGATCTCGCTCTATTTCAGCGCCGAAGATGGCAAGCTCTTCGCTAGCTACTACGAACATGAATGCCCCCTCGATCCCAAGGCCTACGCAATGATTCTCTCGAACCTCGAAGGCCTACCCGAAGATGAACACTCCCTGCAACTCGAAAGCCTCATAACGGCGTTCGGGAACCTGCCGGGCCGGGACGCAACTGATGAAGAAGCGTTGGAAGAGCGAACGCGGGATGCCGCTATCAACAAAAGGCGACTCGCGAGGCTGTGCGTCGAATCCGGGGAGATAGCGCGGGCTGTAGAGGAACGGATAAGGTCACTGAACGGCGTCGTGGGTGAACCGGAGAGTTTCGAGTTTTTACATCGGATATTGGAGGAGCAAGCTTATCGGTTGGTGTTCTGGCGGGTGGCGAGTGATGAGATCAACTACCGCAGGTTCTTCGCAATCAACGATCTCGCAGGTGTCCGGGTCGAGGACGAGGAAGTCTTCGAAGCGACGCATCGCTTCTTCCTGGATCTGGTCGAAAGCGGTAAGATCTCGGGTCTCCGCATAGACCACCCGGACGGCCTGCACGATCCAGCGGAATACTTCCAACGCCTCCAAGCCGCCGCCGCCGGAGCCCTCGGCTCGGACGAAGAAGAGCCGCTCTACATACTCGCCGAGAAGATACTCGCCCACCACGAGAGCCTCCCCGAAGATTGGCCCATCGCGGGGACCACCGGCTACGAGTTCACCAACCTCGTCAACGGCCTTTTCGTGGACTCGGACGGTGAAGCTGGGCTGGATCTAGCCTACCGCCGTTTCCTCGGTAGGGAAACGAACTTCGAGGAGCTACTGCACGACTGCAAGAAGCTCATAATGCGGGACGCGCTCTCCAGCGAGCTAAGCGTGCTGTCGCGGCGTTTGATCCGGATTTCCACCGGCGCCGTCGGAGACGGATACGCTCACCGCTCCCACGACTTCACCATAAATACCCTGCGTGATGCCCTAACCGAAATCGTAGCCGAATTCCCGGTCTACCGAACCTACGTCGCCGACGGCGAAACCTCAGACTCCGACATTCGCTACATCGAGTGGGCCATCGGTCGTGCCCGCAAACGCTCGACCGCCGCCGACACCACCGTCTTCGACTTCATCCAGAACGTGTTGCTACTTCAGGAAGACGGCACGCACGAGCATCGCGAAGCTGTCCGGGCGTTCGTGATGAAATTTCAGCAGTACACGGGTCCGGTGATGGCGAAGGGCATGGAGGACACCGCCCTGTACATCCACAACCGACTCGCTTCATTAAACGAAGTCGGCGGCGAACCCGAACGTTTCGGCGTCTCCATCGCCGCGTTCCACCTACAGAACGCCGAACGCGCACGAAACTGGCCTCATGCCATGCTCGCCTCTTCTACCCACGATACCAAGCGCGGCGAGGACGTTCGCGCTCGGATAAACGTTCTCTCCGAGATCCCCAACGATTGGCGAGCCGCCCTCACCCGTTGGAGCCGCCTCAACCGATCCCGCCGCCGCGAAGTCGAAGGCTCGACCGCTCCTAGCCGCAACGACGAATACCTTTTCTACCAAACGCTCCTCGGCGCCTGGCCTCTAGAAGCTCTAGACAAAAACAGCCTCGCTAACTTCACCAGCCGCATAAAAGCGTATATGGAGAAGGCCATGCGCGAGGCTCAAGTTCATACATCCTGGACGAAAGTCAACGACGATTACGAATCGGCTGTCGCGGACTTTATAGATGGGATACTCGCGCCGGGCAACAACCTCTTCCTGGAAGACTTCGCCCGCTTCGAGCGCCGAATTTCTCGAATCGGTGCGATCAACGCGCTTTGTCAGACGCTCCTGAAGCTTACGGTCCCTGGCGTACCCGACGTTTATCAGGGCAACGAGCTGTGGGATCTCTCGCTCGTCGACCCGGACAACCGCCGCCCCGTGGACTACGGCATGCGCCAGAAACTTCTCGCTGGACTAAAGGAGATGTATCCTCAGGACTCGCAAACGCTCCTCGCTGAAGACGCTTGGAAGGATGGGCGATCCAAACTCTACCTGACGTGGAAGGCTTTGGAGCTTCGCCGAGAGAACCCGGATCTCTTCGAGCGCGGCGAGTACATGCCGCTCGAAGTGGTGGGTGAGAAGGCGGATCACATCCTGGCTTTCGCCCGACTACAAGAAGACAACGCAACCATAACCATCGCCCCACGCCTGCAGGCAACCTTGCTCCCGGAGGCTGGACCACTGATCCCGCCGCCGGACATCTGGACCGATACCAGAATCGAACTCACCGAAAATCTAGCCGCGCTAAACTTCGACAACATCCTGATCGACGCGACGCTCGCCGTATCCGGGCGATCAATCTCCGTATCCGAAGCCCTCTGCGGTTTCCCGGTCGCTCTGCTGGTCTCTCGTTGAGATGCAACTCAGGGTGTGGCGGATATATAATCCGGTCCATGAGACGTTCGCGCTTAACAAGGAGACTCCCAAATGCTAAAAGAGAAGCCCGATGTAGATCATGCGATGGTCCCCTCGGAGTACGAGATCCTGGACACCGATGCCCTAGCCGAGCGACTAGGTTTTAAGCGCGATACGATCCTCGTCTACCTGAGTCGGCAGAGTTTCCACCGAATACCTCGTCCCAATCGCCGACTAAAAACCGGCCCATTATGGTACGAAGGCGCCGTCCGAGAATGGGAACAACACAACCGCAAACGCCACGGCAAACTCCAGGCTTGACCCCAACTCACACAAACTAACCAAACATTCTCAGCAGGACCAATCTATTCCCACGCCACAGAGCCCAACTAAGCAAGCCCAACTCTCGCACAGATTTCTCCCGACCCGCTGAGATGCTGACAAGCTTCAGCTCCTGCTCTCCAATAAGTTTGTTTAGATCATCTTGACAAACTATTGTTGTTGGCTTAAGCTGTGCGAGCAGTTCGATGAGACCTGCTTTGTCGAGGCTCGCTGCAAGGTCGGTCTCTTTGAGAAACGAGGGTGTGTCGTGCCGGATAACCGGGAGTGCCTTCCATACCCGCGAGATAACAGTACAAGATAGTTAAAGAGCAGATGCGGAACGAGTTTTCCGGGCCTCGGTCTCCGTCAAAATCAATCCGGAAGAGAACACCGCGTTGCCAGGACGGCGGCTCGAACGTTTACCAACAACACGAATCCCGAGAGGAGGAACGCCATGCAATTAGAGAGTTTTAGTATGTCAGTGAAAGACGAACGGAAACTAGCGATGCGGCGGTTCTGCCTCGACTTCCCACTCCACAGAGACAGCATGGATGAGATTGTGCGGTGGCAAGATGCCCAGCCACCGGTCGATAGCTCCTATGCGCTCCAACGGAGCCTTTAGGCGAACACTCCCGTCCGTCTGCGTGCCGGTTCCCGGCACGAACAAAACACCTGATAGAGCGACAAGCGGGTTCTTCCCGGACACATACTTTGGCGACTCATAAGAGTGGCTGCTGAAATCCAACGAATGACACACAACCATGGTTGCGTGTTGTCTAGACTAAAAAGAGGTGAGAGAAGATGAAGTTGGCTGAAGCCCTGGCGAACAGGGCGGATCTACAGAAGCGATTGGAGCAGATGCGGGGTCGACTCGGGGGGAGCGCTCTGGTCCAGGAGAACGAGCTTCCTCCCGAGAATCCACAGGAGTTGCTGCAGGAGACAGAGTGGTTGCTTTCAGAACTCGAAAGCTACATCGAGCGCGTCAATCGCACCAACCTAACTGCTACGCTGTCCGATGGAACCACGCTTATGGCGGCTCTGGCGCGGCGCGATGTTCTGGGATTGCGGTACGGTCTTTTGAACGGTTTGGTGAAGACGGCTTCGGACCGAGTGTCGCGTTACGGGCTGGCGGAGATCCGGATACTCCCAACAGTCGACGTGGCGCCGCTACGTCAGCAGATGGATGAAGTGGCCCGCGAACGTCGGGAACTCGACACTGCCATACAGTCCGTCAACTGGACCGCCGAGTTGGAAGAGTAAACAGTAAAAGAGCACGAGCGGGTAACCTGCGTTATAGGAGACGGTAGCGAACGCGACACACGCATGGCGCGACCTTCTGGTCTTGTTGGGGCGGCATGAGGGTTCGAATCCCACATAATTGTTAGCCCAGCATCGTCACATGCGCACCGGGTACGGAGTATCGTAACCACCAGGCGTTGGACAGTCTCCGAGTGGGTGAGGGGAGGGAGAGAGTCTTCCTCAGAGGGAACGGGGTATCGTGCGCGGGCGGAAACAACGCCCTCTATGAGAAGGAGCATCGAATGATAACTGGAAAGGAACTTTTGGAACGCGGCTGGCCCCAGGGGCGGTCGATAGGCTTCGCCCTAGCCGCCGCCCACGAGTTGCGCGACCGAGGTACGACCGAAAACGAAATCCTTGCGGCTCTGGAAGCGGCTCGCAATGAACCAGCCAGTGTTACAGACCCGGCCCTCGAGCCCGTCGCTGGAGAGTGGAAGAAGATCCTGGAAGCCAAAAACGCCCCGAAAGATGAGCTGCGCCCGGAAGCACTGGATTACGACGTTTGGGGTGCGGAGCTTATCGAGGAGAACACGGTTGCACAAATGGCAGGTGCGATGCGGCTGCTCGTAACGGTCGGTGGGGCTCTAATGCCGGACGCGCACCTCGGCTACGGTCTGCCTGTCGGCGGTGTACTCGCCACCGAAGGAGTCGTCATACCATGGGCCGTGGGGGTCGATATCGCCTGCAGGATGCGTATTTCCATCTTCGATGTCGCGCCGGAGATCCTCGATGAGCGGAGGGAGGATCTAACCGAGATCCTGCTTCGTAACACTAACTTCGGCGCAGGAGGCAAGTTCAAAGAGGGCCGCCGTCCCGAGCACGAAATCCTCGACGATCCGGACTGGAACGCCACGCCGTTCTTTAAGGGTCTACAGGACACCGGGCGGGCGCAGCTCGGTACCTCAGGCTCCGGCAATCACTTTGTGGAGTGGGGGATCTTCGAGTCTTTGGAGGATGCAGGTGAGCTAACGCAGGGTCCGTATCTAGCGTTGTTGTCGCACTCCGGGAGTCGGGGTGTTGGGTTCAAGATCGCCAACCGCTACTCCAAGATAGCGCAGGAGAAGCACCCCAAGCTCGACAAGAGCGTGGCCGAATTGGCTTGGCTAGATCTCACGTCTGAGGAAGGCGAAGAGTACTGGACCGGGATGAACCTCGCGGGCCGCTTTGCCTCAGCTAACCACGCCGTCATCCACGAAAAGGTCGCGAACGCTCTCGGCGAAGACGTAATATCGAAGGTCGAGAACCACCATAACTACGCCTGGAAAGAAACGTTCGACGGTCGCGAGGCAATAGTTCACCGCAAAGGCGCGACACCCGCCGGAGAGGGTGTGATGGGTATGATCCCCGGTTCGATGGGGGATTCCGGGTACGTCGTTCGTGGCAGAGGAAACGCTCTTTCCCTGAACTCCGCATCCCACGGCGCGGGTCGCCTCATGAGCCGCACCGCCGCCGTAAAGACCATCCCCGAGGAGCGCTGGAAGGACTATCTATCCGAGCGTGGCATCACCCTTATAGGTGGTTCTGTGGATGAAGCTCCGATGGCCTACAAGGACATCGAGACCGTCGTTGGTCTGCAGGGAGACCTCGTGGACTTGGTGGGACGGTTCACCCCGAAGATCGTGCGTATGGACGCCGGAGGCAAGCCCTGGGGCGCGCGGAAGAAGCGCTCATAGAAACTAGACTCCGCCGGTCGTGGGGATGTACTTCGCCTTGACGCTGCTTGTGTCCCGGTACCTCAAACGGGTGAATCTTCGCGGAGAAAGTCGGTGGGCATGAACATCCGGCTGCTCACGCTGGCCCTTGGGACTTTCGCCATCGGGACGGGTAGCTTTGTCTTCGCGGGGCTTTTGGAGGGGGTCGCGGCGGATCTCTCGGTCTCGGTGGGTTCGGCGGGGCATCTGGTGACCGTGTTCGCGGTTACGTATGCGATAGGTTCCCCCGTGATCGTGACGCTTGCGGGGTCCGTCGCGCCGCGCCGGATACTTTTCGTGACGATGGTGGTCTTCGCGCTGGCGAACGCTGCGGCGGTCTTCGCCCCGACGTTCGAGTCGCTGCTTGTGTGCCGGGCCGTGGCGGCGGGTGGGGCGGCGGCCTTTACCCCGACGGCTCTGGCGGTCGCCTCCAGCCTCGCGCCACCGGAGGAGCGGGGACGGGCGATCTCTTTTATAACCGGGGGATTGACGGTGGCGTTCGTGGTCGGTATCCCTCTGGGCTCGCTTATCGGGACGCTTTCGAGCTGGCGCATGACGTTCGTGATGGTCGCTCTTCTGGCGGTGGTCGCCGCTCTTGGCATTCGGTCGCTGCCGGAAGTGGACCGCCCGCCAGTCGTGAGCTTTCGAGAGCGGGTACAGACGCTTCGCCAACCAGCGTTGCTCGCGGCGTTGAGCCTCACCGCGCTCGGGTTGATGGGCGCATTCGTATTGTTCACTTACATAAGCCCCTTGATGACCGAGATCACGGGTTTCGGCGGACTTGGCGTGAGTGGCTTGCTCTTGTTCTTCGGTGTCGCGGCTATCTTCGGCAACACCCTCGGGGGCTACGGTGCGGATCACATCGGATATGCCCGGCTCGCTGGTATCACCCTGGCCTTGCTCTGCTGCGCCCTCCTGACTTTTTCGTTCCTGATCCGGCTCCCCGACTCGGCGCTGGCGTTACCGGGTACTCTGGTGGCTCTTGCGGTTTGGGGGGTGGCCGGTTTCGCCTTTACCCCGCTTCAGCAGTACCGCGTCGCGCAGCTCGCACCCCGCGTGCGAAACGTCGCGCTCTCGCTAAACGCCTCCGCCATCTATCTTGGGCAGGGCGTTGGCGCGGGGCTTGGCGCTCTGGCGATCGACCACGGCTCTCTGGGCGCTCTGGGATGGGTCGGTGCGCTGTGCGTCGCTGGGGCGCTCGCGCTGCTTCTCGGCACGGTCCTGATAAAGTCCGTGGTCGTCCCCGAACCTTAAGGGCAAAACGGCCCCGGTGGTAGACTCCCCCGCGCCCTTACACACCACGAACCAGAGGAGCCACCACGGAGCCGGACGGCGCGGCTAGAGGACAGAAGAGCGTCGGCTCAAGGCGCGGCGCGGCGGATGGCGTGCCTCCCATGGGCTTGGTGATGTTGTCGATTTTCTCGGTCCAACTAGGCGCGGCTCTCGCCAAGACCCTCTTCGACGAGCTAGGCCCCGGCGGCACGGTGTTCTTGAGGATCTCCTTCGCCGCCCTCGTGCTGCTCCTGCTGTGGCGACCGAAACTTACCGGGTACTCCACGAGCGATTACCGCGTGGCGGTCGTGTTCGGGCTCGCCCTCGCGGCCATGAACTTCTCGATGTACCTAGCGCTGGACCGCATCCCTCTGGGCATAGCCGTTACCCTGGAGTTCGTGGGACCGCTGGGGCTGGCCGTCGCGGGCTCCCGGCGGCTGCTAGACCTCTTGTGGGTCGTGCTGGCCGCCGCCGGTATCCTGCTGCTCGCTCCATTGGGGATAATCGGTGAGTCCGATCTTGACCCGATCGGGGTGATGTTCGCGCTTACGGCGGGGCTTCTGTGGGCTTCGTACATACTGCTCTCGGCGGGTACGGGGAGCGTGTTTCCGGGCGGTACGGGTCTTGTGATCTCGCTGTGCGTCGGCACCATTCTTCTACTTCCCATCGGCATCTCCGGCGGTGGATACGCCCTCCTGGACCCGTGGCTCTTGCTGGCCGGATTCGGCCTCGCCATGCTTTCCTCGGCTATCCCATACTCTTTGGAGATGGAGGCTCTGCGTAAAGTCCCCGCCCGCGTCTTCGGGGTCCTGATGAGCCTGGAGCCCGCCGTTGCGACTCTTCTAGGCTTCGTGGTGCTCGGCGAACGCCTCGGCGTGAAGTCCATCGCCGCCATCGTGCTCGTCACCATCGCCGCCGCCGGTGCCTCGCGTTTTGGCAAGTCCGACTAGCCGCTGACTAGCCGCCGCGACATATAATCTTCCGCGTATCCCAACCACAGGAGGCGCGAAAAGTAGTGTCCAACCCTTACGCCCGGCACAACCAAAATACAAAGGCAAACTTCGACCACGTCTACGACCTGCCGGACCCTCGAGGATACTTCGCCGCCCTCGGTTCACTGGACTACCTCGCCCCCGAACACGGTCGCCGCGTCTTTTCGGCCCTGCTGAACTCGATGGACACCGAAGACGAAGAATCCCCTAAAGTTCTGGATCTCTGCTGCTCCTATGGCGTGAACGCCGCTCTGCTCCGTTACGACCTCACCCTCGAAGACCTCTACACGCGGTACGCCTCCGAAGAACTGGCGGACCTCTCGACCGATGAGCTAGTCGCCGCCGACCGAGAGTTCTACGTGAGCCACCTGAAGCGTACACCGCCGCGGGTCGTTGGGGTCGACGTGGCGGCCAACGCCGTCTCCTACGCCTTGCGAACCGGACTGCTGGATGCTGGGGCCGCCGAGAACCTGGAGGACGCCGAGCCCTCCGAGAGCCTGCTTCGGGCCGCTAAAGGCGCTCGCATCATCACCGTCACCGGCGGAGTGGGATACATCTGGGAGCGAACCTTCGAGCATGCTTTATCGTGCGCTACGCAAGAGGACGGGAGCACCCCGTGGGTAGCCGCGCTGCCGGTACGCTTCGTGGACTACGAGCCTCTCGCCGTCACCTTCGCCCGGTGGGGCCTCGTCACCGAGAAACTCTCGCTGCGGACGTTTCCACAACGGCGGTTCGCCGATGCCGCCGAAAAAGAGCACGCGCTCCGGGAACTCTCCGCTCGCGGCCTCAAACCCACCGGCAAGGAAGACGCCGGTTGGTACCACGCCGACCTGTACCTCTCGCGCCCCGCCGAGCAGGTAGAGAGAATTCCGGTGGACGAGCTGCTCGGTGCTTCGGGCATCCTGGATTACTAAACGCTACTCGTGGAGACCTCGAAAGGCGGGGGTTCCCTGACGCCCCCGTCCAATACACAGACATTCTCGCCGCAGGGCCGGGCATCCATCCGTCGGTAGAAGCCCTCGGCATTGGTGGACGTGGTGCGTCGAACACAAGGGATCACTTCATCCACTCGCGAGAGACCACGGTCTCGACCTCGACGGGAACCTTCTTTAATAGTTTCTCTCCGGCCTGGATCATGGCCTTCTCCATCTTCTCGGTGACTTCCGAAGCCAGACCTTCGGCGCACTCGACCACGAACTCGTCGTGGATGGAGTTTATGAGGCGGGCATCCATGCCGGATAGTTCGCGGCGCATGTAGGCTAGGGCGAGCTTGGCTATGTCGGCCGAGCTTCCTTGGATCGGATAGTTCATAGCCTCCCGCCGCATCGCCCCCTTGTCATCCTTGACCGGTTCGTCCCCAAATTTCCGGATCCTCCCGGCGAGGGTTCTAAGGGTTCGCTCGCGGGTCGCCCGGTTGGCGGTGCTCTGTAAAAAACGCTGCACTTTAGGGTAGTTGTTGAAGTATTCCTCGATCAACTCTCGACCCCGCGCCTCGTCTGTCCCAAGCTGCGCGGAGAGGCTCTTGGCTCCACGCCCATACATCAGACCGAAGTTTATGCGCTTGGCCGCCGAACGCTGGTCCCTGGTCACGCTCTCCATCGCCACGCCGTACATCGTCGCCGCCGTGACCCGGTGCAAATCGTCGCCCCGCTGAAACGCATCGACGAACGCCGGGTCGCCTGAGACTTCCGCGAGTATGCGAAGCTCTATCTGAGAGTAGTCGGCTATAACCAGCGTGTTACCTCGTTCTGCTACAAAACAGCTACGGAACTCGTCTTCGTGCGGGATCTGCTGTACGTTAGGGTTCGTGCAAGCGAGGCGGCCTGTCGGGACGCGGCACTGAAGGAAATTGGCGTGGATGCGGCCGGTCTCTTCGTGGATGAAGTTTGGGTACGTTTCCAGGTAGGTGCCTAGTTTCTTCTGGAGTTCGCGGTATTCGAGGAGGTCTTTGGCGGCGGGGTGATCTATTTTCAGGAGTGTCCAGACTTTTGTATCTGGAAGGTCGATGCCGAGGGATTTGAAGGCATCCGTGATCTGACGCGGGCTGTTTAGGTTGAGGCGCGGGCCTAGACCTTCGAGCGGCAGCATTCCGTCTGGTTCCGGGAAGTGCGCGTCGAGGGCGAGGGCTGCTTTGTCGCGGCGTTCGCGGGTCTTTATCTCAAGTTCTTTCCATCGCGCTACGTCTAGCTTGATCCCGGCAAGCTCCATCTCCGCTAACGACGAAACCGCCGCAAACTCTATTTTCGAGACCAACCCCAATTTCTCCAACTCCAAAGCCGCCGCCAGTCGCTCTCGCAGGGGTACGAGCACCGCCGCATCCCGCGCCGCATACTCCAACTGTCGCCCTGAAAGCTTCCCGGACCAGTCGCTTCGTTGCTCGGATTTGTCCGGCGACTCGTCCAGATAACGTTCCGCGACCGCGCCCAACGAGTACGAATCTCCCCGAGCCCCACCGCTCAGAAGTTGCGCCGCCAACATCGTGTCGAAGATGGGCGAGATCGAGATGCCGTAAAGCGCGTGCAGAAAAGAATAATCGAACTTGGCGTTGTGCAGGATCTTCACCGGCCCGCTCTCCAAAATGTCCTTCAGAGCCGAAATGTCCCGCGCTTCGAAGAGATCCACGATAAACGTATGTTCGGGTGTCGCGAGTTGCAACAGTCGCGCTTCGCCATCGCGGGGAGAGAGCGCGGTAGTTTCTAGGTCCACACCAATGGCCTCGGCTGTACGAAGCTCCTCCGCGACATCGGCTAAGTCGTGTTCGTCGGTGATGAGCTTGTAGTTGGGGGCTTCTTCCATCGTAAGATTTTAGCAGGGGCGGGGTCCGAGATAGGTCTTACGTGTTGGGGGGATGCTTGGGGTAAACTCTCTGTATATGGGTGGTTCATTTAGAATAGGCCGCGCGGCGGGGATAGATGTAAAGGTCCATTGGACGTTTTTTCTGCTGCTGATTTTCTTCGCTTATCTTGGTTACACGGGTGCCGGGGGTATTCTCGGCGCGTTGATTACTTCCGGCGTGATCCTGGCTCTTTTCGTTTGCGTGCTCTTGCACGAATTTGGACACTCGCTCGTGGCCCAGAGGCTCGGTATCGAAGTGCCGGATATTACGCTGCTGCCTATCGGTGGACTCGCCCGGCTCAAGAATCTACCAGAGAGACCTATAGATGAAGTCAAGATCGCGGTTGCCGGACCACTCGTGAACGTGGTGTTGGCTCCAATGTTCTTCGTCGCGGCGTTGCTGCTGGGGGCGGATCTTCTGCGGCCAGCGAATATTCTCGAAGAGGTCGGGTCTTTCGGGCAGGTGCTCGTGTATATGGGATTTATCAATATCGCGCTCGTAGTCTTCAATATGCTCCCGGCCTTCCCGATGGACGGTGGGCGTGTGTTGCGGGGGTTGCTCGCCACGCGGTTAGGCCCGATCAAAGCCACCGACATCGCCACGACGGTCGGCCAGGTCTTCGCCGCGATATTTTTCTTTATCGGGCTCACGGCGGGTCAGTTTCTGCTGGCGCTCGTTGGAGTGTTTATCTTTTTTGGAGCGTCCGGCGAGGCGCAGATGGTGCGGCAACGCGAGACCATGCGCGGGCTCTCGGTCGCCGACGTTATGGGGACCAAGCGACGCACGGAGACCATCACGCCTTATCATAATTTTGGGCAGGTCTTCGATGCCGTGTTGCACGGGTATCAGGAAGATTTTCCCGTCGTAGATGAAGAAGGAAGATTGGTCGGGATACTTACGCGCAAGGAGATCATGTCCGCCGCCCACTCCCCGGATAAGTTCCTGAACGTCCGCGACTTGATGCTGACTGAGTACCCAGCCGTCTCCCCCGAAGACGACCTCTTTACCGACGGCTACCGCATCTTGCAAGAGTCTGGCCTGCGAGCCATCCCCGTTCTAAAACAAGAAGAACTGGTCGGGATGCTCACCCTCGACGACATAGGACAGGCCGCTCTACTTCGCGACCTGCGCGAGAAGAGGTACTAGAGGGAAGCTAACAACCTCATCCTTACCGTGCGGTGCCGCAAGTGAGCGTCCGTGCGACATTTTCGCTAGACTCTGCGGCCATGAAACGTTTGATCGCAGAAGTTGATACTTTGGTGGCTCGGGTTGGTACTCATCCGGTCTGGGGTCATTCCCACTGCGTTCGGGTCCACGCGCTGGCTGCGGAGTTGGCCGCCGAGGAAGATCTATCATATGACGCGGAGATCCTGCAACTCTCCGCGCTCCTGCACGACGTCGGGCTGTACAAGGCTTACGCTATGCGGGACGCGCCGAACCATGCCCGGCGGTCGGCTTCGGTGGCGGAGCGTATTCTGCGGGACGGGGACTTTCCGCCGCAGGCCGCCCGGATCGTGATGGAAGCCATAGAACAACATCCGCCGGGGACACCGCTCGTCACGATGGCGGTCGAAGCGAAGCTGCTGAAGGATGCCATAGCGTTAGATTACCTGGGGGTCATCGGGATATCACGGGTGCTGGCAATGGTCGGGACCGAAGACGACGTGCCGGATCTCCGCTCCGCCATCTGGCACGCCGAGAGCCTGCGCCGTCAAGTCCCGGACCTACTCCTGTTTCCCGCGAGTGAGCAAATAGCCCAAGATCGAACCGCCGAGATGGACAACTTCTTCGACGATTTGCGTAACTCCACCCAGAAACTGAAGCTTCTTTAGGGAGCGTGTCAGCACGCCGCCTTTGGCGGCTCTCAGCAGTTCAGCTAGTCAGAAACCCCTCTGTATCCACTGTTGGACTCTCTTATACGGATGGTATTGCGGCTTTCGTAGTTGTGGCGATTGTCGCCCGTCTTCAGGATCTTGAACTGGCTGACCGGCTGACTAGCTGACGCTCTGACCTTAGAAACCTACCCAGAGTATGTAGGCTGCGGCGGCGAGGCTTGCTGTTCCTATGAGTGTCATTCGGATACCAGCGATTACGTGTACGCTACGTTCAGAGAATGGTCCTATTCTGCCGCCCCGGTGTGTTTTGCCGCCGCGTAGGAGAGCGTAGAGGCCGAAGGCGAGGGCTGCCGTCCCGATCACACCGACAAAGAGTGCCGCCGCTACGGTTGCGGACAAGGTTTAGAGGTCTCCGGCGTCCATCTGAGAGAGGAGTATTCGGAAGCGAGCGTTCTTGTGAAGCGGGGCGAATTCTAGTGCGCTACGGAAGTGCTCCACATCTCGTTCGCCCGCTTCGACGGCTTTCTCTATATAGCCCAGAGCTGTTGCGTAATCGCCGCGCCGGGCTCGGATGCTGGCGAGGGCCGAGAGCGCGGGGGAGTAGCTGGAGTCGGCGGCGATGGCTCGTACTAGAAGTTCCTCGGCGGTCTCGAGGTCTTCGGAGGTGTAGTAGAGGCTCGCGTAGGAGTAGAGGGCGCGGGGATTTCCAGGGTCTTGTTTTAGAGCCTCCATGTAGTGCTCTTCGGCCTGGCTCAACTCGCCCCGGCGTTCTCTGAGAAGCCCGATCTCTAAGTGCGCATTCGGGTCTTCGGGGTCTAAGGCGAGGATCATCTCGTAAGCTTCCTCGGCACCGGCTTCGTCTTCGAGGGCGAGCTTGACCTCCCCCAGAGTGTAGAGATGCCGTACTTCATCGCGTCCGAGTGCCACGGCCTCTTCGGCCAGGGAGAGGGCTTCGTCGAGGTTCTTCTCCATACCCAGCAGATGCGCGGCGAGCTCGTCCCGGATCTCCGGCGAGCCAGGGCACTCTTGTAGTCCTCGCCGAAACGCGGCCTCAGCCTCCTCGGGATGGTTGTTCCGAGCGTGACAGATACCGAGGTTAGCGTGAGCCTCCCACCAGTCCGGTGTCTCGGAGATGACATCCTCGTAGGCTTCAATGGCCTCGTCGTAGCGGCCCAACATGTCGAGAGAGTTAGCCCGGAAGGTGCGAGCGCCGCTGTGTTGTTCTCCGTCCTCGGCCACGTCCAACGCGCCGTCGAAAAACTCCATCGCGCTGGCGTAATCCGCTGCGTCGAAAGCTGTAAGGCCCGCGTTTATGAGCATATCCGCGTCTTCGGGGTGGAGGGTGGTCCAGCGTTCGAAGGTGGCTCGGGCGAGAGCCGTCTCGTTCATCAGGCCGTAGTAGCGACCGAGTTCCATGTAGGCTTCCGGGTATTCCGGGTCCGCCTCGATAGCGCGTTCTAGCTGGTGAACGATCTTGAACGGCTCCTCGCGGCGCATCGCCAGCAGCGCGAGGCCCATCCTGGGCGCGGCCCATTCCGGGTCGATCTCCAGTGCGTCCAGGAAACTCGCTTCGGCCTCTTCGAGCCGGTCGAGGTTCAGCAACGCCCGCCCGACGGCTTCGACGGCCTCCGGGCTGCCAGGAGCCGCCACGAGCGCCTGCTCGAAGCGCAATAGCGCGTCCTCGATCAGACCCTCCTCGGCCAAAGTTTCACCCTGTAAAAGAAGCTCCTCGAAATCCATCACCCCGAATTAAACCAGAAGATCCCGGCGAATAGTGTGTACAATCTCCGCCTCATCCACAAAGGCACCGCCAGAAGAGCACCCTGTTATTCCGCGAGAGGAGAAGCCGCATGAGACAGCCACCCGTAACGACGCAGATAGAGATCCGGTACGGAGACCTCGACCCCTACGGCCACGTCAACAACGCCATCTATCTGGAATACTTCGAGGGCATCCGGCTGGTCTACTGGCGTGCTCTAGCTGACCTCGCAGGTTTCACCAATCTGGAATCCGGCGACATACCCGGTGCCCGCTACGTTATCGCCGAGACCACAGTCCGGTTCAAGGCTCCCATCTTCCTGGACGATGCCTTACATGGCGCAGCGAGCATAACCCGTATCGGCAATCGCTCCTACACAATGGACTTCGAGCTTCGGACCGGCGAGAGTTACGAGGCTGGAGCCACGACCTCAACCGGCACCGCTGCCCACGTCTTCTTCGATCCCATCAAAGACGCTGTCCAGGCGTGCCCGGATTGGTTCTCGTCGACGGTCGCCAAGCTCGAAGGTCGTTCTGAAGAAGACTTAGGCCCGGAGGATCGCACCTAACTCCCGAAACTGGAGATGTAGCCCAGCTGCTTCTACGAGGTCTGAAGTCTAAGATCTCCTGGCTGTTTCAGCCGAAGCGACGAACTCCAAAAATCTCCCATAAAATAGCGATGTGGAATTGCGAGATATTGAATACCATGGAGAGCCGGGCGCGACCGTTTACCTGGCGGATTGCGTCGACCTTATGCGACTGATGCCTGATGCGTGCGTGGACGCTATCTTCGCGGACCCACCGTACCGACTCTCAGGCGGCGGCGTCACCGTTAGGAGCGGGAAGGTCTCGTCGGTTGACAAGGGGATGTGGGATCGGTCGCTAGGAAGCTTCGAGAAGGACCACGAGTTCAACGTCCGCTGGCTAAGCGAAGCCCGCCGCATCCTAAAGCCCGACGGCACTATCTGGGTCAGCGGCACTCACCATATAATCTTCAGCCTCGGGTTCGCGCTCCAGATGCTCCAGTTTCGAGTCATAAATCAAGTCACCTGGGAGAAACCGGACCCGCCACCGAACGCTCGCCATACGTCCTTTACCCATTCGCACGAAACCCTAGTATGGGCCAGTAAAGGCAGAGGAGCCCGGCATACGTTCAACTACGAACTTATAAACAGCCGCGAACCAGAGACTCAGATGTCTTCGGTCTGGCGTATCCCCGCTGTTCCGAAGCGCGAGAAGCGGCACGGATATCATCCGACCCAGAAGCCGTTGCGACTCGTGCGGAGGGCGTTGTTGGCTTCGACGGGGGAGGGGGATCTAGTCTTCGATCCTTTCTCCGGATCCGGAACCACAGCAGTCGCTTCAAAAGAGCTAAACCGCTTTTTCATCGGAGCCGAGCTAGACAAGAGTTTCGCGGAGCTAGCGTCACGGCGCGTAGCCGGTGTGGAGCGCGGTGACGTTCTACGTGAGATCTCCGGCTGGCCGTTGGACGGTTAGCGTGCTAGCCATCGTCTTAGCCGACACTCACATCCCGCGCCGGGCCAGGAAGCTGCCTGACGCGCTATTGCCGCATCTAGAACGAGCGGACCTTATCCTGCACGCTGGCGACTTGATGGCCCCGACCCTCCTGGATGAATTGGCGAGCTACGCGCCAGTACGAGCCGTGCGGGGAAACTTAGATCCGCATGATGCGAGATTGCCCGAGACGGTAGAGCTGGACATAGATGGCGTTTCCGCAGCCATGATCCACAACTCCGGCTCAAAGAAGGGCCGACACAACCGTATGAGACGACGTTTTCCCAATGCTCGCATAGTCGTTTTCGGACACTCGCATATTCCCTGGCTCACGGACGAGGATGGATTGATGCTCCTGAATCCTGGGAGTCCAACAGACAAGCGACGCGAGC
>JBGTFQ010000105.1:0-3330 GCA_041747155.1 Rubrobacteraceae bacterium
CAGGGGACGCGACCCGTGGATTTTATCAACACAAATTCTTTGCTCTCGGATGAGGAGCGTGAGGTTCGGGACGCGGTGCGGGAGTTCGTGGATCGAGCGGTGGTTCCGGTGTCGGCGGAGCATTGGGATCGGGCGGAGTTCCCCTTTGATCTCCTGCCGGAACTCGGCTCCTTGGGGCTTGTGGGCGGCACTTTCTCACCGAAGTACGGTTGTTCTGGGTGGAACAACGTGGCTTATGGTTTGGGTATCGCGGAGCTTGCACGGGGTTCCGGGTCTTTGGCGACGTTTCTGCACGTTCAGAGTGGTTTGGCTATGGCGGCTATACATGAGCTTGGGAGTGAGGAGCAGAAGCAGCGATGGTTGCCAGGGATGGCGAAGTGCGAGGAGATCGGGTGTTTCGGACTCTCCGAGCCGGACGCTGGCAGCGATCCCGGCTCCTTGACAACGACCGCCGAAAAGAAGGACGATGGCTATGTGTTGAATGGGGAGAAGAAGTGGATCGGCAACGCCTCGTTCGCGAACGTAGCCGTGATCTGGGCTCGCATAGTCGGCGGCGCGGACGACGGCAAACTTTCTTGCTTCCTCATAGAAGGCGACAACCCCGGCTTCCACGCTGACATCCTCCCTCGCAAAGCCTCCCAACGCGCCGTCTGGCAGACGCACATCACCATGAAGGACTGCCACATCCCACAAGACGCCCGGCTACCAGGAGCAAACGGCCTCGGCTCGACGCTCTCCGTGCTCACCCACTCGCGCTACGGAGTTGGGTGGGATGGCCTCGGGCAAGCGGCGGACTGCTACGAAACGGCGCTCGCTTACGCCAAAGAGCGCACGCAGTTCGGGCAGCCGATAGCCACGTTCCAACTCGTGCAGCAGAAACTCGTCCAGATGGTCAACGAGATCTCACTGAGCCAGCTACTCTCCATCCACATGGGCCGCACCAAAGACAACGGCGACCTCGACCCGGCCACCGTCTCCATGTTCAAGATGAACAACGTCAGCAAAGCCCGCACCATAGCCGCCCTTGCCCGCGACGTGCTAGGCGGCAACGGCGTCCTGCTCGACTACCGCGTAATGGAACACATGGCCGATATCGAAGGCGTCTACACCTACGAAGGGACCAACGACGTAAACACTCTCATCGTCGGCCAGGCAATAACCGGCCACCGTGCTTTCTCCTATCGTCCTCCAAAGAACCCTGAGCCAAACGGCCAAAACAGAGAGACCCGCGCCGAAGAGAAAGCGACTTAGGATTTCAGCCAATCGAAGCCGGTCAGAAAGATTTGGCTGACCGGCTTCGATTGAACTCTAGATCCTCTGCATCCCGTCGATCATGCGGTGTGGGTAGACTTCTTCCAGGGCGGCGGCTTCGGAGAGGTTTTGGACTTGTTCGTCGGATAGCTTCCAGCCGGTAGCGCCGAGGTTGTCGTCGAGTTGCTCGACCTTTCGGGCTCCCAGTATCGGGGCGGTTACGCCAGGTTGACGGAGCAACCAGTTCAGGCTGATCTGGGGGAAGCTCTTTCCGGTCTCGTCGGAGATTGATTGCACGACGTCGATGGTCCGCCAGTTTCGCTCGGTGGCTCTCCGCTGCCAGGCTTCTTCGAGATCATCCGATGCCCCCGCTATACGCGAGTCCTCGGGTGGTTTCTCGTCCCGCCGATACTTGCCCGACAAGAACCCGCCACCCAGCGGTCCCCACGGCAACACGCCTACACTCTCCGAGACGCACGCCGGGAGCAACTCCCGCTCTATGTTCCGCTCGACTAGCGAATACTGCGGCTGCAAGGTGACGAAACGCTCGAAGCTCTCTTTGTCGCTGATCCACAACGCCTTCATAAGTTGCCACGCTGTGTAGTTGGAACACCCGATGTACCGAACCTTTCCCGCCCGCACGAGGTCCGTGAGCGCGGAGAGCGTCTCCTCAAGAGGTGTTGCCGCATCCCACAGATGCACCTGATACAAGTCCACGTAGTCTGTACCGAGCCGCCGCAGAGAAGCTTCGCAGCCCGCCATTATGTGCTTGCGGGAGAGTCCGACATCGTTCGGTCCATCCCCCATCGGCATCCGCACTTTGGTAGCCAGAACTACGTCCTCGCGGTCGATTCCGGCGTTTTTGAGCGCTTTGCCTGTTATTTCCTCGGACAAACCCGCCTCATAGACATCCGCCGTATCCACAAAATTCCCACCAGCTTCTAAAAACCGATTGAGAATGTCCCCGGAACCAGCCTCATCCAACTCCCGCCCGAAGGTCATCGTCCCCAGACACAACTCCGAGACCATAGTCCCGGTACCACCAAGCCTTCTATACTCCACGGATCTCTCCTATCTTCCCATGTACGCCGTCCCGACTTACAAAGCCCGATAATGATACAGCTTCCGACCAACCAACCAAGCCCCTCGAAGCCGACTCATAAAATCAAGCCTTGAAACACCAGCACCAAAGGGTAAACTTTCCTCTATATGTATTTTGCACATAGTTATGTAGTTGACGATATCGCGTGAGTTTCGGAGAGGTCCGTTTCCTAAGTTTGCGTGATGGTTTGTGCGTTCCGGTTCGCGAAGTTCGGTCGGAGGATGCTCCGGCATTGCGGCGGTTGGTTGGTCGGTCCAGTAGTAGATCCGTATATCTACGTTACTTTGGGCCGATGAAGGAGCTTTCGGAGTCGCAGTCGCGGCGGTTTGCCGAGGTGGACGGCGTTCGCCGGTACGCGCTGGTGGCGCTCGACCCGCAGGACGAAAACGAGATCATCGCCGTAGTCCGCTACGACCGGGAAGGTGAGACGGACACCGCCGAATACGCGGCTCTCGTCGAAGACCGCTTCCAGGGCCGAGGTCTCGGCCTCGCCCTCACCAAAAAACTCATCAAAGCCGCCCGAGAGCACGATGTAGAACACTTACACGCGCTCGTGCTACCAGAGAATACTGGCATGTTGCACCTTCTGCGAGGCTTGGATCTCCCGGAGCGTCAACGCTGGAGAGAAGGCATCGAACACGTCGAAATAGACTTGCGTCCAGAGTCCGCAGCCTAGCAGATCACAGTTTATGCTCCTGAAGAATCACATCTAGAATCACATCTAATAAGAACAAAGAGGGACCGCTCTACAAGGAGCGGTCCCTCTTATCGTTACTTGTTTTCTTGAGGCTTAGACGCGCTCGAAGACTGCTGCTATGCCCATGCCGCCACCGATACAGAGGGTGACCAAGCCGTAACGACCGCCCGTGCGGGCGAGCTCGTTCAGGATCTTGACGGTCAGTACCGCGCCCGTCGCGCCGATAGGATGCCCGAGGGCGATGGCTCCGCCCAGCGGGTTGAGCTTCTCTTCGTCGATG
>JBGTFQ010000106.1:0-38374 GCA_041747155.1 Rubrobacteraceae bacterium
GCGCTTTCTTAGAATAGAAAGTTCTGAGACGTTTGTTATCCTGCGGCTTCCGTCACGTCCTTGACGGTGATGACGCCATCGGCACCCGAGCCTTCCAGTTCCGAAATGTCCACGCCAGCCTCTTCGGCCTTCTGCTTCGCGGCGCCGGTGATGTTTGGCTCGTCCTCTTCAGATTCTTCAGACTCGCCTTCTTCGCCGCTCTCCTGGCTGGACTCCTCGGTTTCTTCGGTTGTTTCTTCTGTAGTGGGTGGAATTTGCAGGTCTAGGATATCTCCGTCCGGGCCGAGCTTCAGCTCGATCAAGCCGCCGGATTCTTCGGTGACGGTGCGGATCGTATTGCCCTCTTCGTCTTGGTATTCCTCGTAGCCTTCGGCGAGTTCAAGATCGGTGACCTTGCCAGCCAGGTCTTCGTCGATAAGGTTTCCGGCTTCGTCCAACGTCGTTTCGATGATCTCACCACCCTCATCCACGGCCCGCTGCACGGTCTGGCCCGCATCGTTCACGGTCTCGCTTAGTAGCTGACCACCCGGGAGGTTTTCGACAGCCTCTCCAGCCTTGTCCACGGCCTCTCCTGCAGCGTCCTGCGCGCCTTCCGCAGCTTCTCCAGCTTGATCCACAACCTCTCCTACAGCACCCTCTGCACCTTCAGCGGCTTCGCCGGCCGCTTCTTGGGCCTCATCTGCCGCGCCCTCGGCTGTCTCCTGAGCTTTTTGCAACGCTTCGCTTACGGTATCTTCGACACCCTGAGTCTGAGCTGCTTCGTCAAGGGAATTCGAGATAGATTCGTAGGAATCTATCAACTCTTGTATCTGGGATTGGGCTTCTTCCTGGCCTTCGGGTAGTTGGCCGAGCAATTCTTCGAGTTGCGAACGGCTGCTCTCTAGCTGGCCCTTGACCTCGCCGAGCGCGTTTCCGTAGAAATCCTTCGCGCTATCGACGGCTTGGTCCTGGATCTGCTGGGTCAGATTCTGTGCGCCTTCGGTCATGCGTCGCTCCTTCTGTAGTCGTTTCTCGCTTCTTTGGCTTTATGTATGGAGATCTGTATCTGCTTATAAGTCCTTTGGCCTCTCCTCGCGCACCGCTTCGCTGGTCGCTCGCCATCGGATTCTTGACTTCCGATAAACCACGTCTCGCTCGACGTTCTCCGGCAGGTTTTCCCGCTCGGTCTTGGAGATGGACTCACGTTCGCCCGTGCCTGGGAATGCTGTCTTCGTTTTTGGGACGCGCTCGAAGCGTAGTCGCTCGGTTTTCACATCGGCGGTTAGCTCTATATCCGGGGCTTTGGGGATTTTGGAGCTTTTCTCTGGCATAAGTTCAGGACTTCAGCACGTCGCTTACAGTGATGAGCCCATTAGCCCCGGAACCTTGCAGCGACGAGAGATCCACGCCCATCTCCTCGGCCCGGCGCTGGGCGGCGTTGGTAGCCTTCGGCGCTTCGGAGCCGTTCTCGCTCTCGGCGACTTCCTCGGCAGCTTCTTCGTCCTGCTCTCCTGTCTCCTCGGCTGTTTCGGTCACTTGCTCTCCGGTCTCTCCGGCGAAGTCCACTACGTCCTTTACGGTTACTAGACCGCCCGAGCCTGTGCCTTCGATCTCCTCTACGTTCACACCGAGTTCTTTTGCTTTCTCCTTAACGGCTTCCTCGGATGCCTGGACTACGTCGCTAACGATTATGCGACCGCCGGAGCCCGTACCTTTGATCTCGGTGAGGTCCAGGTCGAGCTCTCTGGCCTCCCGGCGGGCAGCATCGGAAGCGTCGATCTCACCCTGCTCCGCCAGACTTTCGGGATCGAGGTTAGCGACGTTTTTCTCGGCTTCTTGGAGAGTTTTCTCGATGGTTTCGTAGTTGTCCATCAGCTCTTGAAAGAGCATCTGGAACGCTTCGTCTTCGCCACCGGGGATCTGACCCGGCAACTCTTCCAGGGTCGAGCGGTTATCTTTTATGCGCTGCTTGATTCCTTCGACTGAATCTCCGAAGAAATCCTGGGCGAGCTTCATGGTTTGCTGCTGAACCATCTGCTTCGACTCCTGAATACCACGGTTCAGTTTGTCCATAGCTTCGTTTACCTGATCCTCCGCCATTCCTCCTCCTTCTCGTGATGTTCGATTTCTACGACGACCGCCCCTAACTCACGCAGCCCTCACCTCGATAACGTTGCCCTCGTCGTCGAATACCTGCTCGTAGATGTTTCCGGCATCGTCTTTCGCCTGACTAACCACCCGGCCCTGATCGTCTATGTACTCCTCCTCTATCGGAAGATCCGCAACACTCCCTACAACATCCTCACCAACTACCTCGCCACTCTCGTTCGTGACGGTTTCCAAAATGTTCCCGGACTCATCAACCGTGCGCTCGGTCACCTCGCTAGCGGCTTCCTCTGCCTGATCCACCCCTTCCTCCGCCGTTTCTTGCGCCTCGTCGGCGACTTGCCCAGCGGTCTCCTGCGCACCTTCGGCAGCTTCGCCTGCTTGCTCCGTAGCGTCACCGGCGACTTCTTGCGCCTGCCCACCGGCTTGTTGCGCCGTCTCCGTGGCCTGTTCGGTAGCCTGACCAGCCGTCTCTTGCGCTCCTTCAGCTACTTCTCCAGCAGCATCCGTCGCCTCCCCAGCAGCATCTGTGGCTCCCTCGGCGGCTTGTCCGGCGGCTTCCGTAGCTCCCTCCGCTGCATCAGTTGCTCCTTCGGCAGCTTGGCCAGCGGCTTCTGTAGCTCCTTCCGCAACCTCGCCTACCTGCTCTGTAGCCTGACCGGCGGCTTCCGTAGCATCCTCCGCGACCTCGCCAACCTGTTCGGTAGCTTGCCCGGCGACATCTCCCGCTTGCTGCGCAGCCTCGCCCGCACCCTCACCGACTTCGCTAACCGCCTGACCAGCGCCTTCACCAACATCTTCTGCTGCCTGACCAGCACTCTCAACCGCTTCCTCTGCACCTTCTCCAACATCCTCGACCGCCTCGCCGGTGCTTTCCACGGCTTCGCCTGCGCCCTCGCCCACGTCTTCGACCGCTTCCCCTGCACTTTCTACTGCCTGCCCGGCTCCCTCACCCACATCTTCCACAGCCTCGCCGGTACTCTCTACCGCTTCTCCAGCTCCTTCGCCTACGTCTTCTACGGCTTCGCCCGCGCTTTCGACTGCTTCCCCAGCTCCTTCACCCACGTCTTCCACTGCGGAACCAGCACCTTCACCCACGCTTTCGACGGCCTCGCCGGTGCTCTCGACAGCTTCACCGGCGCCCTCACCGACATCCTCAACCGCTGAGCCCGCGCCTTCACCTACGTCTTCTACCGCCGAACCCGCGCCTTCTCCAACATCTTCTACCGCAGAACCAGCTCCTTCTCCGATGTCTTCCACGGCGGATCCTGCACCTTCTCCAACGTCTTCGACAGCAGATCCAGCACCCTCACCAACATCCTCAACGGCAGAACCGGCACCTTCACCTACGTCTTCTACCGCCGAGCCTGCGCCTTCTCCAATGTCCTCTACTGCGGAGTTGAGACCATCTCCGACAAGTTCTCCAGCACCTTCGCCTACGTCCTCTACAGCAGAGCCCGCACCTTCGCCCACGTCTTCCAGGGCAGAGCCTGCGCCTTCGCCAACATCTTCGACTGCGGAGCCCACACTTTCGACCAGCTTCTCAATGATTTGCGGGTTGCGGTCGATGGTGGTTAGGACGCGGTCGATTATCGCGGTTACGTTGTCGAGGCGCACTTTGAGAAGAGCCTGGGCCTCGACGCCCTTTATTACGAGTTTGACTCTACCGAGATACAGATCGACTCCCACGGACAGCTCCACGAGGTCCAGGACTTTCGCGAAGAGATTGACCTTTGCGCGAAGATCATTTAGCTCGAAGTTGATCTCATCTACCTTCACAACCGGCACGTCTAGAAGTACGTCCGGGATCTTTCCGCTCATAGCAGCGCTGTCGTCGTCGTACTCTAAGGTGTAGTCCGCGTAGGCTTTCTCGGGTACCGTCTGATCGTCGGGGATGTTGTTGGCGAACCGATACTCCTCGGTCTTCTGAACCGAAGTACGAGGATCACTCTTGGGAACCGGCGTATTGTCGTCTTTTATCTCTTCCATGGAATCATCTTGTTCTTGCTGCTGGTTCTGCCCCGACTGTTCATCTTGTTCTTCAGTCTGGGATTGGTCTTCCTGGTTTGATCCGTCTTTCTGAGTCTGTTCGTCGTCTGACGGCTGAGTGTTTGATTTCTGTTGTGCTTTTTCGGATGCCAACTCGCTATCCCTTCATCCGCCGGTCGGTTTATAACGTGTGTTTCTTGTATCCCCCACCATTTATTCCACACTCCAGTAATTAACAAACTCCCCGAGTGATCCAAAAGGTTTCCTGGGACGTACTGTTATCTCTTCTATATCTTTGACCACAGCCAAAAGACTTTGGTTGCGCTACAAGAGGCGAATTTTTGGATTAATAACCGTGCGGCTCGAGAGGCTTAACCTAGATAAACTTCTTGTACACACCGATATTGGTTGTGTCCCGGACACCGAGTGCGTCCTTGAGTTCGTTCAGACTCGCGCCTTTTCTGAGCAGCCTTATGGCGAACGTGTGGCGCAGGTTCATTGGTGAGACACGCCACATTCCGACTTGTTCGCAGCGTTTCCAGATGGCGTTCTGGAGAGATTTGGAGGTGGTTACCGGGCGAGCCGCACGGCCTACGATCAGCTCTGGGGTTTCGTCCTCGCGGGCTTTTAGGTAGTTGTGGACAGCCTGGATAGAGGTTTCGGGGAGTTTGATCCCCCGAGGGGCAAGATGCGAGCCAGGGCCGCCAAGTTGGATTTGGGCCACGTCGAGATCCACGTCGTTTATCAGCACGCTCCGGATCTCCCCAACCGTCACTCCCGTCTCCAACATGAGCCTTATGACGGCAGTATCGCGCAAAGCATCGCGGTTGTTCGTAGGAAATGAGAGAAGTTGCTCGACCTCTTCGTTTTCGAGGAAGACTATCTTCTGATCCAGTGGCTGATGCATCGGCTCTATGGGATCGAAGTCCAGGTCTACATCCGTGGCGGTCCTTACCCAGTCAAGGAATCGACGCACCGCCGCGTCCTTGCGGTAGACGGTGAAGCGCTTGCGTTTCTCTTCCAGAAGGTGATTGCGAAAGTCCATCACGCCGCCTACTCCGATGTCTTGGATATCGGTAACTTCTTTGGCTGCCAAGAAACGCCCGAATTCGCGCAGGTCCGCCTCGTAGAATTCCGCTGTGCGGGGACTTGTGTGCTCGTCCTCGGCCAGTTGCTCGGCGAAGGATGTGATCAGGGCTTCTATCTCCATGCCCCTTATTCTAGCGGTAAACACCACTAGTACGCAGATCGCCGTTGTATAATTCGGCGCATGGTCATTGATTTCCGGTCTCCACTCCTTCTGATACCGCTCGTCACGCTCATACTGGCGATCTTGGTGTTGGCGTTCGCGCCAGTCGTGCCGCTGGCCCAAACAACCTCAGCGGACCTGCGGCCCGTGCCCACCAAAGAGAGTGCGCCGAAGCTCCTGGATCAAGGCTCCGAAGAAGTCCAAACGACTCCCGACGAGTCGAACACAACCACGGACTCGGAATCCCTCTCCATCACGATCCCCCGTCTAAACCTCAAGGATGTCTCGGTGCCAGCCGGTTCATCGCAAGCGAAGTTGGACCGAGAAGGCATAATCCGACTCAAAGAGACCGGAGTACCGTGGCAGGAAGGTTCCAACACCTTCGTGGTTGGTCATGCTTTGGGTTTCGAGCAGACCCGAGTACCCTACGTCTTCTACAAGCTGGACAAGATGAAGCCAGGGGACGAAATCTTCGTGAAGAGCGCGTCGGGCGACGAGTACACTTTCAGGGTCTACGACTACCTCACCGTCCGACCCGCCGACTACTGGGTAACCTACCCGGTCGAAGGAAAAACCATCATCTCGCTGCAAACTTGCACTCCCATACCGTCTTTCGAGAACCGCCTGATAGTACGCGCCGAACTCGTCAGCTAGCGATTAGTGTGGCGGGAGATTATGTCGTGGGCGGAGTTGATCTCCGCCGTTACCCGTTCAGCTTTGGCTCGTTTCTCAGGGTCGCTGAAGCGGTCGGGATGATACCTCTTGACTAGGTCCCGGCGTTTTTTGTGAACTTCTTCGAGGGGTACACCGGGACCAAGATCCAACCTCGCATATGCTCGCAAAACTTCTGCCGGGTACCGTCGCGGCACAAACCTGGTAGCTCGTCGACCGCTCTTAGGCGACTCCGAAGCCGTTTTGTCTTCGACAACTCGTTCTTCGGCGTACTCGGCCTCTTCCGCGAGCCTCCGGGCCTCGGCTGCTTTCCACTCCTCGGAAGCGCCGCGCCAGGCGGCTCCAAGAGCGTCACGGAGAACCTCGCCACGCATCCGGCTGCTCCGGATCCTATCCTGAAATCTCTCGTCTTCACCGAGATTCGAGGCGAGGCCCCGCGCTAAACGTCCCAGGCGGCGCGGAATGCTCACGACCGGCGATATCCTCCGTAACCTTCTCTCGTATCCTGATGCGTGTCGGCCTCATTCGGGTCGTCGGCGAGCGGCCCGGTGCGGCGGATGATCTGAGTGTCGTCGACATCGGAGCGCTGTATGACTTGCGTGTCGTCGCTGTTTAGCGGAACGCCCGAGGACGGTGTCTCGTCCGACGGGTTTTTGCTCGAAGCTTCGTCCGGGTCGAAGGGACGCCGGATGCCCTCACCGGGCAAGTCGAAAAATTCGCGCACCAACTCCACATCTTTGAGGCCCGTGCGGGAGGAGGAGATCTTCTCTTCCTCTTCTTCGACACCGTAGTCCCGCGCTTCGCGGGCCTTACGGATCTGCTCTTCGAGACCTTGCACCACTTCGTCGGTCCTGTCCTTGAGATCGTCGATGCGCTCGTAGCTCAGGTCGATCTCGGAGTTGAGCTTCGATTCTCGGATGCGACTGGAACGGCCCAGCTCGTCGATATCTATGCCGGCGGCCAGAAGGGTTCCGCGTACGATCCTCACAGCGCTGGCCTGAGGTACGTCGGACGGTAGATCCTTGATGACCTCTGCCGCTCGTTCTACGGTGAAGCCGCCTCTTGATTCCGCAGCCCCGCTCTCTACGTCCGACTGTTCCCGAGACTTGTCCATACCAACCTCCTCGGGAGTGTAGATTGTGGTCTCCTCGTTGCCCTCGGGGACGGTGAACATCCGCGAGAAGAAGCCTTTCTGTGAACCGCGCTCGTCGCTCATATAGTCTCCGCACGCCCGGTCGCCGACGCAGTATGAATTGGCTCGACGGCTCGGGTTACCTCGTCTAGACTGCTACGAAAATATCCGACCCGACTTTTGAGGCTTGCGAGATCCGGCTCCAAAGAATGTACTGGTATCCGTGTATCTAGCGCGAGCAACTCACCGCGCAAATTGCCGAGCAAACTCTCCATCCCCTCGAGTTGAGCGTTTATTGCACTGATCCCACCGAGTATGTCGTCGCAGCGATCCAACTCCTCTCGACGTCCGGCTAGAGCACTCTCGAACGACGCCAAAAGAGGCGACCCCAGTGGCAAGTCCTCGATATCGCGCTCCAGACTCCGTATGCGCCCGGAGATGGCCCGCCGATCCACACTCTCCAGATGCTTCCGCAATGCCGACCGCCGCCGCGCCAGAAACGCCGATGCCTCGACCTCGCCCAACACCGTAAAGATGTCCTCGTCCAACAGCGGTCGATAATCCTCCGGCAAAAGTTCCCAACTTTCGAGCAACCCGTGCTGAAGCTTTATGAGACGCTTCATCTGCGGCGCGGCGATTCGATCTTCCCACGCCACCATGCGCAAGTCCCGCACGTTCTCCCGAGACCACCGCGACAACTCCTTACGCTGATTGCGCTCGCGATCCAAAAGCAGAGAACCCGCGTAAGCGGCTCCTGCTCCGAAAATACCGGCCAGAATAAACTCCGTGTTGAAAGCCGCGATGGTTCCGAGTCCGGCGAGTGAGCCCGTGGGTATGAACCTTGCGAGGCTCCCCGAAACGCTTCGCTTTCGGCGGGCTAGGCTACCCACCGGGACTCTCCTCACGGTGGTTGTCTTCGGTCTCGTCTTGATCCTCGACGGGATCTACGGCGTGGAGCTCCTGGGTTGTTTCGACGGGTTCGGGCTCCCGAAGTCCCATTTGGACTTCCATCATTTCGAGTTCGTGTTCGGCGTCCAGGCGTTTCACGTCTATCTCAGCAGCGGCGATCTGACGCTCCGTGTCGCTGCTGCCCAACTCGCGGACGGCTTGAGCTTCGTAAGACGACTGCCGAATAGACTGTCGGGCCTTGTCGAGATCCCGCGACGAATCCGAGAGTGAGATGTTGGATCTCGCCTCGTTCGCCGTCCGCAAGGCGCGGGACCGCTGATGCTCTTCCATAAGTGCGGAACGCTCACGCACCACATCGTTGTACCGCCGCTCTTGATCCCGAAACGCCTGCTCCATCTCGACGGAGTTGTTTCGAGCTTCCTCCAAACGGCCTTCGATCTCCACAAGCGCGGCTTCGGCCTCCTGCTTCTGCTGAACGACCTCGATAGCTGCGTCGCGCTGCCCACGAGCGGCCAACTCGCGAGCCTGGCGTTCCTTAGCCGCGAGTACCTTCTGCTTGGAGCCCGCGTCGCTGGTTAGCATCTTCTCGTAGGCCATCGTGCGGGCAGCAGCGACCTGGAGCTTCTTCAGGTTCTCTAGTTCGTCCTGCACCGCGTTCTCGAGCAGTATCTCGGGGTTACGCTGCTCAACCCCCGACAGGTACTTGCCGAAGAAGCCTCGAATCGCTCTAGTAAATCTTCCCATTCTTGTGCTGACCTCCGGCGAAATAGCCATCAGAATATCTGTCAATTGTATCATCGGTACGTTCGAAACCCGGTGAGGTTTCGCGGGATTGCGTGGTGTTGGCGCTAGCGGGCGGCGCGGTAAGGGTTCTCGGCGGGGGTGGTGCCGCGTCCGGCGAGTACGATGGCGCTCGGGGATTCTATCTCGAAGGCCGCTTCCAGGGCTTGTCCGGCGGCTACTAGGAGATCCTCCGCCGAGCGAGCATCACGGGGGTAGATCGCGGCTCCCGCCCGAGTCTCGGAGGCTCCCAGGGAACTTGCCGCCGCCAACGCTCGACGAGCGGCGCTCTCGACGGCCCGGTCATCCACACCGGAGAGCACGACGCCAAAGACCGCTCCCTCGCCCAGAAGGATGGGGTCTCCGATCCTAGACCGCACCCGGTCGAGAAGTAAATCCATATCTTCTAACTCGCGACCGGGATCCACGAGTATGACCGCCACCGGCACGCCCCGACGAGCGCTCAAATGATCCGAAGTCCTGTCCAGCAACACCGCACTACCCTCTTCCGGCGCGGCTTCCTGCTCTTCTTCCTCTTCCACGGAAGAACCTTGGGCCACTGTCACGAAGACTCCGATAAGGGCGAAGAACACCAAGCGAAACATCGTGAGTCCCGGAGCTTCGGTGTCGCCGCTCAAGAGGTCCGGCATCATAGCCAAAAAGTAGAAAACCAGGACGAAGATCAGGGCCGCCATACCGATTAGACGAGAGCGATGCAGAAGACCAACGATCAGAAGCGGGAAGCACAGCCCGTACAATTCGCTCGAAACTCCACCGGAGAAGAAGATCATCATAGCCACGATGGCCGCCAGCAACGCGTACAGCCCGATGCAGAATCCCGTCGTGAACTGGCCGGTCGGCAGCAGCAGCAAGGCTACCGCGCCCGTGACTCCAACGGTTACCGCAAAGTACAAGGGTACCAACGCGACCGCTGGCTCGTAGCTTGTTCCGTGGACCAACAGCAAGGACGCTACCGTGAGCGCGAGGTACAGCAGAGCCAGGGTCTTTACAGCCCGCGCGTTCCTCCGGTTACTGGTCTCTCCATCCACGTCCGGGTAATCATACGCATTTATAGCTAGTCTCGCCACCGGGCCTAGCGAATTCGAATACGATCTAGTTCAGCCAGCAGGGACTTTCTGTTCCACGCGCTCCTCGCCTTGAGTCGTCGAGAAGATCCAGACCGGAGACTCACTCGAAAACGAGTCCAATCCCGCCGTGACCTCGGCATCTTCTTTCTGGGCCAAAACGTCACGCACTTTTTCGGCATCCTTTATCGCCTCGGTGCTGTCCTTGAGCTTGGACGGCGGCGGCAGGGTGTTTGCGGAGATCTCACGGACTTGATCCTCGGGCAGTTCTTGTTCAGGAGCTATCTCGGCTTTCCCTCGCGCCACGGTCACGCTCGCCACAGTCCCGGAGGACTTGGAAACGTAAGTGTAGAGCCAAGCCGGTGAACGCCCGGTCTCGTCGATCTGCGGCGCGGGGCTCGCTATAGCGTAGAGCTTAGCGTCGTCCTGCCACTCGGTTGCGGCTTTGTCCGCTTTATCGACCCCGGAGAATGCTGCTACCGGATCCCCACCTTTCGGCGGCGCGGCTACTTTCTCACTCTCGGGCTCGGACGAACAGGCAACAAAGGTCAGCGAAACCGTGAAGACCAAGAGCAGGAATCTCAAGTAGGACATGGGAGTTTTCGCTTTGCTAGGCACTTGCGGCTGAGTCGCGGGCGCGTTTCAGAAGATCGGGGGCATTGTCTCCGGTGTAGTGTGGGGTGATGCCCAGGCGGGCTTCCGGGACGGCTTCGCGCAGACGTTGGGCAACGATTAAGGCATCTTCGGTGCTGGTATTTGGGAGAGCGATGAATATTTCTTCGGGGGTTGTGGCGGTTACGAGGTCCGCGACCCGCAACGCTCCGAGGGCCAGGCGAGTTGAGTATTCGTCCCAGCTGTCGTCTCGTTGCACGACGAGGACGCTCAGGGAGAGGTCGAAATCCATTGTCATCGAGATCTCCTCTTCCAGGCTCTTCTCGAAGACCTCAAGGGTCTGCAACTCTTTTTTCACCTTGCGGTTCGGCATCGGTCGGTCAGTATAACGCCAACGTCATCGAATTTTGGAAGGCGCAGCGACCACACGTATAATCCCCGCGTGAGCGAGAAGTCCAACATCCGCGAGAGAGTGGAAAACTTGCGCGAGCAACTGCGGTATCACAACCGCCGTTATTACATCGAAGACGCGCCGGAGATCCCCGATTCAGAGTACGACGCTCTCTACAAGGAACTGGAGGCCATTGAGCTGGATCACCCAGAGCTAGTCACCCCGGATTCGCCCACTCAACGAGTCGGCGGCGACCCTCTAGAGGGCTTTGAGGAGATTCAGCACGCAGTCCCGATGCTCTCCCTGGCGAACGCGCGTAAAATCCCCGACCTCCACGAATGGGATGCCCGCATCCGCCGTCTCCTGGGCGACGACGAAGAGCTATCAAACCTCCGCTACGTCACCGAGCTAAAGATAGACGGCCTGGCGGTCTCTCTGCGTTACGAGAACGGACGTTTCGTGCGCGGCGCGACTCGCGGAAACGGGACCATCGGAGAGGACGTAACGGCCAACCTCCGAACCGTGCGCTCCATCCCGGAGAGACTCGAAGACGACGCGCCGCCAATCCTGGAGCCTCGCGGGGAAGCTTACATCCCCCTGGAGGACTTCGAGGAACTGAACCGGTCGCTCGAAGCCGAAGGCAAGAAGCCGTTCGCCAACCCGCGCAACCTGGCGGCTGGTTCTATTCGGCAACTCGACTCCCGCGTGACGGCCCGGCGACCGCTGACCATCCTGCTGTATGGGGTTGGCGAGGGAGGCGAGGCTTTCGAGAGCCACTCGGAGATGTTGGCGGCTTTGAAGAGCTATGGGTTGCGCGTCAATCCGTATACCGTTCACGAGGATATCGAGTCGGTGGTGGCCGAATGCGAGAAGTGGGCCGCAGAGCGGGAGTCGGTAGGATATTTGATCGACGGGGTGGTAGTGAAGGTGGATTCGAGGGAGCAGCAGCGTTCGTTGGGTGCTGTGGCAAAGTCTCCGCGCTGGGCTATAGCGTATAAATTCGAGCCGCTCGCCGGGCGCACGAAGCTTCTGGACATAATCGTGAACGTCGGGCGCACGGGAGCGGTGACCCCGCAAGCCGTACTCGCCCCGGTAAACGTGGGCGGGGTTACGATCTCGAAGGCCACGTTGCACAACGAGGACTACGTTGGGGAGAAGGGCGTCCTTATAGGAGATACCGTCGTTATCGAGCGCGCGGGGGATGTGATCCCGCAGGTAGTCGAAGCTGTACAAGAAGACCGGGACGGCACGGAACACGAGTTCGTCATGCCGACGAATTGTCCTATATGCGAGGAGCCACTATCCCGACCGGAGGGTGAAGCAGTTACGCGGTGCGTAAACTCGCGGTGTCCAGCGCAGGCATTGGAGCATGTGATCCACTGGTCCTCAAAATCGGCTATGGATATCGACGGCCTCGGCGAGAAACTCTGCAAACGCATCTTCGATCTCGGTCTGATAGCGGATGTCGCGGACGTGTACAGCCTGGGGACCGAAGATCTAATCCCCCTAGAAGGCTTCGGTCAAAAGAGTGCAGAGAACCTGATCCAGGCAATAACAAGCAGCAAACAACAATCGTTCTCCCGAGTCCTCTACGCTCTTGGAATACGTCACGTAGGAACCGTAACGGCCAACCTCGTCGCCGAACGCTTCAGCGGCGAAGACCTGCTGACCGGCGCAACAACCGAAGGACTCATCGAGATAGACGGCATCGGCGAAGTCGTTGCCCGCGCCATAGTCGAATACTTCGCCCTCGAAGACAACCGCGCTCTCGTGGAGCGCCTGATCGCTCTGAGTCTAGACTTCGGCAAGGAATCCAATGGCAACGCCGATGGACGGCTCTCGGGCAAACGAATGGTAATCACCGGCGCCCTCAGCCGGCCCCGCAGTTACTACGTCGAGAAGCTAGAGGCAGCGGGCGGCACGTTCACCTCCTCCGTCAGCAAGAACACCGACTACGTGCTGGCTGGCGAAGATGCAGGCTCCAAGCTAGAGAAGGCTAACGCTTTGGGCGTAGCGGTTTTAGATGAGGCGGGTTTCGAGGAGTTGTTCTCCTAAAATTTCATTTATCATTAGACGTATTCAGTTGGTATTTGACTCGGCTTTGGGAATCTCGTCTCTCCAGAACTCGATTCTTGTGCCGCGCTGTATAATCCAGTCCTCGATAAAGTTATTTGTTCAGTAATTCGGTAATTGAGGACTAATAATGCTTTTAAGGAGCGAAACAAAGAGTCTCGGATTCCTGCCATGAATAGCAAAAGCAACATTCTTTGGTGGGCAGTTCTTGTCGCTATACTTGCTGCCTTCCTGTGGTTTGTACCCCAGTTACAGGGCGAGTATTTCTCCCCAAAAGTGAAGCCTAGTACCGTCCCAGTACTGGTCAATGAATATCGCAGGACTTGGGCACAGATCATTGGCGGTTTCGCTCTCCTGCTTGGCATCTATTTTACTTGGCGAAGGGTGGAAATATCTCAACAGACGTTAGAAGTTAATCAAGATCAGCAAGTCACAGAACGCTTTACGCGGGCTATTGACCAACTAGGAGCGTCAGATGATAAAAGTAAGCCTCGGCTGGAGATCCGGGTTGGTGGAATTTATGCTCTAGAGAGGATCGCAAGAGACTCTCCCGCAAGGGATTACAGCACGGTTATCGAAGTTCTGATGGCCTACGTCCAGCAGAATGCTAAACGATCTATTAATGTATCTACAGCCAGCCAAACCACTGCGCGAATCGAGCAGATATCAGGTAGCAAACTAACAGATGACATGATTGTCGAAATTATGCAGCCATTAGATGAGAGAAACTCACCAGAAATTCCTGCGGATATCCAAGCGGTTCTGAGTGTTCTTGGTCGTCGCGAGGAAGATCGCTTACCACAACACTTGAAGGTACGACTTGTTTTCCAAGGAACCTACCTTTCTGGAGCTACACTCTCTAACACCAATTTCTCTGGAGTAGACTTCTCTGGTGCCAACCTCTCTGGAGTAAACCTAAGTAATGCCAATCTCTCCAACGCCTACCTCTATGGGACCATTTTATGGAAAGCGAATCTCTCGTATGCCAACCTTTCTAATGCCGTTCTTTGGGACGCAAATTTCTCCCAAGCCATCCTTTTTGAAGCCAATCTCTCCGGAGCAGCACTGCGTAAAGCGAGCCTTTCTGGAGCCACTTTGCAGAGATCAAATCTTTCTGGAGCCGATCTCTCTGAAGCTGATCTCTCCACAATTAGGACTGTAGAGCGAGATGATACTTCTCGTGTAGTGTCTACTTGGATTCGCGGAACAGACCTCAGTAGAGTTGACCTCTCTGGAGCTGACCTCTCTGGAGCTGACCTTTTTCAAGTTGATCTTGCTGAAGCTAACCTTGCTGAAGCTAACCTTACTGGAGCCAACTTCTCTGGAGCCAACCTCTCTGGAGCCCTGGGTGCCACTCAGGAGCAACTAGAACGAGCGATTGGGAATACAAGTACTATTTTGCCAGAATATCTCGTTAGGCCAGTAGCTTGGGACGATCTTACCGACAAACAGACATTTACAAGTGAATAGCCAAAACTCCAAAGAACACTAAGCCCGATGAGGAGCACGCCTGTGGGCGACAAAGTTGCGAAGTTGGCGAGTTGTGTTACGCCGTGTTTGCTAGCACTGAGCAGATAGCAGTGGGGCGGGAACGGCGGATCGAAGTCTCCAAGACACGAACACTAGAGCAGTTCAGACGTTCGCGCAACAAGGCCTCTACATGGACGTCGAACCCCGCGGATGTATAGTAGCTGGCGGTGCCCGTAGCGGAGGTAGTTTTGAGCGTACGTGAATCGACGTTTAGAGAACAGGAATCCAATTGAGCGCGTTCACGAGGGCCTGGCGCGCCATCTCGTGGCGCGAGGGCTTGAGAAGCGGTCTAAGGACTACGTGGGAACTGGGGAAGGTTGTTTTTCCGGTTACTGTTGTGGTTTCGGTGGTTCGGTATACGCCATTGTATGAGGGGCTCATTTCTGGGTTGACGCCGCTTATGAGTGTGATCGGGCTTCCAGGAGAAGCGGCGGTTCCTCTGGTGCTCGGCAACTTGTTGAACCTGTACGCGGCTATTGGCGCGATCCTTTCTATGGACCTTTCGGTGAAAGAGGTTTTCATTCTGGCGTTGATGCTTGGTTTTTCGCATGGATTGCCGGTGGAGACGGCGATCTGTCGCAGGATCGGAGTGAGCGCGACGCTCGTGACCGGATTTCGAGTGACGGTCGCCGTCACAGCGGCAGCGATAGTCAACTTGACTTGGAGCGGCGGAGAGGAGAAGGCTAGCTACGGCCTAGTAGCGGCTTCGCCGGAGTCGCCATCGGGAGCCTTGGAGATTGTTACGTCGGCGCTCGTCACGGCGACAGTGGGTGTTTTTCAGCTCGCGCTTATCGTTGTGCCGGTAATGCTGTTTATACAGGTGCTGAAGGATCTCGGCGTGCTGGAAGGATTCGCCCGATTGGTGCGTCCTTTGATGCGGCCTCTCGGGATCGCGCCTCGGGGGGCGGTGACTATGGCCGGGGGGCTTATCTTTGGGCTCGCGTTCGGAGCGGGGGTGATTATCGAGCAAGTCCGCGAGCAGAAATTTGAGAAGCGCGAGTTGACGTTGATGATGCTTTTTCTGTGCGCCTGTCACGCTGTTGTCGAGGACACCTTGATCTTTATTCCCCTGGGAATTCCGGTGGCTTATTTGCTCCTGATCCGCCTGTCCATCGCCATCCTGCTCACCCTCCTGATAGCCCGTCTGTGGCGGGAGGCGTAAGCTTTTCGGCATCGTCCTTATCGCGGGCGCGCTGGATGTATTTCTCGGCTGCTTTGGGGTTGTTATAGCTCAGGACTCCTCCGGTCATGGGGTTGTTTATCTCGTAGTGTCCACCGGCTTTGGAGTCCACGATGACCGGGTAGTAGCGGTCGCCGACGCGCTTGATCGCGTACTCAGTATCTCTGGTCCTATCGCTCAATTCTGGCTCCTATCTCACTCTGACTATACGACGACATCCCGACGACATCCAGCCTCGGTTTACATCGTGCTCGAAGCTGATAGTGTCACTTGTGGTCACTGAACGCTCCGAACTATAGCCGGTCGCCTACGGCGGCGCGGACGAGAGAGGAGAACACGCATGATAACGGTAACCGAACAGGCCAAGGATCTCTTCCTGGATGCCGAGCACCCAGTGGGAACTGTCCTCCGACTAGACTCGATGGTCGACGAATCGACCGGAGAGACTCAAGTCGGCATCGCAGCCGGAGAGCCCAAAGAAGACGACCAAATAGTAGAGCGCGACGGCGAGAAGCTACTTCACATCGCCGCCCCCGTTAGCGAAGCCCTGAGCGGCAGCAAGCTCGACTTGGTAGAGACCCCAGAAGGTCCGGCTATTGGTCTCCAAACCCCAGACCCCGGCATTTCCACAGACGATTCGTAGAGAGCCCCCGATACGGATATGCGAGGCTCCGCCAACTCGGTGGAGCCTCTTCTCTTACCCAAAGACGCCGCACACGGTAGAGTCTCAGTATGAACGCGGCGATGGGACACGTGGTAATAGTAGGCGGCCCCGAAGCCGAAGACGAGCTTCTAGCCCTAGCTCTGGACGAAGGCGAGGCCATCCCCCTCTTCGACTCGGTAGAGGAAGCAGACGAATTTCTAGCCTCTCTGGGAGATTTCGCCGATGACTGGCGAGCTAAGGAAGTCCCCGCGCCAGAGCTTCTCGCTCTCCTCGAATATCAGGGCGACGAAGTCGAATACATAGCCCTCAGCCCCCCGCCCGAACGCATGACCGGCGGTATGCAACTCAACGTCATTCCCCGCGAATCCCTGATGATGCTGCTCGAACGCCAGTCCACCCCGGAACCAGAGGAGCCCAAAGGTTTCCTGCGACGCTTCTTCAAACGCTAGGGACACAGAACCTTCCAGAACACGAACTTCGGTTTGCCATCGCCATCGTATTCATCGTGGATGCTAACCACTCATTAACGTGTCTCGCGGTGATCCGCTTCTCGTGGCCGCCTTGTATTCACGCTACTCCTACCGCTCCACCAGTCAAGACATCGACCTCCGCCTTTGTTAGTGACTCTCGGGTCGGTAGTCCCAGCGTTACACGCCGCACGAATCCCGCGCCCTCATGTCGAGGCGCGTAGTCCGGGAAGTCTAGTAGAGCGTGACGACCGGGGCCGTTGTCTTTGCGGGGTGGGCGATGTTCGATCCAGAGCAGAGGACGCGGCAACTCCGGCAATCCTTCCGGGAACCAATCCCGCACGACCTCTGCCGCCAGATAACCGGCGAGTTCCGCCAACTCCACGTTACCACCTCGCGGCAACTCGCTGCACAGAACTACCGGAGCATCTTGCTCACTCGCCCGGTACACCCGGATGCGGCAGCACCCCACGCCCATCCGGTAGCCCCGGCGCTGGTGAATGTAGTCGAGTACGGGGTTCATCTCGGGCCGCTTTCTCGCCGCACGTTAGCTCGCGGGGCGCTCCTCCGGGCGGGCAACGACGCGATCAATAACACCGTATTCGACGGCTTCCTCGGGACCGAGCATGTAGTCGCGGTCGGTGTCGGTTTCGACCTTCTCGACCGTCTGGCCGGTTAGTTCCGCCAGATACTCGTTCATGCGCCGCTTGGTTCCTATAAGCTCTCTGGCGTGGATCTCCACGTCCGAAACCTGCCCGCCAATACCGCCGCCCACGGACGGCTGGTGCAAGAGTATGCGCGTGTTTGGCAATGCACTACGCTTGCCCTTCGTCCCCGCTGCGAGCAGGAACGCCCCCATTGAGGCAGCCATGCCGAGGGCTGTAGTAGAGACGTCGCAGCTAATGAAGTTCATGGTGTCGTAGATCGCCATCCCCGAGTAGACGCTGCCGCCGGGGCTGTTGATGTAGATGTTTATGTCTTGGTCCGGATCCTCGTTCGACAGGTGCAAAAGCTGCGCCATAACGACATTTGCGACCTGATCGTCTATCGGAGTACCCAGAAAAATGATCCGATCCGACAACAACCGCGAATATATGTCCATCGTCCGTTCGCCCCTGGGACTCTGCTCAGTCACGTAGGGAATTACCATCCTCGGGTCCACACTCATCTCACATCTCCTCTGTAGCTGCCAATAAAGCTATAATAACAGCGTAGCACTTATGTAGCGTTTGTGCAAGTTTATTGCAGTGTTTTGGAGGAGAAGATGAACCTTCCGCATTTGAGAGGCCTGCGGATGCGGGCGGTAATGAGTCAGGAGCAGTTAGCGGAGAAGAGTGGTGTTGCGCGGGACACTATCTCGAAGCTGGAGACTGGTCGGCGGCAGGCGTATCCCACGACGATCCGCAAGCTCGCCGGTGGGCTGGAGATCAAACCTCAGATGCTCGTGGGCGGCGTGGAGTATCTGGATGAAGGTTCGGTAGAGGATATTGACGATGCTCCAGAGCGAGATAATAGGGAAGGAAGGATCGGTTTTTAGAGCGGTCGCACAAACTTGGCCATACAGTGCGCGACCCATAGCTGGACCGAAAATGTCGGCGAAAGTGTAGGTGCGCTCCGCGGATACAGACCCAAACACTACACAAACGCTACATAGATGCTACACTCCGCGTCGGCAGTGAATACAGGCAATCAGCGGTGAACATGAGCGTCGCGTCGGCGGGGGGGTAGTTGGGATGAAGATCATTTTCGTGCATGGCGCCCTGGTCTTCGACGGGGCTTGGTGGTGGAGCCGGATGGTCGAGCCGCTTGCCGCCCTTGGTCTGGGCAGTCGGGCCGTAGAGTTGCCGAGTTGCGTCGCCCCTCCGGGCGCTTCTGGAGGAACCGTGGGAGACATGTACGCTGATGCCGATGCGATCCGCGCCGCGCTCGATGAGGAGGACGAACCCATTGTACTCGTGGGCCATTCCTACGGCGGCATGGTCATAACCGACGCGGCGGCGGGCCACGAGAACGTCGAGCGTCTCGTCTACGTGACCTCGGTAATGCCCGAGCATAACGAGACGATGGCGAGCCTCGGAGGATCCAGGGAGCCGGGGCCGTGGATGGACCCGCGTCCGGAGGACGGCACGATGGGCATCAAGGCCGAGTTGATGCCGGATGCTTTTATGCAGGACTGCGACGAGGAGGCGGTTGCGGGGGCTCTAGAGCGACTCACGCGCCAACCCTTGGCGGTCTTCGGGCAGAGTCCGCGTGCCGTCGCGTGGCGCGAGAAGCCCTCGACCTACGTCGTGTGCGCCGAGGACCGGGCGACTCCGCCGGAGATCCAGCGCGAGTACGCCAAGAGGGCCAACAGGGTCGTAGAGCTACCGACCGGACACCACCCGATGCTCTCGCGACCCGAGTTGTTGGCCCAAGTTCTGTCGGAGACAGCAATCGCTAAGGACGAGTGAGGAATCGTGCCCTCCAGGCTTGTCCCGTATCAGACTGAGCCGCCAGGCCAACACTCAATCCTCCTTGGGAGAAACGATTCTGCGGTCGTTTTTCCTACTCTCTGAACAGTGCCTTAGAGGGATTCACTCCTTGCGGTAAGGCTTACCAACAGCGGCGGGGGCTATGGCACGGCCTCCAAAGCCGGCGAGGACGACGATGGTGAGGATGTACGGGATCATCTGTATAAACTCGTTCGGAACTGCCTCTGGCGGCACCCGGATAGTTAACGCCTGTGCGAACCCGAACAGCAAAGCCGCTCCCGCTGCGCCTATCGGATGCCAACGACCGAAGATGAGAGCCGCCAGCGCGATAAAGCCACGTCCTCCCGTCATACCCTCGGAGAACGACGAGAGTATGCCCATCGAGAGGTACACACCGCCGAGCGCGGCCAGCATGCCTGAGAGCGCGACCCCGAAGTAGCGCATCCGGGTGACGCTCACGCCTGCGGTGTCCACGGCCTCTGGAACTTCGCCGGTGGCACGCAGGCGCAGACCGAACGGCGTGCGGAAGAGGACGAAGAACGTGATCGGGACCATCGCATACATAAGGTAGACGAGGAGGCTCTGATCGAAGAGAGCCTGGCCGATTATTGGTATTTGCGACAACAGTGGGATCGCCACCGGCGAGAACTTCTCTACGTCCGGGGAGGTTCCACCCTGGTTGAAAACTATGACCATCAGAAAGCCCGTGCCGCCGAGGGCCAGCAAGTTAATGGCTGTGCCCGAGATGATCTGGTCCGCCTCGAACGTGACGCACATGACGGCGTGTATGAGTCCGAACGTAAGACCCGCACCAACCGCGAACAGAAGCCCGACCCAGGCACTCCCACTCAGAAAAGCTCCCACCACTCCAGCGAACGCGCTTATGAGCATCAATCCTTCGAGACCGATGTTCACAACCCCGCTGCGCTCGGAGAACATTCCTCCCAATGCCGCAAAGACGAGCGGCGTGGCGTTGCGGATCGTAGCGGCGAGCAACGGTCCTAGAGAACCGAAAAAGTCCTCCACTAAGAACCGAGCCCCCTTTCGAGCCGGGTCCCGGAGACCAACTCCCGAGCACGTTTACCCAGGATCAACTCGACGATCTTCGTCGCCGTCACAAAGAGCAGGATGACGGCGAGCAACACACTCGCCAGGTCCAGCGGTACCTGCGTATCGAACTGCATCTGCTGCGCTCCCGAAGCCAACGCCCCAAACAACAACGCCCCGAGAACCACCCCCACCGGATGATTTCGCCCCAGAAGGGCCACACCAATACCGTTGAACCCAATGTTCCGCACGAATGGCAGATCCATGTTTCCGTATACGCCCAACACTTCGACCCCGCCGCCGACTCCGGCGAAAGCGCCGCCGATGGCGAGGGCCAGCACCGTATTCTTGCCGATACCCATGCCCGCGTAGTTGGCCGCACCGGGTGAGAGGCCGACGGCGCGAAGCTCGAAGCCCCGGCGAGTTCGCCAAAGGAGCAAGTACGCGATCAGTGCCGCGAAAAGCGCGATCATTATCCCCATATTCGCCCGTCCGAGACCAAGACCCAGAAGCGGAATGCGTACCGCAGCCTCTACCGGCTCCGTACCGGGGATCGGACCTTCCCGGGCGAACGGAACCCGCGTCAGATAAGCCGTAAGGAAGATAGCGATAAAGTTCAGCATGATCGTCGTGATGACCTCGTGCGCCCCGAAATACGCCTTCAATATACCGGGCAGCGAGCCCCACAGAAATCCGGCAAGCACGCAGCCGAGCAAGGCCAACGGTATCGCCGCGATACCCAGAAAACCGAGTGAGACCCCTAAGAACGCAGCCGCCATAGCGCCAATGTAGAATTGTCCTTCGCCCCCGATATTGAAGAGTCCCGTTCTGAACGCCACCGCCACTGCGAGGCCCGTGAAGATCAAAGGCGTAGTGTTAACCAGCGTGCGCCCGATGGCCGCCGGGTTGCCAAAAGCCCCTCGCGCCAGCGCTGCGTAAGCTTCCACGGGGTTGTTGCCCGTAGCTACGATGATGATCGCACCGATAGCGAAGGCGATCAGGATAGCCAGAAGCGGGAAGACCAGCGCACCGCCGATGCCCCCGAGAACGCGACGCATTACGAAGACTCCTCTTCTTCATCGGCACCGCGTCCGGCCATGAGCAAGCCTAGCTTCTCATCACTGGCCTCGGAGGCGGGCATATCTCCGACGATCTTTCCGTCGTAGATGACGAGTATCCGGTCGGAGAGCGACCGCACCTCTTCTAACTCCAGCGAGATCAAGAGTATCGCCTTTCCAGCAGCTCGCTGATCTAACAACTGCCGGTGGATAAACTCTATCGCCCCCACATCCACCCCGCGCGTCGGCTGCGCCGCAATGACCACGCCAGGGTCCCCTGATAGCTCCCGCGCCAGAATAGCCTTCTGCTGAGTACCACCCGACAACGACCCCGCCCGAGCCTCCGGGTCCGGGGGCCGCACGTCGTACGCCTCCAGGTTCTCGGCAGCCTTGCGGCGCATGGCTTTGGGCATTATGAACAGCCACTTGGAGAACGGTGGCTCATCGTAGGTTTTCAGAGCGTTGTTCTCGGAGAGCGTAAAATCTTGTACGAGTCCCTTGTGAGAACGATCCTCCGGCACATACGCGAGCCCGCGCCCCTGCCGCGCCGCCGATCCGAGCTTCGTTACGTCTTCGCCATCCAGGCGAACAGTCCCGCTCTTCACCGGACGAGTCCCGGCCAAAGCCTCGGCCAGCTCCACTTGACCGTTCCCATCTACCCCTGCGATGCCTAATATCTCCCCGGCCCGCACGGCTAGGTCAACGCTCTTTACCGCCTCGGTGCCCGTCGAGGAGTTGACCACTAAGTTCTCAGCGACGAGGCGCGGCTCTCCGGTCTCGACTTCGTCCCGGTCGACGCTCAAAGCCACGTCGCGGCCAACCATCAGGCGGGCTAGAGCACCCTCGTCCGTGCCGGAAGTCTCAACAGTATCCACGACCTTGCCATCCCGGATTATGGTGATCTCATCGGAGACCCCGAGCAACTCCCCGAGTTTGTGAGTTATGAGGATGATGGAGAGCCCGTCAGCCACTAGCTCCTTAAGTACGGAGAAGAGGTCTTCGGTCTCTTGAGGAGTTAGGACGGCGGTCGGTTCATCCAGGACCAAGATACGTGCGTCGCGGTAGAGGGTCTTTAGGATCTCCACCCGTTGCTGCACGCCGACGGAGATGTTCGCGACGCGGGCGCGAGGGTCCACACGCAGGCCGTACTTCTCGCAGAGTTCCTCCGTCTCGCGGATGGCACGGCTCATGTCTAGCCGCCCACCCTTGCGGGGTTCCGCACCGAGGACTATGTTCTCGGCGACGGTTAGGCGTGGGATCAGGGTGAAGTGTTGATGAACCATGCCGATGCCGCGAGAGACCGCGTCCTTCGGGTCCCGGATGTTCACGGTCTCGCCGTCTACCACGATGGTGCCAGAGTCCGGCTTGTAGAGACCGTACAGGATCTTCATCAGCGTAGATTTACCCGCGCCGTTCTCTCCTAGAAGGCCCAGAATTTCGCCTCGATGCAACGCGATTGAGATGTCGTCGTTGGCCGCAACGGGGCCGAACGTCTTGGTGACGTTCTTCATCTCCAGGACGACGGGGACCGTGGAGGCTCCCGCCGCGCCCGTGTTTGATTGCTCTTCGGACAAGCCTACACTACGGCTTTTCCGGAACCTTAGTCTTGCCGTCGATTATGTCTTGTTTGGCTTGGTCAACGGCATCCTTGACTTCTTGAGGGACGTCGCCATCGAACTGGCCATACGGTGCGAGAGAGATACCGTTCTCTTTCAGGCCGCGGTCCACGATCTCACCTATCGGCTGGTCGCGCTCAGCGGTTCCCTTGATGGTCTCCTCAACCGCCACGTCCACACGCTTTATGACGCTGGTCAGGATCGGGGCGTCCTTGAAGAGCTTGGCCTGGTCGAGGTCAACCCCGATAGCGAAGATCTTCTCCTCCTTGGCGGCCTCGAAGAGTCCGCGCCCGGTGTTGCCGGCAGCGTGGTAGATGATGTCCGCGCCCTGCTCTATCTGCTGCTGGCTTATCTCTTTGCCCTTCGCCGGATCGTTGAACGCCTCCGAAGTAGCGCCTGCGTACTGGGAGATGACTTCGCAATCCGAGCAAACAGACTTCACTCCGGCCTCGTAACCAGCCTGGAACTTCTGGATCAGCGGCCCCTCCTGCCCGCCGAGAAAGCCCACGACCTTCTCGTCGGAGGTGGTGTAGTCCGTATCCTCCTGAGTCATCAAACCCGCTACGACACCCGCGAGGTAGCTACCTTCCTGCTCCCGGAAGACGAGGCTTATAGCGTTGTCCGTCTCCACGACAGAGTCCACGATAGCGAACTGCGTATCCGGGTACTGTTGGCTGATCTCCGTAATGTCCTCGGTCATCAGGAAGCCGACTCCGATAATGGGATTGCTTCCGTTGTCGGCCAGCTGCGTAAGGTTAGTGGCGTAGTCGGTCGCCGAAGCAGACTCCAGCACCTTGCCTTCTCCACCGAGATCCTTCTCAGCGGCCTCCATGCCCGCGTTGGCCGAATCGTTGAAGCCTTGATCCCCTAGCCCGCCGATGTCGAGTACGAGACCCGGTTGCACATCGCTGCTCGCACTACCGCCGGAGCCACCCGTGCCTCCGCCGCCGGAATCACCACCGCCACTCGAACCGCCGCATCCAGCCGCGATCAACGACAAGGCCAACGCTGTGGCGCAAGCCCCACTAAACCTGGATAACTTCATGTTCCTCCTTCACGACCGGACCCAACACGGTAACTTCTAAACAGGACGGCCTCATCGGAGACCTCCTCGACTGACAGGGATAATATAGAGTAAAGTGCTCCAACGCAAAGGTTTGATACGGACTAGATGGAACCATACGCCAATCCCAGCCGGAGCCTGGAACAGGAACTCACCTGGCTGCGAGAGTTCACGCCCGCCACGAATCACGCTTTTCAGTTCTTCGCCTCACTCTACAGCGAGCGTATCCTAGCTGGCCTCACGTAGAACGTTGCGAAGTAGACGGCAAGACGCTCTATCGACATCCAATATCACGCCGCCACGCTCTACCTCGAAGCGTCCGAAGACTGATGGGCTACTGAAGAAGGTTTTTGAGGTTCTCTTCCAGGTAGTCGGCGGTTATCGGGCCTTCGGGGGTGTAAGCTACGGCTTCTTTGCAGAGGTGGTAGAGGGCCAGTGTGCGAGTTGGAGAGAGGCGACGGCTACCGGCTTGATCCAGGACCAGCCGCATCAACTCCAGAGCTACTTCGGCGTCGGTCTTGTACTGCTCGCTCATGCTCCGTACCTCCTCGTCGTCAGCCGGGCGCATTATATAGAGCGTGAACGGGGCTATGTTAGAATCCCGTGTACCTTGAAGCTCGGAATCTTTAGATATTCGTCCCATTATCCGGCTGAAGAAGGTGTTTGTGGGAGAGCTTAAACAGGCTTACGTACGGTGTCCGATCTGCTCTTACGTCTTTCGCGCTCCCCGTGGCGGCACTCACGTCACCGTAGGTCGGGAATCCGATCTCTGCCCCAAATACCCCGGTCGAGACTCGGACGCCACACGCCGCATACTGTCCGGCGTGACCATGTGTCCGGCGTGCTCGTTCGCGACCGTGGAAGACTTCTCGAACGTGGATCTCACCTTCGACGAACGCATAAACACGGAAGATCGCCTCAAAGAGGACGGCCTGCTGAAGATCTACCGAACCACCCCCCCACCGTGGCTGGCCTTCCACGCCGCCGAGACTTGCGGAAAGGGGCGGAGTCTGCGGGCCCGAGACCTCGGAGACCTCTGCCTTAGAGCTTCGTGGGTGTGTCGCAAGGAAGGCGAGCAACCCTTCGAGAGCACCTTCCAGCTAAGGGCTGTCCGGCACTTTATCCGCGCTCTAAAAGAAGACCGGCTCACCGGCCCCGAGCTCGCCGTTACTACGTATCTGATCGGGGAGCTAAATCGGCGCCTCGGGAACCATCGCGAAGCCCTCAACTGGTATGTCAACGCCGGGAGAACGATAGAAGAAGACGACTCAAGCCTCGCCTGGCTGGACCGCCTGATCGTCGAGCAGAGCAAACTGGCTAGAGAGCAAGCAGCTTAATAACCTGACCTAATCCCTATTTCTGAATGATAGAAAGGCAAGTGCGCGGATTTCCTGAAACTTACTCCAAAGTGCGCGAAACCGCTTCATTGCCAGCCGCTTCATCCGGCACCCAGTATGAGATCCCGTCTATGTACTGGGGCGTACCCGGATAAAGTTCGGCTTCTCCAAGACCGAGCACACCCATCCTGATAGCGAACCGCAGAGCTTGCACCGGGTTCATGTTCGTGTCGATGTTGCGCCATATCGCCAGGGCTGTCTTCGGTAGGCGCGGCAGTTTGGATGGCGAACGTGCTTCGGAGGCGAGTGCCTGAAGAAACTGCTGCTGGCGACCGATGCGACCAATATCCGCTGAAGCGTCACCCCGAAATCGGACGTAGGCCAGGGCTTCGGGGCCGTCTAATTCCTGGGTTCCGGCGGGGATGGAGACGTAGCGGCCTTCGAGGTTGTATTCGATGGGCTCGTCGACGTTCACGGTGATGCCGCCGAGGGCGTTTACTATGTCCTCCACGCCACCGAAATCCACGACGATGTAGTTGTTTATCCCGACGCCGGTAAGTCCTTCAAGGGTCTCGACGGCGAGTTCGGGGCCGTCGTTGGCGTAGGCCGCGTTGATCTTATCCTCCCCAACGCCGGGTATCTGGACGAGCGTGTCCCGTGGCACCGCGAGCATCCCGCCACCGGCTTTCGTGACGACGATAGTATCCGACCGCGAAGCCTCATCCGCTCGTGCGTCGCTCCCGAGCAAAACCGCTCGACTTCCCCCGAATGGCAAGAGGATGTACGCCAGCAGAAGTAAGAAGAGAACAAGCAGTACTATCAGGGTCTTTCGGAGGAAGCCGCCCTTCTTGACCCTGCGACGTTCTTCTCCTGGAACACTCCCACTTCTGTAGACTTTCATGCTCATGTGAGCAGTCTACAACGTAACCGGTAAAGTCCTCCAGACGGGGTGATGTCTCACCCAACGCGAGGGAGGTTGTTACGGTTATACTAGCGAGTGTGGAGAGACTAGAAACATCTGGCTTGGAGATAAGCGAAGAGCGGGCGGCCTGGGAAGGTCTGGCCTCCTCTTGCGACTCTCCATTCCGAAGGCTTGGAGCCTTCTTGTTGGTTGGGTTTACGGCGTTTATAACACTCACGACCGCCGTGGTGCTTTTCTACAACCTTTTTGGCGATCGGGCCATCGAAGGTCAGGGAGTCCAGGTGCCGCAAGAGGCTTTCTACGGGACCATGATCTTTAGCCTCGCGCTCGCGCTCGGTGCTTTCGGAGTGTGGTTACTGAGAAGCCTACGCTCCCACGCGGCGTTCTCCAAAATACTGCGTCAAGCAGGGCTGGACCCGAATCACCCGACGGCTGGCGGCCTTCGCGCCTACTCCGACGAGCAACTCCTCGCCCTGCGCTCCCGGTACGAGAGATTCACAAGCGAGAAGACCCGCGAGTTATTCGCCCGAACCTTCGGATTTCACGAAGACGATTCGTTCTCTCTTGGTCCCTTGAGCGTTCGCCCGGAGACCTTCGAGATGGGCTCGCTGAGGGTCGAATGGGAGACCAACCTCATACTGAGGTCCGGGGAGGAGCTTCCGACGATTCGGTGGTGGACGGAGAGCCAGCGCAACATTCTTCCGCGCCGCCTGGATAGCGTTAAGAGACTCATCTACTCCTCGCGATACACCAACGACTCCGTGCGAGAGCTCAAGCGCCGCTACGGATACCGCACCGAACGCTGGCACGTCACGGTGCCCGAAGGCAAACTCTGGGACGCCGTCCGAGACTTCGAGGAGCACCGCCGCATCCAGGCCGCCCTCGGACGCAAAAGCCGCGTCGGCTAAACTTCCCCCGCCAGGCTGCTAGAGTACCCGGATGGATGCTCGATTCGGCGCGACCGCGCCCTACACCGTAGGCATAGAAGAAGAATTTCAGCTCGTGGATGCCCGCACCAGCGAGCTCACGCCAGCGGTGGAAGCGGTGATCTCCGCCGGTAACAACACGGAACTCCTCACCTCCGAACTCTCGCGCTCTTGCATAGAGATGCTCTCACCAGTCTACGAGTCAGTCGCCGCGTTGGCTTACGATTTGCCAGGACTCCGCCGCGAAGTGGCGAGTTTCGCATTAGATGGCGGGGTGGCTCTAGCATCGGCGGGGACGCATCCGTTCTCGGACCCGACGGGTCAGCCGCTGAGCGAGAGTGAGCATCACCGGCAAGTGGAAGAAGAGATGGGTTGGGTGGCCCGGACTCAGGCTATATATGGGCTGCACGTTCATGTCGCGGTGCCGGATGGAGATTCGGCAATTCGGGCGATGGGGATGCTCTCTCGGTACGTGCCGGTATTGAACGCGCTTTCGTCCAACTCGCCCTTCTGGCGGGGAGAGGATACCCGGCTAGCTTCGACACGCATAAAGGTCTTTGAGATCTTCCCTCGCTCCGGCCTCCCGCCCGTGTTCGATGACTGGTCCGGTTTCGAGAATCACATAGAAACGCTGGTCGCATCCGGCAGCGTCCCGGACTATTCCTGGTGCTGGTGGGACGTGCGTCCGCATCAGAAGTTCGGGACCGTCGAAGTCCGCGCCCTCGATGCTCAGACGGATGCCAACTATACAGCCGCTCTGGCGGCCCTGATCCAATGTCTAGTCGCCACCCCGGACAGTCGCCCCCCCGAAGACCCGCTGCTCACCGCCGAGAACAAGTGGCGAGCCGCCCGCTTCGGCATGGAAGCAACTTTCTACGACTTCGCCGCGAAACAAAAAATCTCGGCCCGCGAGATGTCCCGAAAACTAGTCGAGGAACTCCGTCCTATCTCCCAGGACTTAGGCTGCGAAGAACAACTCGCTGGAATACAGGAGATCCTGGACCGTGGAACGGGCGCGGAGCTCCAACGAGCCGTGTTCGCCAAACACGGAACTCTGGAAGCCGTGGTGCAATACCTCGTCGGAGCCACCGCGCCCGGTTAGATACTGCCCACGAGAGTGCGACAACACATTCCGCAGATAGTCCGTAGGTATACTCAACTCTGGATGAATTGTCATCGACTGGAAGGAGTCCGAGCGTAGTGCCAGACCTCATTCTCGGCCCACTACTCCGGTATACCGACAAGACCGATGCCACGATCTGGGTCGAGACGAATGCGGCCTGCGAGGTAGAAGTGTTGGTGGATGGAACCGTCCATCGCTCACGCACCTTTCGGATAGAAGATCATCACTACGCGCTGGTACAGATCCACGGCCTGACGAGCGACACCGTCTACGAGTACTCCGTCGCGCTGGACGGCGAGAAAGTGTGGCCTGAACCGAATTCCGCGTTTCCCCCGAGCGTCATTCGCACGTTGGGCGAAAAGGAACCCTTCAGGCTCGCCTTTGGCTCTTGTCGGGCTGCCGGACCGCCCGAGACCACGCTTTTTGGCAAGCGGGATGAGAGCGACATAGACGCGCTCGACGCGCTTGCTAATCGTATGAGCAATGAGCCGCTAGAGTACTGGCCGGACGCGCTCTTGCTGCTCGGAGACCAAATCTACGCGGACGAAGTCTCGCCCGAAACGTTGGAGTACATCCGCTCCCGTCGCGACACGAAGAAACCTCCGGGAAAGGAAGTCGCTAACTTCGAGGAATACACGCGCCTGTACTGGGAATCGTGGAGCGATCCCGTGATAAGGTGGCTCCTCTCGACCGTTCCGAGCGCCATGATCTTCGACGACCACGACGTGAACGACGACTGGAATACTTCCGAGGCGTGGGTCGAACGAATGCGTGAAAAACCCTGGTGGAACGACCGGATCACGGGCGGCTTTATGTCTTACTGGATCTACCAGCACATCGGCAACCTCTCGCCGAAGGAACTAGACGATAACGAACTTCTGCGTCGCGTCCGGGAAGCCGAAGATGCCGGGCCACTCTTGCGCGACTTCGCCTACAAAGCCGACCGGGACGTAAGCGAGGCTCGCTGGAGCTTCCACCGGGATTTCGGTAAGTCGCGCCTCATAGTCGTCGACTCGCGAGCCGGTCGAATCTTGAAGGAGGGGGATCGTCGCATGGTCGATAACAGAGAGTGGGAATGGGTGCAGCGGCAAGCCACCGGGGACTTTCAGCACCTCTTGATCGGGACTTCATTACCCCTGATCCTTGCCCCAGCCCTCCACCACGGAGAATCCTGGAACGAGGCAGTCTGCGCCGGAGCCTGGGGAGAAACCGCAGCCAAAATCGCCGAATCTATCCGCCAAGCCGTGGACCTCGAACAGTGGCCCGCCTTCCGAAACTCCTTCGAAGACTTTATAGAACTACTCCGCTCGGTCAGCGCAGGGGAACGCGGCGCAGCCCCAAGCTCCATAACCGTACTCTCCGGCGACGTGCATCATACCTACCTGGCAGAGATAGACCTGCCCGCACCAAATTCCGGCAGCCGCGTCTACCAGGCGACCTGCTCCCCGTTCCGCAAATCCATGCCCCAATTTCTGCGGAGCCTCTTCCGGTGGTCCTGGAGCGGGGCGGGAGCGTTCGTTCCGCGCCTACTCGCCCGCGCCGCCGGAGTAGAGAGTACCCGGGCAAGCTGGCGCCTTACCCACGATGAGCCCTGGTTCGAGAACCACGTCGCCATCCTCACCCTCGAAGGGCCAGAGAATACTCTGGAGATAGAGAAGGCCGTGTGGAAGCGAGACGAAGGCTCCAGGGTCGCAACATTGAGAAAAATCTTCACCCACAGACTCTCTTCAAGAGAACTGACACATGACCACAAAAGATAAGGGGAAATAGATGAGAGTAGTCACCGCAAAAGACATGCAGACCGCCTCCGGTCCCGAGGACTGGTTTACCGGGACGGTTTGGCGAGATGCCGCACCCGCCGGTCCCTCGCCGGATATCGCCGTCAACCGCGTCTTCTTCGAGCCCGGCGCCCGCACACACTGGCACACTCACCCGGAAGGTCAGATCCTGCACGTCATCACCGGCACTTGCCGAGCCGGTAAAGAAGGCGAGCAACCCGTCGAAGTGGAAGCGGGCGGCGTCGTCTACTTCGCCCCCAACGAACGACACTGGCACGGCGCGAGCTCCGAAAGCTACATGGTCCACCTCGCCGTCAACATCGCCACCACCACCGACGGCGGCACCGACTGGCAGGCTCCCGTCACGGACGAACAGTACAATAGCTAATCAGCTACCGCTCCGCGAAAAATCGAGTATCTACAGGCTCCCACGGCCCGCCCACGTACCGCCACAACGATAGCCCTGTGCCCTGCGCCTCGAACGGCGTGAACGCGGCTGATAGTTCTCTGTACAGCGCACGCGCCTGTTTCGGAGCCACCTTGTTCTGAACGGTTACGTGAGCCTTGAATCCCTGACTATCTTGAGCCCCGAGCCAGGGTCTCCAGGACGTGGCGAGTCTCTTGCGAAGCGCGGCCAATTTTGGCGAAGTCAGCTCGTAAGCCACGCCTTTACCAAGAAAGCGCAAGCCAGTCACAGACAGGGAGAAAGACTCGCGAAGGCAAGCTTCTTCAATATCTCCGAAGATTTCGGCTTCGTGTTCTCCCGGCAGCTTGTGAAACATCGTGAGGTGCGCCTGTAGATAGTTTCGCTCCGGAGGAAAGTACATTTCTCGCAGTTGATCGAAGTACGATTGAGTGTCCTCGTCTAGTTTGAGCGTAAGGATCAGAGGTTCCAGTAGCATCGCGGTAGCGTGGCGAGGTTACGTTGAGAGAAACGCTCTGATAGCTTCCCAGCCCGCCACATATTCTTCCACATCCTCAATGTGCTTGAGGAATACTTTGCCCCAGGAGTTGCTGGGGTTGCGCGCTGACTGGACTACCCCCATCGGGAACACATAAAAACGCGGGTCGCTTCGACCAGCCTTCCCGTTGGCCGTCTTACGCCTGTAGCGATAACCACGATTCAGAGCTACGAGGACGACAAAATCGGGGTCGAAGCTGCGTATCGGGAACGCTCTATCGAAGTCTGTAGCCCAGCGGCTCTTGACCTGTATACGGCACGACGAGTTCTTCTGCGGGTTTACTGCCATGATGTCGTAGCCAGGAGCGTTGGTGTACAGCTTGTGAGCCTCTATGCCCTCGATCATCAGGTTTCCGAGTACCAAGAACTCGGCACCGGCAGACTCTAGGGACGTATCTAGTCTTCCTGGTTTGTCGTTTGCGGTCAAGAACTGAGACTCTATATCTTGTCTTCTGGTTGTGGGGCGTTCTGTCCGGCGGCGAAGGTGAAGTACGCTTCAGGATCATCGGCGCTGATGCGACCGGCTTTGATTATGGCGAAGCGGAAGGCGAGGCCACCTGCGAGAGCTAGTACGGCCGACAACATGCTTTTGTTGCGGCTCTGTTCGCCGGAGAGGAGCGCGAACGGCGCTGCGACACCCCCGATCAAGGTTCCTCCCACAAACAGCGGTGCAACACTCTTCGAGAACAGCGGCTTGCTCCATTTGCTCATCCGTCCCAGAGAGAGTGCTATCAGGATTGCTTCTATGACGATGGCGGCCTTCTCGGCCCGGTGTAGAACGTGTAGGGTTTTCTCTTCCCCTGAGCGGGTTAGGTGCAGGACGAGCGAGAGCCAGGAGAGTGCCGTCGAGACGCCGGATGCCAGGAATGTTGGTCCCATAAGCATCCAGTTGCGAGCCCAGATCGGCACCGAGGTCGCCGCAATCAGGTTCCCCGTGTTGGAGCCGACGTACAAACCAGCGGGCATCGCGAGAAGCGAGATGAGCTTCTCCGGTATCAATGCTTTCACGAGCCCAGCGATCCTACCTCGACCGAGCAACCCATCGTCAGCGGCTTGCACCGTCGCCAACATCCCGCTCAAAGTTCCGAAGACCATCAGCGACCAACTCTGCGTGGACATCGGGGATCGAAGCTTCAGGACGCGGAGCATGTTGTAGAACCGTTCCGGGCGACCGAGATCCCAGATCAAAAGTATTGGACTCAACATCATGGTAACGAGAACCGTGTACCGACTCGCCCTGAAGAGTGCTTCATCTTTGTGGCCGAGCAGCTTCGCCATCGTGGAGAAGAGTTGCACGCCCGCCGCTAGGCCCCCGATCCAGAAGTACACCGGGATCTGCCACGTCCAATGCGCGTGCTTTATCGGCGGTATGCCGTAGTAATTCTTGTCTTTCCTCTCCGGGTCTCTCTCAGGATGATGCGAAGTCTCGACCTGTCCGCTTCCCTGCCCGTTGCGAGATTCTTGAGTCTCTGTAGCATCCGTCATTCTGTCTCCTAATCCCTGAACGCCCACGCCACGACCGCACCCAAAATCGTGGCCGTGACCGCGCTCGCGAGCACGCCACCTTTTACTTTCTCTTGCGGCAAGAAGGGATGGCGCGGCAGGTTGTAGATCTCTGGTTCGTCCATGAGGATGAACTTGGAATGATTACCTCCGATGCCCCCGGTGCCGCCGACTTCGGGTGTGCCCCACACGTAGGCTTGCGTGTAGCCCTTGTCGTGAAGCTCCTCGACTCTCTGGGCGGCTAGTTCCTTCAGGTCTTCCACATCGCCGAAGATGATGGAGTCTGTCGGACAGGCTTTGGCGCAGGCCGGTTCCAGGCCGTCTCTCTGGCGGTCGTAGCAGAGGGTGCATTTGAAGGCTCGTCCGTCTTCGGGGACTTGCGTTATGACACCGTAGGGGCACGCCGGGACACAGTAACCGCAGCCGTTGCAGATATCTGGCTGGATGTACACGTTGTCGAATTCGTTGCGAATTATGGACCCGGTGGGGCAGGCTTGCTGGCATGGGGCTTCGACGCAGTGCTTGCACACGTCGCTCATGAAGCTCCAGCGCCCGAGGCCGTCGAGTTCGGCGCCTCCGGGTAGTTGATCCCGGACATCTTCGGCCAGTGCTACGAGGTCTATGTCGCCGGTGAGACGCTTCTTTTTAGGGTTCTCGATAAAGGCGACATGCCGCCAGGTGGTGCCGGAGAGTTGCTTAGTGTTGTCGTAGGAGTCGCCGGTGAACTCGTAGCCATCCGCGGGGAGTTGGTTCCACTGCTTGCACGCGACCTCGCAAGCTTTGCAGCCGATGCAGACGGTCGTGTCGGTTAGAAATCCTGTAGCCATCGGTCTACTTCCCTTCCAAGACTCGGCGCCGAATCTCCTCGACGGGGGCGGCTGGATCCGTGCTGACGCGAAACACTTGCTGACCGAGCGCCGCGTGTTGAGGACTATACAGCCGCTCTACGAGCCCCGTCCCCCGGTTATAGTAGACACCCGGATCCAGAATGACAGTGTGCCGAATGGGCTTTAGGTTCTTTTTGGCGGCTTTGGGATTTTCGGCGAGCCACGCTCCGAGCTCCATCAACGCTTGCTGGGGTGATTCCCGCCATGTCGTTTCGGCTTTCCAGGTGTCGCTTGGAGTATCGCCGGGTGCGACGTAGGTTCCGCGTGGAGTTCTTTCGCTCATACGCGGCCCGCCGTCAGCTTGGCGGTAAAAGCTTTGGCTTCGTGAATGGAGACATTCGGCTCCAGGGAGACAGGCATCAGGTCGTTGACAATGTCGCCGGTTACTAAGCCGTTCGGTCCCCAGTGATACGGGAGTCCGATGGTGTGGAGATCCCGGCCCTCAAACCGGAATACGGGGATGCGGTCGGTCACCAGAGCTTTGCAGTGGATGCTGCCCCGGCTGGTCGTCACGGTTACCCAATCGGCGTTCGAAACGCCGGTCTCTTCGGCGAGTTTTGGGCTGATCTCACAGAACAACTCCGGCTGCAACTCGGAGAGCCACGGGTTCCAACGACTCATCGAACCGCTGGTGTGATGCTCGGTTAGCCGATAAGTGGTTACTACGTGCGGATACTCGGGGTCCATCGGCTCGTTGTACGGGTTGTCTTCGCGGTCTATGAGCCGGACGGCGGGATCGTACTGTACGTTCTCGTAGAGGAGGTTCGGGACCGGCGACTCGACGGGCTCGTAGTGTACCGGGAGCGGCCCGTCCATCAGACCAACCGGCGCGAATAGCCAGCCCTTGCCGTCCCCGTTGAGGATGAAGGGTCCGTCGCCGGGTAGCGCGTCGACACCTTTCGCATCCGGCTCCGGGCGGTAGGATGGCGGCTTGTCGGCCTCGAAGTCGGGGATATCGTAGCCAGTCCATTTGCTCTCGTCTTCGTCCCACCAGACAAACTTTTTCTCTTCGCTCCAGGGTTTGCCGTCGGGGTCGGCGGAGGCGCGATTGTAGAGGAGGCGGCGGTTTGCGGGCCAGGCCCACGCCCATTCTGCGGCGGCGTTTGGTTGTTCGGTCCAGGGCTTGCGGCGGCGGGCTTGATTCACTCCATCGGCGTAGACGCCCGAGTAGATCCAACCTCCACAAGCCGTAGAGCCGTCATCTTTGAGATCCGCGAAACCATTTACCGGTTCGCCATCGGCCACGGTGTAGCCGTTGATCTCCTTGAGCACACTCTCTATATCGGGTTCGTGCCGCTCGCCCTCCGTTGGATAGTCCCAAGTCATGGCCTTGATCAGGTCATCGCGGGACTGACTGGAGTCTTTGTACGATTCCTTGATCCGCCGTCCCAAATGATAGACGAACCAGGCATCCGAACGCGCGTCGCCGGGAGGCTCGACGGCCTTATCGTGCCACTGCACCATGCGTTGGGTCTGAGTGAAAGTGCCGTCCTTCTCCGCGACAAGCGCGCAGGGCATGAAGAAAACCTCCGTAGCGCATTCTTCGGGATTTACGCCGGGCAGTTTCCAGGCGGTGGCGGTCTCTATCTCGTAGGCGTCTAGGACCACGAGCCAGTCCAACTCGCGGAGGGCGGCCTGAGCCATCTTGACGCCTGGGCCGCCGACGGCAAAGTTCTGCCCGAAGACGAAGCAGCCTTTTACTTTTCCGTCTCTCATGTCCGCTATCGTGGGGTAGTAGGAACAATCGCCGTCCAGGCGCGGGAATCGGTCAAAGAGCTCGCCGGTCTCGGCATCGAAAGCTTCTCCGTACCAGGCTTTCATCAGGCTGGTGGAGTACTTGGGGAAGTTCGACCACCAGCCAGTCTCGGCGGTCATGTTGGAGATGTAGTCCCGCCAGGTGTCGTGGTCCTTGCTGGTGTCTGGCATCTGTAGGTAGCCGGGGAGCAGATTGTAGAGGGTTGCGATGTCGGTGGAGCCCTGAATCGTGGCGTGGCCGCGCAAGGCCATCACGCCGCCGCCGGGACGACCCACGTTTCCGAGAAGGAGTTGCAGGATCGCGGCGGTGCGGATGATCTGGACTCCCTTGGAGTGCTGAGTCCATCCGACGGCGTAGCAGAAAGCGGTCGTCTTCTCGCGCCCTGAGTTCTCACAGATGCTCCGGGCGACTTCCAGGAAAGCTTCTTTGGGGCAACCGGAGATCCGCTCGACCATCTCGGGCGTGTACTTGGCGAAGTGACGCTTGAGGATCTGGAGTACGCTCCTCGGATGCTGCATAGTCGGGTCGCTGGGGCGCTCGCCACCCGGATCTGGCTCTCCGCCGAGGCTTTCGCCGAGCAGGCGATCCTGGCTTCCACCGACGGCGGCGTAGTCTACAGGCGAGCCTTCGTAGCGCCAACTCGTGGGGTCGTACTGCTTTTTCTCGGCATCCCACCCGGAGAAAAACCCCGAGGCATCAGCATCCTCGAAGTCCTCGCTTATAAGGGTGGCGGCGTTGGTGTAGTGGGTTATGTACTCCTTGAAGTACTGCTCGTTCTGCAGAACGTAGTTGACGAGGCCACCTAGAAAGACAATATCCGTCCCCGCTCGAACCGGTGCGTAGATATCGCACATGGCGGAGGTTCGGGTGAAGCGCGGGTCGACGTGGATAAGTTTCGCGCCCTTGCGCTTGGCGATCATGGGGTGCCGGAAGCCGACGGGGTGAGCCTCGGCCATGTTTGAGCCTTGTATTAGGATGCAATCGGAGTTCTGGAGATCCTGTAGGCTGTTAGTCGCTCCGCCCCTACCGTACGTGATGCCCAGACCGGGCACCGTGGAACTGTGTCATATTCGAGCCTGGTTGGTTATCCTCACCATCCCCATGGAGTGAAAGAGCTTGGTGATGAGGTAGTTCTCCTCGTTGTCTATGGCGGCTCCGCCTATCGAAGCTACGGCGGTCGAGCGGCTGAGTTTCTTGCCCCTTTCGTCTTTCTCCTCCCAGTTTTCGTCGCGAGTCTTCTTTAGGCGGGCGGAGATCATATCCATCGCCTCCTCCAGCGGGAGATCCTCCCACTCAGCGGAGTACGGTCTCCGGTACCGAACCATCGTTTTACGGTACGGCGAGACGTGCATCCCGAAGGTCGCGGAGCCCTTCGGACACAGAGTACCGGCGTTGATGGGGCTGTCCGGGTTTCCCTCGATGTCTATGATGCGGCCCTCGCGACTGTAAACCAGTTGAGAGCAACCGACCGCGCAGTATGGGCAGACGCTTACGGTCTCCTTGACGCCAGGGTCTTTGATGCGGGATTTCAAGTCTCGGGACGCCTGGCTTATGGGATGCTCTACGGTGGTGCCTACGTGGCTCCGGATCTTGGCCCAAAGCCCGTTCTTCTCAGACATCTTTAGAAACATGCCTCACCCTTTCCGTAATGTTCGCCGGACGTCTTTGCCTCCCGATGCTGCGCCGAACGTGAATTCTACCCGTAAATCGATGCCCGCGAAACCGTTAATCAATCTTAATAGCCGAATACGTTGTGCGAGGTTCGGGGGTCTGTTAACTTGATCCTGCAACGTGGCTTTTAGTTGAAGGGAAAGGAGGTCGCAAGAGGAATATTTAAGGGGAAGAGCCGCCGTTTTCGGACTCGAAGCCGGTGGAAAGCATAGCGTGTTCCTGCGAAAAGAGGAGAAAGCTAAACTTATGGCTGACAATAGGGTAGTGGTCTACAAAGGACCGGGCGAGGTAGCGGTAGAGGACATCGAATATCCGAAGCTCGAAGTACCGGGCGAAGTAGCCGATGCGATGGGGATGAGCCAAGAGGCTCCGCATTCGGTCATTTTGAAGATAGTTTCGACCAATATTTGCGGGTCGGATCAGCACATGGTTCGGGGTCGTACTACGGCTCCGGTCGGTCAGACTTTGGGGCATGAGATCACGGGCGAGATCGTCGAAAAAGGCAACGACGTGCAGTTCCTCGAAGTTGGGGATATTTGCAGCGTGCCGTTCAACATCGCCTGCGGACGTTGCCGCAACTGCAAGGAACGCAAGACCGGCGTTTGCATGAACGTCAACCCGGCGCGGGCTGGTAGCGCCTACGGATACGTGGACATGGGCGGCTGGGTCGGCGGCCAGGCCGAGTACGTCTTGATCCCATTCGCGGATTTCAACTTGCTCAAGTTCCCAGATAGAGATCAGGCGCTAGAGAAGATCCTGGACCTCACCATGCTCTCGGATATCTTCCCAACCGGCTACCACGGCGCGTACACCGCCGGAGTAACAACCGGCTCAACGGTCTACGTCGCGGGCGCTGGTCCCGTCGGCTTGGCGGCGGCTCACGCCGCGCAGCTACTCGGAGCAGCAGTCGTTATCGTGGGTGACTTGAACGACCAGAGGCTGAAGCAGGCCGAATCCTTCGGTTGCGCGACCATAAATGTTGGCGAGGGCACACCGATCGAAGAGCAGATCAACGCCATCGTTGGCGAACCAGAGGTCGACTGCGCCGTGGACGCCGTAGGTTTCGAGGCGTCGGCGAAAGAGGGCGAGGAAGCTCCGGCGGTCGTTCTCAACCAGGTCCAGACCATCACGCGGGCCGGCGGCGCGTTGGGTATCCCCGGTCTTTACGTGACTGGCGACCCAGGTGCTGCGGACGAGGACGCGCAGGAAGGTACGCTAAAGATCCGGTTCGGTCTCGGTTGGGCCAAGAGCCACGCCTTCTACACCGGCCAGTGTCCGGTAATGAAGTACAACCGCAACCTGATGCAGGCCATTCTGTACGATAAAATCAAGATAGCCGATGCGGTAAATGTACAGGTAATCAGCCTGGACGAAGGACCAAACGGTTATAAGGATTTTGACAAAGGCGCCGCCAAGAAATATGTCATCGACCCGCAT
>JBGTFQ010000107.1:0-10560 GCA_041747155.1 Rubrobacteraceae bacterium
AGCACGAAGAAAATCGGTATTCCTTGCGATATTGTGGCCTCTTCGTCGCCCTTCACCAAAGATAGCTGGCGTCGCAGAGCGGAGATCTCACCATCCTTTATGGCGAGTTGGCGACGAGTATTGCCGCCTAATCTCGATAGCAACGTCCGACGCGCCAGGTCGAGCGTCTTTTTCGTGTTCCGGATCACCTCAGACTACCGCCGCGTGCTGAAGATAATCGGCCAGCGCCTCTCGCCAATGACGAAGCTGCGGCGCCCCATCCAGTGCCAGGACACCGTTTTTCGGACGCGCCGCCGGTAGCGGATATTGCTCACTGGCGACCGGCGTCAACTCGACCTCTATGTCGGTTAGAGCAAAAATCTCCTCGGCGAACTCGAACCACGAACACGAACCAGCGTTTGTGACGTGATGAATACCATAATTCTCATCGCAAATAATCTCATTGATAGCACCGGCTAGATCCCTGGCGTAAGTGGGCGACACGTACTCATCATCCTTGACTTTCAGGAAATCCCGCTCCCGACCAACGCGCAACATGGTGCGCACGAAGTTGCGGCCTTGCCCATAGACTCCCGCAGTGCGGACAATGTGTAGGCGTGTGGAATGTTGCTGAGCTAACTCCTCTCCGGCAAGTTTGGTGCGTCCATAGACACTGATAGGATTTGCTGAGTCCGATATCTTGTATGGCTCGACTTTTGTTCCGTCGAAGACGTAGTTGGTGCTGACGTGCAGAAACACCGCAGCCAACTCTTCGCAACAGCGTGCGAGATTGAGCGGACCGAGAGCATTTACCGCGTGCGCCCTGTCAGGGTTATTCTCGCAACCGTCCACGTCCGTGTAGGCGGCGGCGTTCAGTACGAGTTCCGGCTCCCACCTCGCAAATGCCCGCTCTACGGATGCGGAGTCCGAGATATCCAAATCCTGACGGGAGAGAGCGGCGACTTCGTGGCCCTGGGCGGAGAGCGTTTCGGACACTTCGACACCTAGCTGTCCGCCCGCGCCTGTTACCAATGCCCTCATGCCTAGAGTTTACCCAAACAAGAGATAGGTCGCTGAACGAGACTTTCGGTCAAAAGTTGGTTTTTCCGTCGATAATCCCGTTATAGATGGCCTCTAGTTCGTCCACGTACTGACTCTCGGTTTTGACTGGACCGATGCCGTCGTGGAGGCGTTGCAGCAAACCGGGTTCTTCGATCAAGCGCCGCATCTGCTCCGTCAATCCGTTGATGTCGTTCAGCTCGAAGAGTAAGCCGTTCTCACCGTGATGCACGAACTCGGACATTCCGCCGAGATCTGTCGAGATCACCGGCATACCGGCGGCGAATGCCTCGAATATTACGCCGGGGGCATTTTCGTACCAGCGCGATGGAACTACTAGCGCGTCTATCTCCGCGAGTACATCTGTCAGTTCCTCGCGGGCGAACGCTCCTCGGAGCCGTATCCGCGGATCGCTAGCGGTAAGAGATGTAAGTTTCTCTCCGTAGGCACCGTTGACCGGGCCATGTACATCTAGTGTAGTGTCCAAATCCGGCGGCAACGACCTGAAGGCTCGCAGCAGGAGATCCGGCCCCTTATGCGGCGCGAGAGTCCCCAGAAACCCGAACCGCAGAGTCCGGGAAGGCTGCCGAAGTTTCCGAGCTTCTTCGGACAGGCCAGTGTTTACACCGTAGTGGGAGACGATAGTGTTTCCGACACCTACTCCGTTGCGGGAAAGAAGACCCCTTGTAAGCTCCGTATAAGCCAACACGAGATCAACGGATTTCATCTTCTCCCGTATATATTCCGGCCTCTCTCCTATGTCCGCTACCTGCCTCAGAGCGCCGGACCTCCGAGACAAGGGAGTTCGAGACAGCAGACCGGCGGCTGCGGTGGCAACACCGGGGAGGTTGGCGCGTTTGTTTGTACGAGGGTCGGGGTTGCGTCCCGCGACGCACCGGATGCAGTGTGAGACATCCGGGCCGGAGCACATTTTCCCGTCGTGGCGAAGAAGGTCCACGACAGGGCAGACTGTCCAGAAGTCCGCCGCAGTGTAGATGACGGGAAGGTTCAACTCCTCGAACACGTCGAGCACGCTGACCGAGAGTCCTTGCAGATGCATGGCGTGAACGATGTCCGGCTGGAATTCGAGCGCGTAGTCGCGAACTCCGAGCGCCATCTCCTCGTTCTCATAGTTGAGGCGGTATGGTCGGGATGGGCCTTCTTCCGGTCGTCCCAACCGGCGTACGGGCACGCCGTCGAACTCGTAGTCTTCGACTTCTCCGGGTTTTATCCCGCTTTCTGGAAGGCTGCGCTTGGCCGCTAGAACCCGCACGTCGTGGCCGCGATCCCGCAATGACTTGGCGAGACCTAGTGTCACGACTTCCACGCCTGCCCGGCTCTGCGGAAAGAACTGATGAACTAGAAAGAGAATCTTCAAAGCTCTACACACCTTTTCCGAGGAATGTATCGACAGCTTTCGACAGGCGATGGTTCCGGCGAGCGAGTTGGTGGTTTTTGGCGGCGAGGTAGGTTCCCAGTTGACCGACGAGTGCGTGAATGGCGGCGAGTAGAGAGAAGTAGATCAAGCGTGCAGAGGACTTCTCTTCGCGGAGAAGCCGGATACATAGGTAAGCGGTGGAGCGGATTGTGTTCGAGGCGAGTTTCGGGAGACTGGAAGTCGACGAGAAACCGAAGAGGTCTTGGATCACCTTTCCATTAGCGTAGTGTCGACGGAGGTTGTACAAAGCCCCGCGTTCGTGAGAATGAAGCACAGTCGAGCCCGGATCGTACACGACCGCATATCCGGCTTCGACCACCGACGCGCCCCAACGTAGATCCTCCCCAAAGCGCGTCTTCTCGAAGGGATTCTCCTCCAACGCCGAACGCCGCACACAGGAGCTGACATTGTCGAACGCCGCGAGCCGCAGCCGCTCCTCGGGAGGCAATGAGCGGTAGGCCACTGGACTCCCAGCGAACTGAAGCCGACGCTCCGGCGAGGCGGTAGCCCAGCCGCTTACTAGGATGCGGGTTAGCGGGCTGCTCTCGGGCCGGGGAAGCTGGCGACTGTAGACTCCAGCAACCCGTTCGTCGCTCTCCAGAGTTTTCACCATTGGCGAGAGCCAATGATCGTCGAGGGGGAGCGCGTCTTGAACTAGGAACGCTACGTACTCGCTCCCGCACAGCGAGGCACCGAGGTTGCGCGTCGCGCCGTGCGAGAAGGCCGAAGGCTGTACGGCATGTATGCGTGTTTCGGCGGCGCGGGCGTCGGTCAAGGTTCCGTCGGTGGAGCCGGAATCGACTACGAGGATCTCGTAGGCAAAGTCCGTCTTCTGCGAGGAGAGTCTGTTTAGAAGCTCGCCGAAATCTGGGCCTGCGTTGCGGGTGAGGATAACGATGGAGGCTTTGGGGGAGGTCAACTAACTGGGATAGAACCGCTCTAGAAAGGCGGCGGTTACATTCTCGACGATTTTGGCCTGCTCGGGAGTGAGATCTTCGCGCCACCCGCCAGGTGTTGCCTTGCGGTGGAACTTGCCCTGCCCCTTCTCTTCTTTGGGTATGTTCTCCCAGGCATGTTTCTCAACGACGCGAGCGAGGTCCTTGGGGTCTGCGGCTATGCCGAGATCAGAGTAGATATGTTTCATCGTCTCCAAGGTGTTAGTCCGCAAGGCTTCGTAGCGCACGAGTGTTTTGGGGCCGCGATGTTGGTTGAAGGCGCGTTCGGCGGCCGTGACGCTCTGAAAGTAGATACCGGTGCGTCGTTTCACGAAGAGGTCTGGTTTGTTATCCGCGAGTTGCTTGAGTTTCGCGGAGCCTTTATCCCAGCGTTCGAAGAGCCAACTGCCTTTTCGGGCTGCGTCGAGGACGGAGGCTATAACGTCTCGGGGGTCTCTTATCAGCAGGATCATGCGGGCTTCCGGCAGGGCTTCCATTAGCAGCGGCGCTCCTATGGAACCGTTAGGCTCCTTCACGATCAGGGTGTCTCTTGGTTTTAGGCTCGGGTTCGAGTAGAAAGCACCGTCGAGAGTGAAGTTTCTTATCGAGTGGATCCAACCACGGCGGATCGGGTCTCCCATAATGAAGTTTGCCGATACGGTGTTGTTGTCCTGCGCTCGTTTGTGGAACTCGCCAAAGAGCCTACCGACCATCGGCTCTTCCCAAACGCGATGGTTCCTCACGTCGCCCATCATGCTCCGAAGCCACGTGCTCCCACTGCGCCCGGAGCCGAAGATCCAAACCATCTGATCCGGCCTCACACCACCAGCCCGAGCACTACCCCCCGAAGAACCGCGTCTCAACTCCGCGATCCGCAGCAACGCCTCCTGACGTTTCCTAGATACACCGTGATACACCCGCCGAAGAGCCGGACTCTTGCGAGCGTTCCGCCGCAGAGAGCTTGCCAGAGACCTGAGTTTCCTGGACACCGTACTGTTTCTAAATTCCGACAAAAAATTCCTCTCCAAAGGATTTCGCCAAACTTACAACAAATTATCGCTCACGTCACGCACGATTTTCCCTGACGAAAGCCTACGAGGGCGTTTTTGAAAGAATTCGCTGAGCTACCGTATATTGTGTAACGTCAGATAAATATCCGTCCATGTTGCAAAAAGTACTCCGAAGCACTTCACCTTTCAGACGTTTTGGTCGATAATCCTTTTATAAGCTTCCCAAGAACCTATCTCTGGAGGGGGATATGCACTCAAAGCCTTTAATAGCTGTACCAAGCCCGATGAGTCGAGGAAGTTTCCTCAAGCTTACCGGGGCAGGCGTGGCCGGTGTTTTCGCTCTAGGTATCATGGGGTCCGGTAGCGTGTTGGCCCAAACGCAACTGCGGGGCGAATTCGATGCGGCGGCGGAGAAGTACAGCGTACCTGTGGAGCTGCTTCTAGCTATGGGGTACGTAAATACTCGCTGGGAGATGCCACAACCGGCGGCCAGTAATTTCGAGGATGACGAACTGGACGGCAAAGGTCTCTACGGCATTATGGCCCTGGTTCGCAACCCCTCATCGGATACTTTGGGCGAAGCTTCCGCGCTCACCGGCATCTCCGAAGACAAGCTAAAGAACGACCGCGAGTCGAACATAATGGGCGGCGCGGCTTTGCTGGCGAAGAGCCAGGGAGAGAAACCCTTTAGATTGGGTGAGTGGCTCGGGGCGGTAAATGGAGCTGGCGGCAACGGTCGGGCATACGACGCTATTGGCGGCATTGGGGGCGGCGAGTTGTACGTGGATCAAGTCCTCGACACCCTGAAAGGTGGAGCGGAAGCGGAGATCAGCACCGGCGAGAAGGTCGTCTTGGCTCCCCAAAGCCCCGAATCTCGAACAGCCGAGAATACCGGGGAGGTACTCTAATGGCCACTCCAGACTATTCAAATTCCACGTGGCATGGTGCTCATTACAACAACTACTCCAATGCGAGCCGTCCGGGCTCGAATCCGATCAACAAGATTATCATTCACGTAACTCAAGGCTCGTGGTCAAGCGCAATTAACTGGTTTCGAGATTCCCGAGCCGGAGTTTCGGCCCACTATACGGTTCGATCCTCAGACGGTCACATAGGTCAATCTGTGCAGGAGAACGACATCGGCTACCACGCGGGTAACTGGAGTTACAACCAAACCAGCATCGGTATCGAGCACGAAGGGTACGTCAGCAACTCTTCCTGGTTTACCGAGAACATGTACCGGTCTTCGGCGAGGCTAACGGCGTACTTGTGCAAGAAGTACCGCATACCTATCGACCGCTCTCACATCATCGGTCACAATCAGGTACCGGGCGCCACGCATACTGACCCCGGCGGCTATTGGAATTGGACAAAGTACATAAGCTATGTTCAACAGGCGGCGGGTGGCACGACGGCGGCTCCGGCTGTGAGGCGGGATCCCCTCCCCTACTCTAGTGGTCGGTACAACCAAATAGTAGGCGACCTTATGACCAGTCAATTCAAGACTTCCGGGTCTTGGGTCAATAGCACCTACCATTCGAATACCAACTACGGTGGCACTCACAAGGCTTTCACTAAGCCAACTAAAAGGACCAAGGCCAACGCTCGGTTCAAGGTTCATACGCCATACAGAGGCGTGTACGAAGTTTATGCTTGGTGGCCGGCAGACCCTGGATACAACTCGCGCACTAAGTTCAAGATAAAGACCGTAAACGGATGGGTCACGCGCACTCGCAACCAGAAAAAGAACGGCGGCAGGTGGGTAAGTCTCGGACGCTGCACGCTCGCTGGCGGCACCTCCTTCAAGATAAAAGTTCTTGGCAAAAGTCGTAAACCTGGATACGTAATCGCGGATGCAGTAGGCATAGTAAAGCGTTAGCGCGACTCACGCCAAAATCGAGCGTGCGAAGATCGGGGGGATCTATGTCTTTTGGAAACGAACAACTAACAATGGATCGCGGAGATTTTCTAAGGCTGGGCGGCGCAAGCCTTGCTGGCGCCGCGCTGCTTGGAGTAACCGGTAGTCGAAGTTGGGCGGTCTCTGGTCCACTACTAGCCGACGAGTTCGATGTCGCCGCCGAAGAGTACGGAGTTCCGAAGGATTTGTTACTCGCCATGGGCTACGTAAACACATTGTGGGAGATGCCTCGACCGAATACAACTCCCTACGAAGCTGGGGACCTGCACGGGCGAGGCGCTTACGGGATCATGCAGATCGAGCAGAGTCCCGCGAGGGACGATCTGGGCCGCGCCGCCAGCCTCACCGGACTGACGGAGCAGAAAATAAAGTCGGAGAGGGCCGCGAACGTGCGTGCTGGGGCGGCGCTTCTAGCCAATAAGCAGGGCAGTGACAGAACAAGCAATTTGAATGACTGGCGAGAGTCGGTCTCCGAGTACGCGGGCATCGACCTATACGCCCAGGAAGTCTACGAAGTTCTGGATAGCGGGACCTCCGCCACTATCGCCTCCGGCGAGAGACTAAGTGTTGCTCCGCAGCCAGGGATAGTAATTCCTCAGTTCTACTCTACTTACGGATCAAGAGGAGATTACGGAAGAGCTTCGTGGCGACCGGCGTACAACGGCAACTACACCAACTCCAGAAGAGAGCGTTCCTACAACATAGACAGGATCGTGGTCCACGTCGTGCAGGGTTCGTACTCGAGCGCGGTCAACTGGTTTCAGGATTCGCGGGCCGGAGTATCGGCGCACTACACGGTCAGCAAGAGGGGCAGGATCGCTCAGTCGGTTCGTCACGAGGACATCGCCTATCACGCGGGTCACTGGGGCACCAACAAGCACAGCATCGGCATAGAACACGAAGGGTACGTCGACAACCCGAGCTGGTTCACGGATAAGATGTATAGATCCTCGGCCAGGCTTGCGGCCTACGCCGTCAGACGGCACCGCATACCCGTCGATCACCGTCACATTATCGGCCACAATCAGGTACCGGGTTGTCCGGGACCGGGCGGCGGCGGAAGTTGCCACACGGACCCTGGTCGTCACTGGAACTGGAACAAATACCTGCGCTTGGTCAGAAAGTATGTCCGTCGCGCTAGACGCCGTCGATAGCCACAACCTATAGCCGATCCTACGAGGTTACGGTACACTAGCCGCGTCCTTATTGTAAGCTATTAAGTTCTGCGAGGAACGTTCATTGTCCAGCAGCGCGAAGACCGTCAAGATGAATTCGACGAAATCGGGTTCGCGGAACTCCGTTTTCGAGGCGCTGGCGAACTTCCACCGCAGACGGTGGTTGATTCGCTATTTTCTGCGGCGTCAGATCGCCCGCAACTATCAACTCTCTTTCCTGGGCTTTGCGTGGGCTTTCTTGGGACCCCTGATGATGGTCGGACTCCTCACACTGGTGTTCTCCGAATTTGTGGGCCTGCGATTCAGAACCGTCGAAGGGGCCGACGGTCTGAACTTCGGGCTGTTTCTGTACTGCGGCCTTCTACCGTTTCTAGCCTACTCAGAATCTTTGAGCAAGAGCATCAACAGCATTAGAGGCAGCTCCGGGCTCATACAAAAAGTGATGTTCCCAATGGAGTTTCTGCCGTTCACGACAGCGGTGACTTCGCTCATAGACAAGCTCTTCGGATTCGTCTCCCTTGTGGCAGTGGTTTTCGTGGTTAACGGTCTACACTGGACCGTTCTGCTTCTGCCGATTATTCTGGTGCCGCAGCTTCTTTTCATACTCGGGATCAGCTACACGATGGCCGTCTTAGGAACCTTTTTGCCGGATGTGCGCGAGATCAGCCGAGCCGTAGTTAGAGCGTCGTTCTTTATAACGCCCATCATCTGGGATGTGAGCCGTGTTCCGCAAGATTCCGCCCTGCGACCCATCGTGGATTACAATCCGCTGGCGTATCTGGTGGGAGCGTACCGGGATATGCTTCTTTTCGGCAAAGCGCCGGAGCTTATGCCGAGCCTGTTGTTCAGCGCTTTCGCCCTCGCATTGTTCGTCTTTGGATTCACGCTCTTTGTGAGGCTCAAATCCCGGTTCGTGGACATCCTCTGATGCTGGCGATAGAGCTTCAGGGCGTCGGCAAAAGATACCGCACCTACTCCAGCCGACGCGAGCAACTAAAAGACCTACTAAGTTTTGGCAAGTCCGGCGAGGAACACGATTTCTGGGCGCTTCAGGACGTAAACCTGCAGATAGAGGCTGGAGCTACCCTGGGCATCCTAGGACGCAACGGAGCGGGCAAGAGCACGCTTCTGAAGACGATCTGCGGTGTCGTCGAGCCCACGACCGGCACGGTGGAGCTTAATGGTCGGCTTGCGGCAATCTTTGGTTTAGGCGCGGGTTTCAACCCAGAGTTCACCGGACGCGACAACGTGATGCTGAACGGGTTGCTCTTGGGGATAGAGCGGGACGAGATGCTGTATCGCTTCGACGATATAGAGAGCTTCGCGGATATCGGTCAGTTCATGGATCAGCCGGTAAAGACGTACTCAAGCGGTATGCGAGCGCGTCTGGGCTTCGCGGTGGCGGTCAATGTGGAACCGGACATCCTGGTGGTGGACGAGACGCTCTCGGTCGGTGACGCAGTGTTCAAGCAGGCGGGATTGCAGAAGATGCACGACTTGCGTGATCGGGGTACGACCATCCTGTTCGTTTCGCACAGCATGGGCATGGTCAAGAACTTCTGCGATCAAGCGCTGCTACTGCACAAGGGTCAGCTCATCACCCACGGAGACATCGACAGCACGCTGGAGCAATATCAAGCGCTCCTCGACAGAGCCAGAGCCAACCGCAAAATGCCGGACGCCGGTGAGGGAATGGCACACATGATCGACAACGAAGAAGCGGAGGATGTCGACTCCCCCTCCTTCAGAAAAGACAAGGGCATGAGAAAAGGCCGCGCTCGAGCCATGAAATCCTTGAGCGGCGAGGCAAAGGTGAGGAACATCGAGCTTCTGGATGCGGATCATCGCCCGACCACTACTGTGGACCCCGATTCGGCGACTACCGTGCGAGTCCACGCGGAGTACCTGCAAGATGTCGAGGAGAGCCAGGTCTATATCGGCTTGCGAACCGAAGCTGGGTTGGATCTATTCGCTACTGATACCACCCGGGAAGGCACAAAGCTCGGCGAACGTCGTTCGGGAGAGCGTGTGGTCTTGGATTTCACCCTCAACCTGCCGTTGCGTCCCGGCAGCTACGATATATCCGTCGGTATTTCACGGTCAGATGAAGATTATCTGGATTGGATCGACGCCGCCAAGACATTCGAGATCCAGGCGCCGGGAGATGCCCCAATCCCTGATGGCCTGATCTATCTGCCGACCACTGTCGAAGTTCACGACTCCGGCAGTGAGAGATCCAGCCGCTCGGCCTGAAGAGCGTGAAGCCCCGCCTAACGGTCGTCGTGCCAAATTGGAACACCAGAGAGTTCCTCGACCCCTGCCTCTCGTCCCTGAGGCGACAAACTTTTATGGATTTTGAGACTGTCCTCGTGGACTCCGGCTCGACAGATGACTCCGTGGCCTTCGTATCCGACAATTTTCCGGAGGTTCGTATAGTGGAGCTCGGGGAGAACCGGGGGTTCTCAGGAGCGGTGAACGCAGGAATAGAATCGTCGAACAGCGAGTATGTCGTCTTGCTGAACAATGATACGGAACAAGACCCCGGCTGGCTGACGGCTCTCGTCAACGGAGCGGAACGCTTTCCCAAGGCGGCTCTCTTCGCAAGCAAACTGCTGGACTTCGAGGACCGCCAAGTCCTAGACGGCGCCGGAGATGTCCTGCGGCGGAGCGGACTTCCTTACAGGCTTGGACACCGTGAGACGGATCGGGGCCAGTTCGACGGGGAGCGTTACGTCTTTGGAGCTTGCGCGGCGGCAGCCCTATACCGTCGCTCGCTCTTTGACGAGATAGGACGCTTCGACGAGGATTTCTTCGCTTACTGCGAGGACGGAGACGTAAGCTTTCGCGCCCAACTCTCCGGTCATCGGTGCCTCTACATTCCGGGCGCCGTCGTCTACCACGTGGGCTCTGTCTCCACGGGCGGCAAGCGCAGCGCGACAGCCACCCGACTCGGGACCCGCAACGGCTTGTTGCTCTTGACGAAGAACCTCCCCAAACCACTGCTGTGGCGCTGGTTGCCATATATAGTGGCGGGTCAATTCTCGCG
>JBGTFQ010000108.1:0-9265 GCA_041747155.1 Rubrobacteraceae bacterium
ATCGACCCACCAGCCAACACGGCGTTTACGGAGGCTTTGGAGATCACCGCAGTGCAAGAGGCTGTGGCTCCGTTCGGGATCACGGGTTAAGGAAGGATAGAGAAAATTATGGATCAACACATAAATGTGCCGGGCGCCGAGCAACTCGCTCGCCCGCGGAGCCGGAGGGACTTCCTGAAGACCCTAGCGGTCGCGGGAGCCGGAACGGCTGTGGCTTCGGCCATGTTTACTTCGAACAAGGCGTTCGCCCAGAGTGGCGGCGGCGACGTGGACATCGCGAACTTCGCGCTCACGCTTGAGTACCTCGAAGCTGAGTTCTACGCATTGGCGCTCGACGCTGGCGTACTTGAGGGTGCAGCCCTCAGCCAGGTAACCGCTACTGGCGACCACGAGAACCAGCACGTCGAGGCCATCATCGGCCTTCTGGAAGGCGCGGGCGCGACTCCGGTCGCCAAGCCCGAGTTCACCTTCCCGGCGGATGCTTTCTCCAGCCAGGATTCGATCCTCGCGCTTGCCGCGACTTTCGAGCCAGTTGGCGTAGGCGCTTATCTCGGTGCCGGTCCCATGATCGCGGACCCCGCGATTCTGGCCGCCGCTGGCAGCATCGCCGCTGTCGAAGGCCAGCACGTTGTGGCTTTCAACAACTTGACCGGCGTATACCCGCCAGCCAACGAGGCGTTCCCGGCGGCTCTGTCGCAGGAGGAAGTCCTCGCTGCGGTCGCGCCGTTCATGGGCATGAGCGAGATGCCGGATACCGGTGGCAGCAGTGCCGCAGGCCATTTCGGTCGCGTCTAAAACCACCGAACTACAAGGAGCGGTGACCGGAATCATTCGTAACCGTTCTTCGAGGAGCAGGGTGCTTTGCACTCTGCTCCTCTTCTGCGTGCTCGTTTTCGGCGGCTGCGCCCAGTCCTCTACGGGCGGTGGCGGAGATGCCGATAAACAGTCCGCAAACAAAACCGAAAAATCAGAGAAGTCGGCTAACGGGTCGGAGACAACTGAGTCTGCGTCCATAGAGAAAGATGACGGGGAGAAGAAGTCCAAGAGCGTTCAATCTCCCATCAAGGTGGAAGAGGGGAACCCGAACGACATACCGGATTTCAAGGGTTGGGACGACAAGGGCGAGGCCGGAGAGCCGGTCAAGTTGGAAACGGCTGGTTCCGCTGGAGCTATACCGGCTGTAAAACCGTTTAACTTCGGTCGGGATCCCGGCGGCCCGGAGGATAAGACGCTGTATTTGACCGTTCCGAAGATCGGCCTGAAAGACGTGCCGATCTACGACTCGACCTCCGAGGAAGCTCTTACGAAGTCCGCCATTCACATTCCGGCGACGGGTTTTCCGTGGCAGGACGGTGCGAATACTTACATAGCGGGGCATCGGCTCGGTTATCCTGATACGGGATCGTTCGAGATCTTCTTCGACCTCAACTTGCTCGAAGAGGGAGATGAGATCACGGTGACGGATGCCGCCGGAGACCAGTACGTCTACAGTGTGACCCTCCAGGAAGTGGTCGGTCTCGAAAACGTCGAAGTGATGAACCCCATCGAAGATAAGTCGGTAGTCACGCTCCAGACCTGCACGCTCCCAGACTACCAAGAACGCATAATCGTGCAGGGAGATCTCGTAGACTCAACCGCTTCGTAGAACAAGTTCGCAGTTTCAACCAAGTGTTACCATCGAAGCGTGAAACTTTTCTTACTTTTAGCTGTCTCAAGAATCGAGCGTAAGTTTGCGGCTTAGCGTACTTTCGAGTGGAAGTTCGGGCAATGCGGTTTACGTCGAGTCGTCGTCGGGCGGTTTGCTCGTGGATGCGGGAGTCTCGTGCCGCCGCTTGAAGTTGCTGCTTGCCAGGATAGGGCGCGGGCTCGAAGACGTTGGCGCGGTTCTCGTCACGCACGGACACGGCGACCATACCTCTGGAATACGGGGTATTCTTCGGGAAAGGTCGCTGCCGATCTTCGCGGCTCCAGGTGTCGCCGCGACTGTAAAAGCACCGGATGTAAGATCCCGCGATTCGTTGGAGATCTGCGGTTTCTCGGCGACATACTTCGAGGTTCCGCACGATACTCCGACCTTCGGATTACGGCTTTCGGAGGGAGATAAGAGCGCGGTCGTCGCCACGGATCTCGGTGAAGTAACCTCAGAAGCCCTCGCGATGATGCGCGGCGCGAACGCCCTGGTTTTGGAGGCGAATCACGACCCTGACTGGTTGATGGGTGGTTCGTACAGCGCGGATCTCAAACGTCGCGTCTCGTCGGGGTACGGACACTTGTCCAATCATCAGGCTGCGGAGGCTGCGCTCGCTTTGGCCCCTGATGGACTTGAAGACCTCATACTCGCGCATCTGTCTCGGAAGAATAACTCTCCGGCACGGGCTACAGGTACTGTGACGCGGGTCCTGCGAGAGGGTGGGCATGGCGGCGTGCGGGTGCGAGCCGCGTTGGCCGGGCATCCAACACCGGTGATCGAGGTGGGAGAGCCGCTTGCCTCGGGCGAGTCCGTGTACCGGTACGATGTGTCAGATGACCGAGCCGCACGACTCTTTAACGTCGAGTGATCCGCCGCGCCACCTTAGTTGTAGTCGGTAAGCTGAAAGGCTGGCCGACCACCGCCTGCGACGACTACCTCAAGCGTCTAAGAAAGCATTTTCCTGTCGAAGTAATCGAAGTGCGGGAAGCTGACATGAATCGCCTTAGTGCGGTGGAAGTTCTAGATGCGGAGGCGAACCTTCTACTCAAACGCATCCCGGAAGGGGCGCACGTCGTGGCCCTGGATCGGGAACGTGGCAAGCGACTCTCGTCCGAAGATTTCGCGACGAAACTAACTGAATTTGGTACTTCCGGACGCAGCCATCTTGCTCTCGTCGTCGGGGGTCCGCTTGGGCTCGCCCCGGAGATACTGCAGAAGGCCGACGAGATCTGGTCTTTCGGGGCTGTCACGCTGCCTCACGCGCTCGCTCGGGTGGTCTTGGTCGAGCAACTGTACCGGGCGGTCAAGATAGAGCGGGGGGAGAAATATCACTGGTGAAAAAGACTGCCGGGGCCGACTGTTAGAATCACCCTTATGCGGGTGCAGATAGACAGATTCGAGGACGAGGCTTGGGCGGTATTGTTGCTCTTCCCGAACGGACGAAAGAGCTTCGACGTGCCACGGGAGATGCTACCGGAGCGTGCCGTGCCGGGTGATGTGTTCGAGGTGAGCTTTGAAGCGGTACCAGAGGAGAAAGAAAGATTGGCGAACGAAAATCAGCAATTGTTGGATGGGTTGCTAGAACGGGACGGAGAATAGTGGGACTCGAAGAGCGCATCGCGCAGGTCGTGCGGGAGGCCGCGTTGAGCGCGTATGGCGTGGAATTAGGTGAAATCCGGGTGGAGCGCCCGAACGAGGCTTCGCATGGGGATTTCGCTACTAACGTGGCCCTGGCTAATGCGAAGGTCTTTCGGAAGAATCCCAAAGAAGTTGCAAGTGTACTCGCGGAGTCTATTGACGTTTCGTTTCTGGATCGGGTCGAGGTTGCGGGTCCTGGGTTTTTGAATCTCTGGTTGTCGCCGGAGGCTCTCTGGGGAGAAATCGAGGAGTTAATCGGAGCAGGTTCGGAGTTTGGTAGGCAGGAGTCCGCTGGAGCGCCGGTCTTGCTGGAGTTCGTCAGCGTCAATCCGACGGGTCCGATGCATGTGGGGCATGGACGACACGCGGCTTACGGGGATTCACTCGCGAGAATCATGGCCGCATCCGGGATAAAGGTTTCGCGGGAGTACTACTTCAACGATGGTGGAAACCAGATCCAGCTTCTCGGTCAATCTGTAGCCGTCCCGTACGCGAAGCTTCATGGACAAGAATGGCCTGTTGAAGAAGGATCGGCTCTCTATGCCGGTGAGTACATCGGGGATATCGCCCGCGACCTCTCCGAGAAGCACGGCGACGAGTATTTGAAACTCGACCGCGAGGAAGCTCTTGCCGGTATCGTGGACTTCTCAACCGACTGGTGCATGGCTGACATAAAGCGGACGCTGGGCAGGACCAGGGTGGTCTTCGACCTGTACTTTAATGAGAAGAGTTTGTACGATTCGGGGGCTATTGGAACCTTGATCCAAGACCTCAAAGACGGCGGCTACGCCTACGAGCACGAAGACGCTCTTTGGCTGGCATCGGAGAAACTTGGGGATGACAAGGATCGCGTGCTGGTAAAGCGGGATGGCACGTACACGTATATGGCGCCGGATGTCGCTTATCACCGGGACAAGCACGAACGAGGTTTCGGCACGGCGGTAGATATTTTGGGTGCGGACCATGCTGGTTACCCACCGCGAATTCGGGCCGGTCTCGTCGCTCTAGGCTTGCCGGGCGATTTTCTGGACGTCGAGTTGGTGCGGCTGGTGAAGCTGCTGCGAGGAGGGGAGCAGGTCAAGGTCAGCAAACGGGCCGGTAATATCGTGGCGCTGGACGAACTGCTGGACGAAGTCGGGGTGGATGCTGCCCGGTACTTCTACGTTCGATCGTCGCATCGCACCGAGATGAACTTCGACCTGGAACTCGCCATGGAGCAGTCCGCCGAGAATCCGGTCTTCTACGTGCAGTACGCCCACGCCCGCATAGCGAGCATCTTTGAGAAGGCCGGTGCGAGCATCAAAGAGCTCGGCGGCATCCCGGTGGCGGAATTTGCTCCCGAAGAGCGGGCTTTGGCGTTGGAGTTGTTGGACTTTCCACGGGTTGTACGGAACGCGGCAGCCAAGCGCGAGGTTCATCCTATTCCGACTTATTTGGAGACTTTGGCGGCGAGGTTTCATCAATTTTATACCGTGCATCACGTGTTGGTGGACGATGAAGACGAGCGGGCTCGGCGGCTTGCGTTGAGTGTGGCGACCAAGCGGGTGTTGGCTTCGGGTTTGGATCTCCTGGGAGTCACGGCGCCTGAGAAGATGTAGCCGCTGCTGAGGGCGATACAGGCTCTGTTATACTGAATTCACCGTTTGCGGGCCAAGCTACCGGTTGGGGGAGAATGAGCACTACTTCGCGCAAGTTGACGATCTGCCAGATCTCGGACATCCACTGCGGTAGTCCTTATTTTGTGCCGGATTTGCTGGAGCGTTCGATACTGGAGATCAACGACGCGAATCCTACTGCCGTGGTGGTCTCAGGGGATCTTACAGATGCCGGATACCGGCAAGAATTCGAGACCTCCGCCGAGTACGTCCAGAAATTTCAGTGCGAGAACGTCATGGTCATCCCCGGCAACCACGACTCCCGGAACGTCGGCTACATCCACTTCGAGCGGTTGTTCGGGCAACGCTACTCATGCATAGACTTCGACGAAGCCGTGATGGTCGGCATAGATTCTTCGGAGCCGGATCTGAACGACGGTCGTGTCGGGCGCGAGCATTATGAATTCATCCACGACTCGTTCGCGAAGGCCGAAGACAAGTTGAAGATATTCGTCATTCACCACCACCTCATCCCGATTCCCGGCACGGGTCGGGAGCGGAGCACGATCTACGACGCGGGAGACGTTCTTGAGCTTCTGGACGACGTGGGCGTGGACCTAGTTCTCTCCGGCCATAAGCACGTGCCGTACTCGTGGAAGCTCGAAGACATGTTTATCGTCAACGCGGGGACGGCCTCGACGACCCGACTTCGAGGCAACACTCGACCTTGCTACAACATCATCGAGATCGAAGATGGACGGGTGCAAGTCTTCCGCAAATACCCATTCAAGGAGCGGGAACTCGCCGTTGACTTCGACGCCAACACCCACAAATACTCACGCTTCGAGGAGCGTATCGACAACCGCTTATCATCGAGCGACCCTGAAGTAGCCGTCGGCGGCGAATAGGAACCTCGCCGGTGCGGGCTCTCTTTCTGATAGACGGCGAACACTACCCACCCGTCGTTCTGGACGCTATGCAAAGCGTGCGCGAATCCATGCACGTCGAAGGCGTGGCGGCTGCTTTTCTCGGCGGAACGGAGAAGCTGAAGCCCGGCACGGATTACGGGATGCCGCTCGTGAAGGGTGGGACTCCGGTCGAGGCTGTAGCTAAAGCGTTGGCGCAGTACGAGGTCGATGTTGTCGTGGATCTCTCGGACGAGCCCGTGGTTGGGTATCGGGATCGGATGCGGATAGCGTCTCTCACATTGGTGGCCGGGGCTATCTACCGGGGCAGTGATTTCGAGTTTCGTCCGCCGGAATTGCGGGATGTCTCAGAGAAGCCGTCCATCGCTGTGATCGGGACCGGAAAACGTGTCGGTAAAACGGCGGTCGCGGGTTATCTGGCGCGACGGCTATCTACAGAGGGTTTTAATCCGGGAGTAGTTTCGATGGGACGCGGGGGGCCATCGAAACCGGAGATCGTGGAGGGACACAAACTGGAGGTGGGCGGGGCTTATCTGCTCGAAGCCCTGGAGCGTGGAGCGCACGCCGCGAGCGACTACTACGAGACGGCGGCCCTAAGCCGCGTCGTCACGGTGGGATGCCGCCGATGTGGAGGCGGACTCTCCGGCGAGCCGTTTGTGTCCAACGTACTAGAAGGGGCGCGTATCGCCAATGGTCTAGATACCGGGATTACGCTTTTCGATGGCTCCGGGGCAGCTATGCCGCCGGTAGCGGTCGACCGTCGGGTGCTGGTCGCTGGGGCTCACCAGGATCCGGAGTACATTGCGGGTTTCTTGGGGGCTTACCGATTGTTGCTCTCGGATCTTCTGCTGCTGACGATGAGCGAGGAGCCGATGGCGAGCGACGCGAAAGTCGAGGGGATCATTCGCGCTGTGGGAGAAGTTCGTCCGGATCTCACGGTGATCCCCGCCGTCTTCCGGCCTCGTCCCGTCGGTGAGGTGCGGGGCTTGAAAGTAGCTTACGTTTCTACCGCGCCGCCCGCGGTCCTAGATAAATTGTCCCGGCATCTGGAGGATGTGTACGGCTGCGAGGTCGTGGCCGCTTCGGGGAATCTCTCGGATCGGGGGCGTCTGGAAGAGGACTTGAACGGCATGTCGGAGGCGGACGTGTACCTGACGGAGATAAAGGCCGCCGCCGTGGATGTGGTGACCCGTCGGGGGGCGTTCGAAGGCAAGCCGGTGATGTATTGCGACAACGATCCCCTCGGAGACGGACTGGACGATGTTCTGTTGAGTCTTGCGAGAGAGACTGGAGCGACGGCAAGCTAGAAAGAAGTTATTCTGGCGATAGTTACTGCGGACATCCTCGTGTATAGTTGGGTTGTTCCAGGTTCGACCGTTTGTCGGTGGGAGCCTGTCGTACGAACCCCGAGAGGTCCGCTTATAGACGTTCGTCGCTTCGGGTGGGCTGGGAAGGTAGGGTGAGCACGCATTAGCAACGCGCAAGGCCGTTCGACCGAACGCTTACGGTATGTTTGTCGGATGGTATGTGGTAGTATTCAGAGATACCTTTTACGTTGCGGAGCCCGAGGCGGGCCTTTGGGGCGTACAGATTTCAGGGAAGATCTATATGGATGGCGTGATCGTCATCGGAACCATTTTCTCAGCGCAAACCAGGAAAGGCAGTAGTACATGACCGAGTTATCCACTCTTGAGAACAAGCGTCTGAGCGACTTGCACCAGATCGCCTCCCAGCTTGGGATCGAGCAGTACCGTAAGTATCGCAAACCGGCTCTGGCCGAGTTGATTTTCAAGGTTGCAACCGAGCAAGCGGGCTCGACTCCCACGCCAACCCAAACTCCACCACCAACTCCTGCTCCCGAAGCTGAAGCTCCACCAGCCCCCGAGGCCGCGCCTAGCCCCCCAAGCTCCGAGCCAGAGAACGTTTCGAACGGTTCGACTAACGGAAACGGAACCGCCGAAGCTCCGGCGCGTCAGCCACGCCCCGAGCGTGAACCCCGGCGACAGAACCGCCAGGAGCAACGCGGACGCGGGGAGAACCGTGGAGACAATCGTCAGCGGGGCGGAGACAAGCCTGCGGATAAATCTTCCGACAAGAGTGGCGAGCATTCGCAGAGCGGTATTTTGGATGTTTTGCCCGATGGATTCGGTTTCCTGAGGACGAATGGATACAGTCAGGGCAAGGGTGACGTATACGTCTCGGCCTCGCAGATAAAGCGGTTCAACATGCGCCGAGGGGATGACGTTGTCGGGCAGATCCGACCAGCCCGCGACGGCGAGAAGTATCCGGCTCTAACTCGCATCGAGACCTTGAATGGCGAGGAGCCGCAGAAGGGCCGCCGCCGGACCAATTGGGACGACCTTACACCGCTCTTTCCGCAGGATCGGCTGCGCCTGGAGTGGATGCCGAACGACATCGCGCCACGAGTGATAGACCTTGTGGCTCCGATTGGTAAGGGACAGCGTGGGCTTATCGTCTCGCCGCCGAAGGCTGGTAAGACGACAATTCTCAAGCAGATCGCTCAGAGCATCGTGGCGAATTACCCGGAGGCGAAGTTGTTCGTGCTGCTCGCGGACGAACGCCCGGAGGAAGTTACGGACTGGCAGCGGAGCGTCGAAGAGGCTACCGTTGTCGCTTCGACCTTTGATCAGCCCGCCGACAATCACATTGCGGTCGCCGAGCTTCTGCTGGAGCGCGTCAAGCGGCTGGTCGAAGAGGGTGACGATGTAGTCGTGATCCTGGACTCCATCACACGACTCGCACGCGCCTACAACCTTGCGGCTCCGGCTTCGGGGCGCATTCTCTCCGGTGGTGTGGATTCCGCCGCGCTGTATCCGCCCAAAAAGTTCTTCGGCGCGGCCCGGAATATCGAGTTCGGAGGGTCTTTGACGATCCTGGCGAGTGCTCTGGTCGAAACGGGTAGCCGGATGGACGAAGTCATCTACGAAGAGTTCAAGGGTACGGGCAACATGGAGCTTCACCTGGAGCGGAAGCTGGCGAACCGTCGAATCTACCCGGCCATTAACATCGAGGATTCGTCGACTCGTAAGGAAGAGTTGCTCATGGAGGCGGCGGAGGCTCAGAGAGTCTGGCAGGTCCGTAGTATTTTGAACGCTCTCGATTCATCGCAGAAGATTGAGTTGCTGATCCAGAAGCTAAAAGAGACACATACGAACGCCGAGTTCCTGCGCGAATTGCAGCGCGTCCGCGGCTAGAGCCTGGAGCGGTCCCGGAGACAATGGGGCCGCGCTCTTTTTTAGTGGTACATCGGCGGTAAACTAGAATCAGATAACAAGCAAACGGAGGTTGGAATGAAGCAAGGCATACATCCGGAGGAGTATCGTCCGGTGGTTTTCAGGGACGTAAGCGCGGACTTCACTATATTGAGCCGCTCGACGATAGAGACTTCCAAGACG
>JBGTFQ010000109.1:0-53448 GCA_041747155.1 Rubrobacteraceae bacterium
CTCCTCTCGTCGCCGGTTTGACGAACCTGCTACCCCTTCGTGATAGCTTGTAACAATCGGTTCGCTCGACTGACCTTCAGAGTAATCGTGGTCGGTTTGCTTGTCAAGACAAATCTTTACGTTTTCCGTAGGCCCACCGTACAAGCTTTGAACGCCAACGCCGCGCCCCCGATGGCCCTCTGTACGAAGACCATTCCGGGAGACGCGGCGAAATACGAGTAAAGCCTATACCTAAAGCAAATAAACCGGGAAGAAACCTGATCCCGGGTCTATCCAGATATCCGGGCGGACCTCCGATGGATCAGCGCAGCCGCAAGGACCGCCGACAAAAGACCGCCGGCGATGCCCACCAACGGAAGACCACCAGTATCCGGCAGAACAGTCAGCGGCTGAACCTGTTCTTGCTCCGGATCAGACTTCGGAGCGGATGCGGATGAAGATTCTACTTTTGGCGCAGAGGCCGATTCCGCTTTGGGAGCGGGTGCCGGGGCAGCCTCTGGCGCAGGGGCCGGGGCAGTTTCTGGTGCGGGAGCGGTCGCTGCTACTGGAGCCGCGGCTTGCTCTTGCGGAGCTGGCCCCTCGTATTCCGCAGGCGGGGCGGCGAGCACGAGAACGATCCTCCGTTCCACCGTGGAGCCTGGCGTTGCGAGCTCGGCGGGCGGTGTCTCCAGACGTTCGGGCGCGGGAACCGGCGGAGCCGCCGCTAACACAGGTGGCGCGGGAGCCGGTGCGGAGTATTGATCCGCCGTGGCGGTCGCGTACTGGTCTTTGGTGGTGTACTGGTCTTCTGTAGTGTACTGATCCACCGTCGCGCCGCCAGCATTAGCCGCCGCAGCCTCCGGCGCAACTGGTGCCGCGGCTTCCGGGGCCGCTGTAGGCGCTGTCGCAGGTGTTGGCGCTTGCTCCGGTGCTGGCGCAGCCGTTCCAGCAGCCGGGCCGGTTGGGGTCGAGCCGTCTACGGTCACGACGTTTACAGTCGCTTCACCCAGAGCGGTCAAGCCGATCTGCTCTGCCGCTGCTTGTGAGAGGTCGAGATCACGGCCCGCTATGTACGGCCCTCGGTCGTTGATCCTCACAACCACCGAACGTCCGTCCAACGTGACGTTTAGCTTCGTGCCGAAAGGCAACGTCTTGTGTGCGGCGGTGAAATCCCCGGCGTTGAACGGCTCGCCGCTCGCCGTGGTCGCCCCTTCAAACCCAGGACCATACCAACTAGCTACCATCTGATCCGCATCCGCTATCCGCACCACGAACAACGAGACCAACAAACTCACCATAGCCGCCGCCCCAAAGACCAGCAGCCTGCGCGAATTACCGCTTACCATCCGTGACAAATGAATCCCCTCCAGAATTGTTTTCGAGCCGGACTCGGAAGCCCCCCTCCGCCGACCGCGGCAATCCTACACACTTCATCCAGCCGAATCAACACCCCAAAGAAACATTTCCGCAATATTTTCGTAATGTGTCTTCTGAGATCAGCCTTACAGAAAGAGATAAAGTCAACAACTTGGGGCGTTAGAATATAGTAGATATTCCTTACAGGTTTGAGAGAGACAGGAGTTTCCATGAAGTATCGTAGGCTCGCTGGCACGGACATCGAGGTCTCCGAGGTTGGTTTCGGGGTATGGACGGTCTCGACTGGTTGGTGGGGAGAGGTGATCGACGACCGCTCCATCAGCTTGCTTCGTGAGGCTCAGGAGCGCGGCGTGAACTACTTCGACACCGCCGACACCTACGGTTCCGGCAAGGGCGAGACCATACTCGCCGATGCGTTCGGCCACATGCGCGATGAGGTGGTCATATCCACCAAGATCGGGTACGACTTCTACAACAACACCGAGCGTCGCGGTCAGCAGGCACGTCCGCAGGACTGGTCCGAGGACTTCCTGCGCTTCGCCCTCGAACAGAGCTTAAAGCGCCTAGATACGGACTACATAGACTTCCTGCAACTCCACAACACAAAGATGGACGCGGTAGAGAGCGACGAGTTGTTCGCGCTCATGGAGAGCTTCAAGGACGAGGGGAAAATTCGGGCCTACGGAGCCGCGCTCGGGCCGAAGATCGGCTGGGTCGACGAAGGTGTCAGAGTCATGCGCGAACGCAGCGTCTCCGGCGTGCAGATGATCTACAACCTCCTCGAACAAGATCCCGGACGTGAGTTGATAGACACCGGTCGCGAGACCGACACCTCCTTGATAGTGCGCGTCCCCCACTCCTCCGGGATGCTCGAAGGCAACTACGACGAGACGACGACCTTCGCCGAGAACGACCATCGTCGCCACCGTCCTAAAGAATGGCTCACCCACGGCCTCAAGAAAGTCGAGCAGTTGGACTTCCTAACAGAGTCCGGCGAACGCACTCTCGGCCAGGCCGCACTCAAGTTCGTGCTCGCTAGTCTCGAAGTAGTCTCCACGCTGCCGAACATCTACGGTCAAGAGCAAATCGAGGAGTTCACCGCAACAAGCGAGACACCAGACATAACGCCTGAGGAATTAGAGAAGGTAACCGAGCTCTACGAGAACAACTTCGGGCTCGCGACACCGACGCCCGCTGGCGCCTGATCCCACCTAATAGGCTCGCACTAGAGGCTCAGGACAGAAGAGAGGACGAAATGACCCAGACCCAAACCCGCGAAACCCAAGCACCCGAAGAAAAACTGCCCGCCCAGTACATCAACTACATCTTCTTCAAGCTCGACCCACTCTGGCGACGCCTCCCGGAAGAGGAGCGCGAAGCTGGAAAGAAGGAATTCTTGGCCGCCGCGGATGAACACTCCGGTCCGATGCTCCTGCGCTGCTTCTCACTCATGGGCCTGCGTCCAGACGCGGACTTCATGCTCTGGCGCATCGGCTACGACCTCGAAGCGTTCGAAAACATGACCGCCGCTCTCCTAAAGACCGGTCTCGGACGATACCTGAACGTCACGTACTCGTACTTCGCCCTCTCCCGGCGCTCCATCTACGTCGGGGAGCACACACCCGGCTTCGAGAACCGCACCCATATAATCCCCGGCGAAGGCGACTACCTCTTCGTCTACCCGTTCGTCAAGACCCGCGAATGGTACCAACTGCCGGTCGAAGAACGCCAGCGCATGATGAACGAGCACATGCAGATAGGCCGCAAGCACTATCCCGTCAAGAACAACACCGGCTACTGCTTCGGCATCGACGACTACGAGTTCATACTCTCCTTCGAAGCCGAAAGCCCCGAGAAGTTCCAAGACCTCATGATGGAACTCCGGGATTCCGAAGCAAGCTCCTATACAGCCCTCGACACCCCGATCTTCACCTGCCGTCGCAGAAATCTGCAAGAAGTTCTCGAATATTTAGGATAATTAACTGAATACCCCTAGCGCGGACGCTTTGTACTCATGTACAATGCCGACATCGCGCCAACCATAGCCGGGACGTCCCCTATTTGGACTTCCGGCTAAATTCTTGCCCTCTATTTGTGCCATTTATTTCCTTGTGGACTCATAGCGAACGATCTGTATAATAATCCCGACATGATTACTAGGATTAATCAACCAGCGGCAATTGGCGAGCGGAATGTGGATCTTGTGGGTGGTACGCCGCTATTGGAATTGCCCAATATATCGTCTGAGGTACCGGGGGTTCGTATCTTCGGGAAGGCTGAGTGGCGGAATCCCGGTGGGTCGGTCAAGGATCGTCCGGCGCTGTGGATGATCCGAGATGGAGAAGAGAGCGGTGCTCTCACCCGAGATAAGACCATCCTTGATGCCACGAGTGGAAATACCGGTATAGCTTACGCTTGGATCGGGGCGGCGCTCGGCTACAAAGTGAAGCTGTGCATGCCGAAGAACGCCAGCGAGGAGCGCAAGAAGATACTGCGGGCCTATGGCGTGGATTTCGTGCTCACGGACCCCGGCGAGGGTTCGGATGGTGCGATCCGCGAGGCCCGCAAGCTCTACGCCGAAGACCCGGAAAGATACTTCTACCCGGACCAGTACAGCAATCCGGCCAATCCACGGGCGCACTACGAGAGCACGGGACCGGAGATCTGGGAGCAGACAAACGGCGAAGTCACGCACTTCGTGGCGGGCCTCGGTACCAGCGGCACGTTCGTCGGCACGTCGAGCCGTCTAAAAGAGTACAACCCCGAGATCCAGGTAGTCTCGTTCGAGCCGGATTCGCCGTTTCATGGTCTTGAAGGGATGAAACATATGGGCTCCGCTATCGTGCCGAGCATCTACAACCCGACCATCGCGGATCAGAACCGAGGGACCGCTACGGAGGACGCTTACGAGATGGTGCGACGGGTCGCTCGTGAAGAGGGAATTCTTATCGGGATCTCCGCCGGTGCCGCAGTCGCTACGGCGTTACAAGTGGCACGAGAGGTCGAGAACGGTGTCATAGTAACCATCCTGTGTGACGGGGCGGACAAGTATCTCTCAGAGAGTTTCTGGGAGGAAGGTTAGTGACGCTCAAGATCGGGGCGGGAGATGTGGATAGCATCCACGCTCACGCCAGGGAAGGCTATCCCGAAGAGGTCGCTGGGGCTCTAGTCGGCATGAATGTCGACGGCATGAAGATAGTGGTCGATGTTTGGCAGGCGGAGAACACGCACGAAGAAGAGCGTTCGCGGCGGTTTCTGATCGAGCCATTGAAGATCAAGGAGTTCGAGGAGCGGGCCGACGAGCGGGATATGGATGTTCTCGGCTTCTATCACACGCACCCGGATCATCCGGCTGAACCGTCGGAGTACGACCGGGATCACGCTTGGCCCGGCTATTCGTATGTCATCGCATCCGTGAGCGAGACCGGCGTGGAGGATCTGCGCTCGTGGTCGCTCAAGAACGACCGTTCCGGCTACGATGAAGAACCAATCGTAGGTTAATAACACAGAGAAGAGGAGAACCTGTTATGCCGAAGATCAAAATACCAACCCCACTCCGCCAGTACACCGCAGGCAACCGTGAAGTCGAAGTCGGCGGCGGTACCGCAGGCGACGCGCTCGGAAACCTCGCCAACGAGTACCCGGAGCTCAAGCAGCACCTGTACACGGGCGACGGCAAGCTCCGCTCGTTCGTCAACGTATACAAAGGCGACGAGGATATCCGGTACATCGACGGGCAGGATACAGCGGTCGAAGACGGCGACGAGCTATCCATAATTCCGTCCATCGCTGGTGGCAGTGGCGTTGGGCGATGTAGGTAATTTTAGAAGGTTCGTTTTTCCAGAAGGTTCAATCTAAGCAAAGAGGTTTTCATATCATGCAGACACGCCAGCCAGTGGTCGAATCACCGAACGGTTCGGTGGATCTCTCAAATGAAGAGATAGCTCGTTACAGCCGACATCTCATAATGCCCGAGGTCGCGCTAGAAGGGCAGAAAAAACTAAAAGCCGCCAAAGTCTTAACCATCGGAGCCGGTGGCTTGGGTAGTCCGCTCGCGATGTACTTGGCGGCGGCGGGCGTTGGCACTTTGGGCATTGTGGACTTCGACGTGGTGGACGAGTCCAACTTGCAGCGCCAGATCATCCACGGCACCTCCGACGTTGGGCGCAAGAAGATGGAGAGTGCGAAAGAGACCATCAAAAACATCAACCCGAACGTGGACGTCATCGGTTTCGAGGAGCCGCTGTCGAGCGAGAACGCCCTCGAAATCTTCAAGGACTTCGACATCATCGTTGACGGCACGGACAACTTTCCGACGCGCTACCTCGTCAACGACGCTTGCGTCTTGCTCGGCAAGCCGAACGTATACGGCTCTATCTTCCGCTTCGAGGGTCAGGCGAGCGTGTTCCACGCGGAGGAAGGTCCATGTTACCGCTGCCTCTACCCCGAGCCGCCACCACCGGGACTCGTGCCAAGTTGCGCCGAGGGTGGCGTGCTGGGGATACTGCCAGGCGCAATCGGGATCATCCAGGCGACGGAGACGGTCAAGCTCATACTCGGTACGGGCGATCCGCTCATCGGGCGGCTGATGCTCTACGACGCACTCGGCATGAGCTTCCGGGAGATGAAGCTCCGTAAGGACCCTGACTGCCCCATCTGCGGCGAGAATCCTACGGTGACAGAGTTGATCGACTACCAGGAATTCTGCGGCATCCCGCAAGCTCAGGCCGCCGAAGAAGAGAACGGCGTACCGGAGATCACGGTCAAAGAGCTAAAGCAGAAGATGGATAACGGAGACAACGTCAACGTTCTCGACGTGCGCGAGCCCCACGAGTACGAGGTTGCCAACATCGGTGTAAGGCTCATACCGCTAGGTGAGCTTCCGCAGCGGCTCGTGGAACTAGATAGCAACGAGAACTTCGCCATCCACTGCAAGAGCGGCGCTCGCAGCGCGAAGGCCGTAAAGCTGCTTCAGGATGCGGGTTTCGAGAACGTCTACAACGTCAAAGGCGGCATCACAGCCTGGAGCGAGGAGATCGACGCTAGCGTTCCCAAATACTAGAGGCAGAATCTCTGACACAGGCGGGGTCGTCATTATGGCGGCCCCGCTTTTTTGTACCTAGCATGTATTATCTGCGTAATGGCTAAAATAAAGATTTTCGACGGTCACAACGACACACTCCTCAACTTGCGGCTCCCCGAACGCGGCGGGGACCGCAGCTTCTTCGAAAGAAGTCTCACCGGCCACATAGACCTGCCGCGAGCCCGCGAAGGCAATTTTGGCGGAGGCTTTTTTGCCTGCTTCGTACCAAATCCTAAAGATTCCGGGTACAACGAAAAGTCTGCCCTGGCTACGGTCAAAGGTGGCTACAAGGTCGCGGGCGCGCCGCCGGTGGACCCCGAGTACGCGAAGCGCATCGCGGGCGAACTCGCCACGGATCTCTTCGCTCTAGAAGCTGATTCCGAGGGAAGTCTCAAAGTAATCTTGACGGCTGGAGAGATCGAAGCGTGTTTAGAAGACGATGTGCTGGCCGCGATCCTGCACTTCGAGGGTGCCGAGAACCTCGGCCCGGACCCGGCGGCTCTCGAAACCTGCTACAACTCCGGCCTGCGCTCCCTGGGACTCGTCTGGAGCCGCTCAAACACCTACGCGCACGGCGTACCGTTCGCTTTCCCAAGCTCGCCGGACACTGGACCCGGACTGACCGACGCAGGCAAAGACCTAGTCCGCGAGTGTAACCGGCTCGGTGTTCTGGTGGATCTCTCGCATCTCAACGAGAAGGGTTTTTGGGATGTCGCAGCTCTCTCCGATGCTCCGCTCGTGGCGACACACTCGAACGCCCACGCCCTCTGCCCCTCGACGCGCAACCTCACCGACCGCCAACTCGACGCTATCCGAGACTCCGACGGCATGGTGGGAGTAAACTTCGCCGTCGCATTCTTGCGAGAAGATGGTCGGGAGAGTGCGGACACGCCGCTCGAAACCGTCGTGCGACACGTAGATTATCTCGTGGAGAAGCTCGGCATCGAGCGCGTAGGCTTCGGCTCGGACTTCGACGGAGCGCGGGTGCCTATAGGAATCGGGGACGTATCCGGGCTCCCGAATTTGATGGAGGCTCTCAGCGAACGCGGCTACGACGAGCCCACGCTGAAGAAACTTGCGCACGAGAACTGGCTGCGAATGTTGCGGAAAACTTGGGGCTCGTAGCCCAAGATTACGTGCCGCCGAAGCGATATCTTGGGCTGATTTTTTGAATAATCCTCGGGGTGTCACCGGGCGGCGTTCCGGGCGGGACGTGCTAGTAGTTGTATTGTTAGTGGGGGTCTCCTTCGCGCTCGCGGGGGTGGCGTTTCTGCGCCCGCCGGAGCCTGTCGAAAAGGCGGTGGCCGTTTTTCCTTTGCCGCAGCGGTATGCGGATAACTACGGCAATGATTGGGGTGCTGCGAGAATTCAAGGTGAGCATGAGGGTACGGACATCTTCGCTCCGGCGGGGACTCCGATACGCTCGATCACGGCTGGCAAAGTCAGCCGGGCTTGGGGATCGTCTGGGGACGGTTGGAACAACCTGGGTGGATATACCGTCATGATCGAAGCCTCAGAGGATGTCGGCAGGATCAAGCGCGGCGACCGACTCTACTACGCACACATGGACAAGCCGACACCGCTCGAACTTGGCGAAACTTTGGAGGCTGGACAGAAGATCGGCACTGTCGGCGACACCGGACAAGGTCCGCTCGGCACTCGGGGCGAGTTCGAGCCGCACTTACACTTGGGCTGGTACGAAGGTTGGAGCTTCTTCGGCGAGGACCGGACAAGTCCCATAAACGGCGCGATGAACCCGTATCCGATGCTAAAACGCTTGGAGAGGCTGAAGGCGAGGAGCGTAGACAACCGTTCCTCGTAAAGAGCTATCTCCTCCGCGCTAGATACACGCCGCTTATGATGATCGCCGCGCCTATCAGCTGGCCGAAGCCGAAGTTTTCCCCGAGTAAGACTATCCCGGCTGTTACTCCCGTCAATGTTACAAGGTACTGGTAGATGAGGACGCGGTTCGCGCCCACTTGAGAGACGCCCCAACCCCAGGCGGCGAAGCCGAATGCCGAGGAGCAGAGGGTTGAGTAGATCGCCGCTCCCCACGTCCGGGCGTCTAAGGATGCGAGATCTAACGGCGTTGAGTCTAATGCCGCCAGTGGGAAAGCGGCCAAACCACCTAATGTCATGGCGTAGGCGGCGAGCGTCATCGGCGGATAGCGGCGCAGCAAGCCGAGCGAGAGCACCGTGTACGAACCCCAGAACACGGCGGCGGCGAGGATGAGCGCGTCACCGAGCAGACTGGTCCCGGCGAACTCCAGGCCGCCGTACACGATGAAACCCACCCCGACAAGCGAGAGTGCTATGCCGAGAATACCGGCGAGCCGGGGACGCTCGGCCCCGAGAGCGAACCCGAGCAACATGCCCCACACGGGCGAGGTGGAGTAGACGAGTGCCGTGTTGGCGGCGGTCGTGAGGCTTACGCCGATAGTGAAGACGGTCTGGGTGAGCGTAACGCCGACGATACCGAGGCCGAGTATGGGCAGGAGATCCCCGCGCTTCATGCGAATTCCCGGCTCCACGATGCGCGAGAGTGCTAACAGCAGCAGCCCCGCGAAGGTGAATCGCGTCGCGGCGAAAAGTATCGGCGGCACGTCCTCCACCACGATCTTGACGGCGGTAAAGTTGGTGCCGAAAAAGAAGACCGTCATCAACAGCGACACCTCGACCCAAGCCGAGGCGCGTCGCCGCTCTCCCCCGTTCGTCACCGGTGGTCCACGTTAGCGGATGAAGTCCGTCTCGGTGGTTAGGGTCTTTATGTAGGCGGCTATGAGCTTCGCGATGTTCTCCACGTCTTCGAGGTCCACAACCTCGTTCGGCGAGTGCATGTAGCGATTCGGGCACGAGACGACGCCCGTGGCGATCCCCGCTCGGGTGAATTGTATAGCGTCCGCGTCCGTCCCTGTTGAGCGAGAGTCGGCCTCTAGGGTGTATGGGATCTCCTCGCTCTCGGCGGCGGAGATCAGGCCGTCAGAGACAACCGGAGATAGGTTCGAGGCCCGCTTTATGACGGGGCCGGAACCCAGCGCGTGATCTCCGTTCTCGTTCTTGGATACACCGGGCGTATCCGTCGCATGAGTCACGTCCACGGCTATCGCGGCGTCCGGGTCCAGACCGAATGCGGCACCGCGAGCACCGTAAAGCCCGATCTCCTCCTGCACACAAGCCACCGCCACCACTTCAGCGGTCAAGCCGTCTTCCTCCGAGAGCAGCCGCAGAGCTTCGAGCACGACGAACGCGCCCATGCGATTGTCCACGGAGCGGGATGCGATACGACCATTAGGAAGCTCGATGAGATCCTGACCCAAGACCCCCACATCTCCAACACGAACCAGACCTTTAGCCTCGTCCCCATCCTTCGCGCCGATGTCGATCCAAAGGCTCTTCACCTCGGAAACTTTCTTGCGCTCCTCGGGCTCCATCACGTGGATGGCCTTCTTCCCGATAACGCCCACCACTTCGCCAGACGCGGTTTGCAGCCGGATGCGCTGACCGACGAGAACCTGCGGATCCCAGCCACCGACCCCAATAAAGCGCAGCAGTCCTTGATCGTCGATGTGAGTGACCATCACCCCGATCTCATCAATATGACCGGCCAGCATGATCCTCGGCCCGCCACCCGCGTTTAGCGTGGCGAAGGAGTTGCCCATCCGGTCGCCCCGCACTTCCGCGAAAGCCCCGGCCTCTTCACGCCAGACCGCCGCAGCCTCCCCCTCATATCCGCTCGGTCCCGGTGTGGAAAGCAACTTCTTGAAAAAATCGTACGATGCGTCTCTCATAATTTCCTCTCTAAAACTTGTCGTAACAGTGTTAGAACCACTCGGATACTCTACCAGCCGTTCGCGACCCGGTAGCGGCTATTCGGAGACTCGAAGCTCCAGGATGCCGCTCCCCAAATCTTCCCCGTTCCGCCTAACCTCCCGGTAGGGCAGCTGGATCTCAAACGGCTGCGTGAACGGGTTCGGCTCCAATCGCAAGGTACGCGCATCCAGCCAGGATACTTGGTAACTCTGTCCATCGAACTCGAAACCGCCAGGATATGGTGGTGGAGCTTCCGAATCTCCTGGATCGTTGAGGCAGATAAAAAGTGAGAGACCATCGAAAAGCCGCAAGAACAGTAGATTTCGTTCCAGGTTCGCGAAGTTTTCCTCGGACATTCCGGCGTGGAGCCGGTGTTGGCGGTCAAGTTCGTGGTCGCGGAATTCGATCTCATCCTGCCGGGTAGCGTGTGCGAGGAATCGTTCGTAATGCATACTGCACAGGCACGCCGCATACGGGTCGCGCTCCTCCACCGCCTCGATGCCACGACGTTGCGCGGGTAGTTTTAGCTCTATCGGATAGTCTACGAATGAGTAAGGTCGGTCCTTTTCTTCGTTCCACAATACGCGACCGTCCAATTCTTGCCAGGCTAGGTCGTGGTTCTCGACAGCGTACATCGTGGCTCCAAAAGGCCGGGGATCGTCCTTCCAACGTCGAGCGAATTCCGCCGAAACCAGCGCGTGCTCGTGCTGATCAAAGACAAGAAAAGAGTTTCGCTGCTTACGAACGATCATCGCTATAAGTTAGCAGAATCGCAGGTTTCGAGCACCGCTCATAGAAGCCGCGCCTAGAAAACTGGTCGTCGGTCCACAGCCAGCGGGCTCTGGAGTCTGTCGTCAGCGAGTATAGCTTCCTCGACTTCGTCAAAGCGGTCCTCGGGTACGACCACGAGCGCCAGTGCGAATCCTGCCGAAAAGTCCTCTTCCCACTGCTCGGCGAACCTGTCCGGCAAGGCCATCGACAGCAGCATTCTCTTCAATCGTGGCACCCGATGGAATACGACAAGCCCGACTATCGCCGCAAGCGTCAAGACAGCCTGCACTACAAGCCCAGTCCACAGATGAACCACACCCATCAGAAAGCTGACCGTGGACGCCGAAAAAAATACACTCGCGAACTCGAACCACTGCAAGCGCGAGAGGCCAGCTTCGGCGGGCAATATCCGGGCCTCCGGGAGCGTTACGCCGACCAGACGCACGTCGCGGCGGCGTGGGATCACCGTGAGGGAATCCGCGTCTATCCCCGTGTCTTCGAGCCTTTCATCCAATTCCTTGAGCGCGCCGATGTCCGGGACGACGGTGCCGATAGTGTAGTAACGGGTAATGCTCATATCGCTATTTATACCGCTCGAAGCCGCGAAACCCCGTGACCGTCCTTACGCGAAGACACCCGACACCGCCAGCACTCCGAGGGCGGCCAGCATCCCGATGCAGAAGCCCGCCAGAACATCCACTGGATAATGAACTCCAAGATAGACCCTTGAAAGAGCGGTCAGTAGACCCAGGATCAGTAATACCGGCGCGAAAGCTGGGTAGATCACAGCCAGAGAGATGCTCCCCGCAGCCGCAGTAGCGGAATGCCCGGATGGAAACGAGCTCGAAGACGGTGTTTTTATCAGCGGCGCGATGGCCGTATCCGAGACGTGGGGCCGGGCGCGGTTGAAGAATTGCTTCGTGCCCTCGGCCACAATCCATGAGACTATGATTGCACCCCACGGAACAAGGAGTCTCCAAAGCTCCAATCCCGTCCCAAGAAACGCTCCCGCTGCTATAAACCCCCACGTCGCACCGGCTGTACCGGCGATGGTCAAGACGCGCATCAAGGAAGTAAGCGGCGGCCATTTTACCGCGAAGATCACGCCAAAAACAGTCCGGTCGATAGTCCGTATTCTCTGCGCCAGTCCACTCAAGTTCGGGTTCGCGGCTCCGTTTCATCGGTTGGTTTGAGTAACTATATGTCGTCGGGCATTCTACAAGGTTTCCTGGGGTCTCCGGTATATCTAAAGTAGAATAGCGATTGAGATAAAGACCATTCCACAACACAGGAGTTCGAAATGTACAAGGAGCTTGTCGGCAAGATCGTGGACGAGGCCAAGAGCGAGGAAGCTAACCTCGTAATCTGGGACCGCCGCGACACGTTCACCATAGAATTCGACGATCTCGAAAAGGTAGAGATCACCGACGACTACCTGAAAGTCTCGATGCAGGACGGCAAGGCGACCGTCTACGTGACTCACGATTCGGTCTACAAGATGGTTGTCGAGAAAGAGAAGGCTGGCAAGGGTCGCTCCGGGGTTCGGGCGGGTTTCGGCTCCGCCATAGACTGACCGTGGAATCCAGATCCGCACTGCTGATCGTGGACGTTCAGAAGGGCTTCGACCACCCTTCCTGGGGCCGCCGCAATAATCCGAGCGCCGAAGACAATATCTCGGCGCTTTTGGCGGGTTGGAGATCGGAGAGCCTTCCCGTCTTCCACGTCCGGCACGTCTCCACCGAGCCTGGCTCTCCGCTAAAGGATGCTGGCGCCGAGTTCAAGGCGGTGGTTGATCCACACGCGGGCGAGGCCGTGATCGAGAAATCCGTCAACAGCGCATTTATCGGCACGGATCTCGAAGCCCGCCTCAAGGAATCGGACATCGAATCGTTGGTGGTCGTGGGTCTGACCACGGATCACTGCGTTTCTACGACGGTTCGCATGGCGGCTAACCTCGGGTTCGATGTCCGACTGGCTTCCGACGCAACCGCTACCTTCGAGCGAACCGGTCCCGATGGCGAACATCACGCCGCAGAGGCCGTGCATCAGATGGCGTTAGTTCATTTGCACGGGGAATTCGCCAGTATTCTCACCACTCAGCAGATACTAGGAGACTTCAACTAGAGGCGGGATCACGCATCGTCCGGTTGACTTTCCAGGGTGACTTCGACGGAGCGCGGCTCTTCGTTAGGACTCACGACGGTCAGCTTTAGCCGGTCGCCGGGTTGGCTGGCGTTGACGGCTCTTATGACATCGTCGGCGCTGGCGACGGATTCGCCCCGAACCTCCGTGATAACGTCCCCGACCGGAACTTGTATGCCGCCCATATTCTCGTTCCCTCCGCCTTTTATTCCGACTTCGTCGGCGGGTCCGCCCGATGCTATGTCAGTCACTATCGCTCCGTTCGCTGGTAGGCCATAGTCGTCGCGCAACTCGTCTTCGGTGATAGCGGTGTACGCTCGAAGCTCTTCCAGCCCGATCTCGAACATCTTCACTCCGATGTAGCCGTGCACAGCCTCTCCAGAATCTATGAGTTGCTCTACGACGCTCTTGACCGTGTTTCCTGGCACTGCGAATCCGACCCCCTGAGCTACACCCTGGGTACCCGCCGAAGCGACCTGGGAGTTGATCCCGATAACCGATCCACCAGCGTCCAACAGAGGCCCGCCGGAGTTGCCCGAGCTGATCGCCGCGTCTGTCTGTATGGCTCCATCAATGGTGTAGTTGTTCGGTGCTGTTATAGGCCGCTCGGTCCCGCTGACGATCCCCGTAGTAACGCTCAATCCCACGTTGAGCGGATTTCCAATAGCTATCACCGCGTCTCCGACTCGGGCGGAATCTGAATCCCCGAAGGCTAACGGCTTCAAGACCGACTCCGGCGCATCCACCTTTATAACCGCCACGTCGGTCGAGGGATCCTCGCCAACGATCTCCGCTTCCTCACGCGCTCCACTGGCGAACCTCACGGATACGCCCTCGGCCCCCTCCACAACATGCTGATTGGTCACGATGTGCCCATCACCATCGACCACGAACCCGGACCCACCGCCCGGACCCATCTCCGAAGAAACGACATCCACACTAACAACACCAGGACCGTCCTCACTATAAACCTGACGAACCGTGGAGGAATCTCCCCCGCCACTCGCAGATTCCCCTTCCAACGGCGCGGGCGATTGCCTCAACGTCACGCCACCCGGCTCTTCTTCCAGACCTAGAAGACCAAAAGACACGAATAACATCGCTATAAGCCCGCCGATTATCGCGGACAAAAAAGCAGTAAAAGCGGTTTTCAGAGCGTGTTCCTTCCGTAGCCTGAACTTATTATATGACCTGTTCCCAAAAGCTAGTGTCGTTCATCTCGCATTGGCCTCTAGAAACGAACGCCTAGGATAAACCGTCTAGCTTCCATTCCCCGTTCTCCTGAACGAGAGTTGCCGTTGGGCTCGGCGTGTCTACCCGATCCGTGTGCGTCGCTCGCGTGCTGAAAGCAACTGTGGCCGTGTCCCCGTTGACTTGGGCTGTCGGCCCGCTGGTGAATTCTATGCTTTCCAACGTCCCGAACTGGCTCGTCCAAGCTTCCGGTGCTCTAAGCTCACTCTGATACCGCGAGGATAGATAGTTCCAGGTTTCGTCGGGAGTGTCAGCGGCGGCGTTATAGTGGTCGACGACCGTCTGCTCCGCAGCGGCGGCGGTGAGGCCGTCTGGTTGTTCGGGCTCTGAAGTCTCCTCGGGCTGTTTTTCCTGCGTTTGCTCCGGTTGAGGTTCCGCTGTCTTCTCCGGCTGTTTCTCAGCCTTCGTCTTCTCGGGATCTTCTTGAGTGGTTGTCGCCGGTTTGGGGGTCTCGCTGTTCGCGTCTTTGGCGTTGGCGTTGTTGCTGTCTCTGGCGTTGCTGCTGGCGGCGGTTTGGTTTGCGTCGCTGCTTTGTAGCGCGGGGATTGCTAGAGCCCCGATCCCGGCAAGAGCCGCCAGCAACAGGAGAGCAGCCACCACGGCTATTGGACCTCGCGAACGGTTCGAACGCTGGGGTTCCGAAGCTCTGGTGGTCGAGGTTCGTTGTGGTGGCGGAGATTGTGATTTCGGGCGTTCTTTCAGGGCGGCCAGTTTGGATCTGAGGGTTTCGGCGGAGGGTCGGTCGTTGGGATCTTTGGCGAGGGAAGCCAGGATCAAGGCTTCCAGTTTTCCGTCGATGCTCGCTCCTCGCCGGTTGGGTGGTTCCGGCTCCTTGTTGACGTGCTGGGTGGCGATCTCGATGGTGCTCCCCGAGAACGGAATACTCCCCGTCGCCGCCTCGTAAAGCGTCACGCCGAGTGAGTACACATCACTCTTGGGCGTAACCTTCTCGCCTTTTAGCTGTTCCGGCGAAGAGTACATGGCCGTCCCAAGATACGCTCCAGTACGGGTAGCCTGCGAAGCGTCCAGGGCGCGAGCGATGCCGAAGTCCGTCAGGCGCGGCTGACCTTTCTCGTCTATCAGGATGTTGGCGGGTTTTATGTCACGGTGGACGATGCCCCGCTCGTGCGCGTGCGCGAGACCCGCCGCGACGCTCTCCCCGATCCCCGCCAGACGAGCTTCAGGCAGAGCACCTTTTTCACCAACGAGGTCTTTCAGGTCGCCACCGGGGATGTACTCCATCACGATGTAAGAGGATTCGCGGCCCTCGAACTCGCTCTCGCCCGCGTCGTAGACCCTCACTATTACCGGATGCGATAGCTTGGCGGCGGTGCGACCTTCGCGCTGGAAACGCTCCCCGATCTCCGTCCCACCGTAGCGGGAGTGCAGAACCTTCACGGCGACCGGGCGGTCAAGGACTTCGTCACGACCCAAGAAGACTCGGGACATACCTCCACTCCCGATCTCCCGTTCGAGCACGAATCTGTTCGCAAGCTTCTCCACGCGCCCGATTATATGAGCTTTCACCAAATACGCTAACTAGAGTTCCACGTTGGAGCTTGTCAGAGTTTTAGTCGTGCTGACTGGCTGTACTCGTTCTACCTCTCTTCGAAGCTGTCCAATCTCCACTCGCCGTCTTCGTTTACGACGGTCCAGATCCCGCTGACGTCCTGAACTACGCCGTCTCGGGTCTCCTGCGTCTGAAAGGTTACCTCCGCCTCGTTCTCTCCGGCGGGCTGCGCGGCGAATTCCTCGGTAACTGCCAATCCGGTCAGCGGGATCTGACGCGCCTCCCACTCTTCCAGAGAACCGATTTCCTCCTCCTGATACCGGCTGGATAGCAGATTCCAAGATCCCTCGAAATCGTTCTCCGTTGCCTTGACGTACATGTCGAACACTACATCGTCGGCTGTATCGACTGGCGGCGCGGGCTCGGTCTCCTCCGGTACGCTCTCTTGGGCCGATGTCTCCCCTCCCGTAGCTCCGCCGGGCTTTCTCCCTTCGCCGCCCGGAGTCTCGCGAGCTTCTTCGCCGCTGGAGTTCGTAGCGCTCTCTCCACCTCGGGAGTTCAGCGCGTAAATGGAAGCGGCGGCGAGAGCCAAGAGCAGCACGAGTGCCGAGACCGCCAGCAGCACCGCTCGACGGTCGAGGCTCCGGCCCTGAACAAAGACCGTCTGTATGCCACCGTCGCTCGAACCTCGATCTCCGGCGGAGTTTCTGAGGGAAGTCCCCGCCTCCCGAGCCGCGTGAACCGCCCGCGACGCTCCCGCCGCGCCCAAGGCTCCAACGGTCTTGAGCGTCTCTCCGGCGCGATGGCCGAGGGATGGGCCGGTATTGGGCGCGTCTCTGCCGAGCAGTCGGGCTTGGAGAGTGGCCGCGTCCGGGCGGTTTTCGGGATTGGGGTCCAAGCACGAGAGTATGGCCGCCTCGTAGGTCTCGCCGATGGCAGCTCCGTTTTCGCGGGGTGACATTGGCAGCTTGGAGCGGTCCTCTTCTGGGAACGGCATAACGCCAGTCGTGGCGCTGTAGAGCATCACACCGAGCGCGTAGATGTCGGCTTTAGGCGTGGCTCTCTCGCCTTTTAGCTGCTCGGGCGAGGCGTAAGCGGCGGCCCGGATGGACCTTTCGGAACTCGGGGCCGCGCCAAAATCCGTGAGTTTCGGGATGCCTTGAGCGTCGAAGAGGATATTCTCCGGTCTTACGTTCTGGTGGATGACACCAAGCTCGTGGGCGTGAGCGAGGCCAGAGGCGAGATCGCCGCCTATCCGGGAGAGCATCACCTCTGTAAGACGGCCCCGGACTCGGGTGAGATCCGCGAGGCTACCGCCGGGGAGGTACTCCGTAACGATATAGGAGAGCTTGCGTCCGCTCACGACTTCTTCTCCGGCATCGTGGACTTCCGCTATATTCGGGTGCGAGAGTTTCAAAGCGTTGCGGCCCGCCCGCTGGAAACGGCTCGACGCGCCTCTTCCGCCGGAATCGCGCTTTAGAATCTTCACGGCTATCGGGCGATCCAGAACCTCGTCACGCCCGATGTACACCGTGGATGAGGCACCCGCCCCAATTTCGCGCAAGACCACGAACCTGTCCGCCAAAAGCTCCCCGCTCACAGGGCTTGCTCCTGTACATTTTTGAAGTCGATCTCCGATATCCTCCACTCCCCATCCACAGGGACGAGCCGCCAAGTTCCGTCGGCCTCCTCCAGCCGATTCGGTTCAGTATAGATGGCCTGGACCGTTCCCTTCACGCTGGCATCGCTCCCGGCCAACTTGGGCTGTGGCCCCTCGACAAATTTCAAAGCTTCGAGACTCTCCATCTCCGATTTCCAAGCCTGTTGCGAAGGATAGTCTTGATCCTTCAATTCGTCGGAGAGGCTTGCGTACGAGCCCTTATAATCCTCCTCAATCACCGCCAAATACATCTTCGCGACCGTGTCGACCGCCGCAGCTTGTGTGAGATTCCCCGCGCCGATCTTGCCCCCGGCATTCGGTTCCTTAGCTTCTTTGGATTTCGTTGAAGCCTTCGATTCTGAAGCGGCGGCATCTTTCTTTGGAATCTCAGCGACCGGTTCTTCAGGACCAGAGCCCAGCGCGAGGGCGATACCTCCTAGCACGAGAAAAAGTCCCACGACACCGGCGATCACGAACAACCGTTGACGTCCGGGACGATAATTCCGGGTAGTAATGACTGTCTGCAAAGGAGGCTCACCGCCGGATTCCCTAGCGTCGGATCGCTCCCGGAGTCGCCGGGCGGCCTCTCCGGTTACGGCCACGCCCGACTGTCCTATCCTTCTGGCTGCCTGAGCCGCCCGTCCGAGACCGGCTGCGCCCGCGGCTCCCGCGCCACCGACCGCCTTTCGGAGTGTCTCGGTGGCCGGTGGGCTCGGTGCCTGGACGATTGTGGTCGATTCTTGCAGGAGTTTGGCGGAGAGTGTTGCGGCGTCGGGACGGTTCGAGGGCTCTTTGGAGAGCGCGGCCATCACCAGCGTCTCTAAAGCCCGGCTGATCTCGGCTCCTCGAACGCTCGGCGGCTCCGGGTCTTTGGAGAGTTGTTGTCCAGCTACTTCTATGGGGCTACCGGTGAAGGGCGGCTCTCCGGTGGCGGCTTCGTAGAGGGTCGCTCCGAGAGAGTAGATGTCGCTTTTTGGAGTCACGGGTTCTCCGCGCAGTTGCTCGGGGGACGAATAAGTCGCAGTTCCGAGGTAGGAGCCGGTTCGGGTAGCCTGCGACGTGTCCAGGGCGCGAGCAATGCCGAAGTCCGTGATCTTGGGTCTTCCGTAATCGTCGATAAGGATGTTCTGAGGTTTTACGTCACGATGGATAATGCCCCGGTCGTGAGCCCCGGCGAGCCCCGAAGCTACGTCCGCTCCCAAGCGACATAATTCCTTTTCCGAAAGCGCCCCGCGAGCCCTTATCCTATCTTTCAAGTCCCCGCCCGAGACGTGCTCCATCACGATGTAAGAGACTTCTCGACCGTCCAACTCGCCCTCTTGAGCGTCGTAGACCTGTACGACGTTGGGATGGGAGATTCGGGCGGCGGTACGTCCTTCGCGCCGGAATCGTTCGCCGACCTCGGAGTCTTCGAAGCCGAGCCTCAAGACCTTTACTGCTACGGGGCGATCCAGAACCTCGTCCCGGCCAAGATAGACGACGGACATACCGCCAGAACCTATCTCCTCTTCCAGAGTGAACCTGCCGCCCAGACGTGTCACGAGCGGACTTTCATGTTGCTAGCGCGGACTAAATAACCTTGCGGCCCATCGCGCTCGCGAAGGGCTGCAGACCGTCCTTGAGGCCAAACAACGCCTCCACCGGAAGAGCCTGTTCCGCGTCGCACAGAGCCTCTTGCGGGTCGTGGTGGCTCTCCACGATCAGGCCGTCAGCCTCCGCCGCCACGCTCGCCTTGCTCAACGGAATTACGAGATCCCGCCGCCCAGCGGCGTGCGAGGGGTCTACGATCACGGGTAGATCCGTCAGCCGTTTGGCGACGATGACCGCCGAGAGGTCCAGCGTAAAGCGCGTCGCGGTCTCGAAGGTACGGATGCCACGCTCGCACAGCACAACGTTATCTCCACCGGCGGCAGTGATGTACTCGGCGGCCAGCAGCCACTCCTCCACCGTAGCCGAGAGGCCGCGCTTGAGGACGGCACCGTGGTCCGTACCGGCGATAGCCGCCCCGATCCGCTTCAAGAGCGAAAAGTTAGCCATGTTGCGAGCCCCGATCTGGATGATCTGAGCGTGCTCCATGACCATCTCGATATCGTAGGGGTCCATCACCTCGGTAACGCCCTTTAGACCGAGATCGTTGTTGACCTCCGACATGATCTTGAGTCCATCCTCGCCGAGTCCCTGGAAAGAATACGGCGACGTGCGAGGTTTAAACGCGCCGCCCCGGACGTACTCGAAGCCCGCTTCTTTGACGGCCGTAGCCGAGGCCACAAATTGGTCGTAGCTCTCGATGGTACAGGGACCAGCCACAACCCGGAAGGTGGAGGGTTGGATCATGCCGTTAGTGGTCTTCACATCCGTCTTCGCGCTCTGAAAAACGTCCATCGTAGTCTCTAAAACTCCCCGCGTTGAATCTCAAGGTCCCTGATACGGTGCAGAATGATCTCGTAGATCTCCCTCATAGAAGAATCGTAGATGGGTCCGGGGTTCATCTCGACTACGCGATCCAGGATCTCCGCCTCGCGCTTGGGATCGTAGATAGAAGTCCCAGCCTCGGACTTTATCGCCATGATGTCCTGCACGATGCTCGCCCGCTCGTTCAAAGCCCGGATCAACTCGCGGTCGACCCCGTCAACCCGCTCCCGCAACTCCTGTAATTTGCTCTGCGTTTCGGAATCAGTCATAAGGATCACGATTGTATATGCCGAATGAATAGAAGACAAACATGTGACCGCATATTGCAAGCGATGCCTCCGGGGTCTAGTCTATCGGGCGGAAGCGCCGTTACGATGAACTCGAAGGAGACCCTGTGAAATTCAGGCCGGAACTCGAACCTCTGAGACCTTACGTTCCCCCGAAATCCTGGAGGATGGCGGCTGAGGGTACGGACGACAAGAACTACGCGAAACTTACCTCCAACGAGCTTGCCTTTGGACCGCTCCCGGAAGCTCTGGCGGCTCTGACAGAGATGCTGCCCCGCGCCAACCGCTACCCGGACAGCCACGTCTCCCGGCTGCGCGAGGTCATAGCGGAGGCCAACCCCGGCAGCGAACCGCGCAACGTTCTCGTGGGTAATGGTTCGAGCGAGGTCTTGATGAACGTCTTGCAGTTGCTTCCGAGCCCCGGCGAGGTCGTATTTCCGTGGCCATCGTTCAGCCTCTACCCGATGGTCTGCGCCGTTCTCGGCATGACGGCTCGCCCGGTTTCGTTGACCGAGAGCAACGGGATCGACGCGGAGGCATTGCTCGCCGCCGTAACCTCTGAGACGCGAGCGGTGATCCTGTGCAACCCAAACAATCCCAGCGGAACATACCTACCGCTCCCCGAAGTACGGGAGTTCGCGGCGGCATTGCCCGAAAATGTACTCCTGATCCTGGACGAAGCCTACGTGGAGTTCATAGACGATTCCTCATTCGAGAATTCTCACCTTCTCGCTTTGGAAAGGGAGAACGTGGTCTCAGCTCGCACATTCTCGAAAGCTCACGGGCTGGCAGGGCTGCGGGTCGGTTACGGCATAGCGTCCGATAAGATCGCCGACTATGCCGAGCGAGTCCGCTTTCCGGTCTCCGTGAATCTCGCCGCGCAGGTAGCGGCCACAGCTTCGATGCTGGCGCGGGAGAAAGTAGAGGAGCGGGCGAGGTTCGTGATCCGGGAGCGCGACCGTCTGCAAAAGGCGTTTAGCGATGCGCGTCTGGAGTTCATACCGTCGCAAGGTAACTTCATAATGGTCGATTTCGGAGCCGAGAGCTTCGAGAAGTCCGGTGTGCTCGTTCGGGAGGGTGCTGCTCTGGGATACCCGGGATGGAGTCGAGTGACGGTTGGGGATACTTGGGAGAATGACCGGGTGATCGAAGCTTTGGGCGCGGATACCGTCGAGAGGGGCGCGTGAGCCGCACGCTCGGCATTGTTGGAGTCGGCCTGATCGGGGGTTCCGTCGGCCTGGCCGCCCGAGCCGCCGGGTGGACCGTACTCGGCGTGGACTCCCTGGACGTACTCGAAACCGCTACCGAAAACGGCGCGATAGACCACGCATCGACTCTGGAGGAAGTTCGCGGCGCGGACATGATCGTCCTGGCCGCCCCCATCTCCAAAGTGACGAACCTCGTCGCGAACCTATCCCCCACCGATGCCCTGACAACCGACGTAGCTAGCGCGAAGAGCGCGATAGTACGGGCGGCTGAGCACCACGGACTGCGCTTTGTAGGCGGTCATCCGATGGCTGGCAGCCAACTCGCGGGCGTGGCTCACGCGAAGGCGGATCTCTTCAGCGGAGCCCGCTACTTCCTAACGCCCACAGGAGAAACAGCCCCGGACGACTACCGCGAAGTCGCCGCCCTGGTACGCGAGCTTGGCGCGGTGCCGACCGCCGTAGACCCCGAGAAGCACGACCTCCTGATGGCCGCTCTCTCGCATCTGCCACATCTAATGGCCGCGGCGTTGTTGAAAGTAGCGTCGGACATCTCGCCGGAAGCTTTGTCTTTTGCAGGGCCGTCGTTTCGGGATCTCACACGGGTAGGAGCCTCTAATCCAGAATTATGGTCGGATATTCTAGCCGAGAACGCACCCGCGTTAGGCGAGGCGCTGGCGTCTTTCGCGGGGGCGATGGCGCAGCTTGGCAGTGAGATCTCCAACCGCCAAACCATGGAGAACCGTTTCCACCAGGCCCGCGAAGCCTACGACGCTCTCGGTGGAATACTCGTCGAAAAGAGCGGCGAGAATGCCGACATCGCCATTCCGGTCGAGAACCGGCCTGGAGTCTTCGCCGAGGTTACGACTTTGATGGGATCCAACAGCATCAACATCTTGGATCTCTACGTTCGCCACTCCAACACCGAACGCGCCGCCCTCGTCCTAACGCTTGATTCCGGCGACGCGCAGAAAGCCCGCGAGTTGCTGCACGACTCGGACTTTCGGGCGGAGGTTCTGGGCTAAGGGTTCTTGTTGTTGCGCCTGACTAAGAGGAGTCAGGCGCACAAGTTCGGAGATTCTCCTCTAAGGAATCGGTACGTCCGAAACGGTGAATGGTAGTTTGGGGTTGCCGGATTCGCGGGCATCGAATTGCGAGTTGACCACCAGCAAGCGTTCGTCGTACTTGGCTATCGTGGTCGGGCTCTTGAACGACTCGCTGGTGAAGACGTCCCCGATCTCACCGCTGGCGAAATCGTCCGATAGTTCCACTGTCGTGATGTCGCTTTCCGTTACCGCGTAGAGTGTTTGTCCGTCGAGAATCATGCCGTCGCCCGCTACCTCGCCGCCGCCCAGGTCTATCTCGACTATTTCGTCGCTCTCGGTATCTATGCGGAAGAGTTGCCCCGTGGTCGAGTGGGTGACGATCAAGTACTGCCCGTCATCGGTAGCGACGATGCCGTTGAGGTTGAAACCATCTTCGTACTGGATGGGCGTATCTTCGAGGTTCAGATATTCTTCGAACTCGAAGCTATCTCCGTCAGCGACCAACCTATACAAGACTGGGCTAAACGAGTCGGTGAAGTAGGCATCGCCGTTGGGGGTTATCGCGACATCGTTTACGAAAGTGTTCTCTTGCTCGTTCTGGAAGCTGTCTACGAGATCTCCGCTCTCAGTGTCGTAGACAAACATCCTGCCCGTATCGCCACCCGCGACAAACAAGCGTCCGTCTCCATCCAGTTCCAGTCCTATCGCGGTGCTCCGGTCGTCTTGGCCGCCTTTTAGAAAGACCTCGGCTTCACTACCGGCTTCTCCGGCGGTGCCCCGGAAGATCGCACCATCCGACGTACTACTCACGAAGAAGTCTCCGCTCGACTCCTGATAAACAACGCCTTCGGGATAGACTTCCTCGCCCGGTAGCGTATAGCTCTGGATATCGACAGGGACTTCCGTGATTCCACCCGACTCCATACTCCCCCCAGTGGTCTCGCCGCCTCCCGTTGTCTCGGCGGTAGTTCCGCCTTGTTCCATAGTTCCGCCGGTGGTCTCGCCACCTTGCGCCATGCTACCTCCGGTAGTCTCGCCGCTTCCGCCGCCTGTGGCGCTCTCCCCTGAGGTGCTGCCTTCTCCGTTGCCCGTCGATCCTCCACAGGCCGCGAGCATCGCGGAGAGCGCGAAAATTAAGAGTAGCGACAGCAGCCGCGAGGATAGTCGTGAAGCTTTGGATAGTTTTGAACCACTCATGTATGTTGGATCCCTTCTGTAAAATTCCACAGTATTTTGGTGGGCACCAAGCTACCGGTGCTCGCCTTTTTCGTGCTTACTTATTCTATATACGCGCCAGAGGCTTGAATAGCTCATCGCACTCCGTTTCCAACACGCCGCGTGTTACCTCGAAGCTACCGAACGAGGCTCTTTCGGAGACCGCCTCACAGGAAAGGTCTATCTGCGGAAGACCGAGTTCTTTCAAGGTTTCTATCGAAGTGCCGATCACGACCTGAGGTATGCCGCTCCAGAGGATCGCCCCGGAGCACATCGGGCAGGGTTCGGCGGTGGTGTAGAGAACTAGGTTCGATGGCTCCAAATCCGGGTGGTTCTCGAAGAGACGTAGGATCGCATCGGTCTCACCGTGCAGGATGGGACTTCTGTCAGCATCGTTCAGTCCTTCGGCCAGAGTCTCGCCTGACACGGCATCCACTATCACACAACCAAACGGAGCTTCGGGATTTCCGTGGGCTATTTCGATGGCTCGCCGCATGTGAGTTTCGTGGTTCACCGCTACAGACCGAGGAGTTGCTGGAATGCACCTTCGAGCTGCGGGTGCTTGTATTCGTAACCGGTCTCTTTGAGCTTCGCGGGCTCGACTCGGGCACTCGCGAGCAGGAGCGCGTCGGCTACTTCACCCAGCATTACGCGGGCGGCGGGTGCTGGCAGCGGCACGAGGGTTGGGCGACCGAGAACTTTGCCTAAAGTTTTCGTGTACTCGGCGTTCGTTGGGATCTCCGGGGCGGTTACGTTTATTGGGCCGTGGAGTGAATCCGTGGTGATGGCGTGCAGGATCACCCCCGTCACGTCGTCGTGATGAACCCACGACCAGTACTGGCGCCCACTACCGATCCTGCCGCCTCCACCCAGCTTAAAGATGGGCAACGTCTGAGCTAACGCCCCACCCTCCGTAGAGAGCACGATGCCTAATCTTGGATGCACGACCCGAACACCGGCCTCCCGAGCCGGGTCCGCAGCCGCTTCCCACTCCCGGCACACGCGAGCCAGGAAACTCTCTCCAGGCTCGCTCTCCTCTGTCAGCAATTCGTTGCCCCGATCCCCATAGTATCCCGTAGCCGAAGCACTCACCATCACCCGAGGCGGCTCGGCGAGTTTGGCGATAGTCTCCGCCAGCAACCTCGTCCCCTTCACACGACTATCGAGGATACGAGCTTTTTTCTCCTCGTTCCAACGTCCCTCAGCGATGCTCTCCCCCGCGAGATGGACGACGGCTTCGGTGCCGGAGAGATCTCCGTCGATACGTCCGGCGTCAGGGTTCCAGCCGACGTCGTTCTCCCCCTTCGGGGAGCGGGTCAGGCGGGTGACTTTGTGTCCAGCGTTTTCGAGGGCGCGGGTTAACGAAACCCCGATCATGCCGGTCGCGCCACTTACCAGTACGTTCATGCCTATACCTCCATCGCTCGCCACTCTAGTCCGCTCATGTTAGCGCGACACGCCGCGTATCACCGTGCGGGAGGCTACACGGCAGCCGGAGATACAATCCAACGATGCGAACCTACTCCCACACACTCCTCACCCACGCTATCGCCCATCGCCTCGCAAACTCCAACCCGGCTACCGTCTGGGCCGCTGTCGGAGCGACGATCCCAGACCTCCCAGCCATCACCGGTGCGACTTGGCTCTTCGCGAAGAACCGGGCCTTTTCCCGTGAAGCCTTCGACTCCAAAGTCTGCGCCCGAACTGTCTTCCGAGCCCCGGACGCAGCCCTGCACTCCATCCCGCCACTCTTGCTGGCGTTCTCGCTTCTAGCGGCCACCAAGATCCGAGGAGCGCCGCTCGCACTCGCTCTCGGGTGGGCCGGACACATCACCACCGATGCTCTAACTCACGGCACGGATGCCCGGCCGATCTTTTGGCCGCTCTCGGACAAACGCTTTCAAAGCCCCATCTCCTATCGCGAACGCGACCGGCACGCCCTAGCGGTCACCGTTCTAGAGCACGCCCTCGTTCTCGCCTCCCTGATCCACTTACGCCGCTACTCCTAACAAAACTCCCCGATACGTCAAAGCCACAATTACACCCCTTGACAACTTCTACTTTGTGTTATCATCCATGTGGATGTCAAGTGGATGTTTCTTGGATGGAAGAGGTTTTCAGTGAGTGGGACGGAGAAGATCACGATCAACCTCGGGTTGGTGGATTTGGGGCAGGTGGATCTCTTGGTGCAGGAGGGTTTCTATTCCAATCGCACGGATTTCATCCGAACGGCGATTCGGAACCAGATCTCCACTCACGCCGAGACCGTCCGCGAGACCGTGGCCCGCAAAACAATGGTCCTCGGACTACAGAACTACACCCGCGAAGACCTCGAAACCGTACAGGCGGCGAACGAAAAACTGGAGATAAAAGTCCTCGGACTCGCGACCATCGCCGACGAGGTAACGCCCGAACTCGCGCTCGCGACCATCGAATCCATAACCGTCCTCGGCGCATTCCGGGCGAGCACTGCCGTGAAAAAAGCACTAGCGAAACGCATACAGACCACGTAGACGACTACCAAAAGGAGAAACCATGAACAGCTCTTTAATGACCGAGGCTACACGTCTAACCCGCGAAGGAAGACTGGACGAGGCTACCGCGTTGTTGCAGCGCGGACTTGGAAACAGCGGCTTCGAGCCGGTGGATGAGCCGGGTAGATCTGGCGTCGCGGATGATGTGATCGAGGTGGAATCCGAAATCCTACACCCGCAACAAACCACGAAACCAAATGAGGAGTCTACCGACGAGAGAACGTTCGAGAAAGCTTCCCCCACACCTCAGACATCCAGCCGCTTCGAGGGACTAAAGAACCGTCTCGGTGGCTCGCTCGACAATCTTCCGGGCGGTATATCGGGCAACCCTCTTGATGGTTTCTCCGGAGGTTCGTTGAGCGACTTGCTCGGGGGTTTGCCGGGTGGCCTGGGAGGCGGCGCGGGGGCTTCGCCAGTGATCGCACCGGGCGGCCAGTTCGTGGATAGGTCGTACTCTAACGGGGCTGGATCCCGTTCCTACAAGCTGTATGTGCCGAGCGGGTACACGGGTCAGGCGGTTCCATTGGTGGTCATGTTGCACGGTTGCACGCAGAACCCCAACGACTTCGCCACCGGCACACACATGAACGCGTTGGCCGAGACCGAAACCTTTCTCGTCGCTTATCCAGCGCAGCCTTCCAGCGCCAACATGAACGGATGCTGGAACTGGTTCCAGGCCGGGGATCAAGTGCGCGGCAAGGGAGAACCATCACTTATCGCCGGGATCACCCAACAAGTCATACAGGACTACGAAGTCTCAGAAGATAGCGTCTTCGTAGCGGGCATGTCTGCCGGAGGCGCGATGTCCGCCATAATGGGCGCGACCTACCCGGATCTCTACGCCGCCGTCGGGGTCCACTCCGGCCTCGCACCCGGCTCGGCCCGCGACATGGGCTCCGCCTTCACCGCCATGCAGGGACACGCCGTTGCGAGCCCGCAAGCTCCCGCCGGAGAAGTCATACCAACCATAATTTTCCACGGCGACTGCGACACTACCGTCAACCCAAAAAACGGCGAGATCCTAGCCTCGCAACTAGCCCGAAGCTCATTCTCCCCCAAAGCAACCGCCCGGCAAGGAAAAGTCCCTGCAGGTCACGCCTACACCCGAACCGCCTACGCGAACACCGATGGCGGCACCATAGTTGAGAAGTGGACCGTCAACGGCCTCGGGCACGCCTGGTCCGGCGGAAGCTCGCCCGGCACATACACGGACCCCAAAGGCCCGGACGCTTCAGCCGAGATGCTCCGTTTCTTCACAGAGCACCCGAAGAGGTAGATGTGGGTGGAGGGGAGTCCAGGCGACTCTCCTCCACGGATTTCTAGCGCGTTAGTTCGTTGCGGTTAGCTCCGCCGTTCTTCTGGGGTGGTTTGATCTCCCGAGGCTTGTCGCTCTCGTCTTCGGTGGCGAGTCCCGCGCCGCCCGCGAGGGTGCTGATAGTTCCGGCGAGGTCTTGTATCTCGGATGGGATGACGAAGAGCTTGCTGGCCGGTCCCTTCGCCATCTCGGGGAGGGCTTTGAGGTAGAGAAAGCGTAGGGCTTCGGGGCTTAGTTCCGAAGTGTCTAGTGCGTCAAAGAGCCTCTCGGTCATCTCGATCTGGGCGGCCTGCACGTTTCGGTACGCTTCGGCTTCACCGGCGGCTCGTAGGACGGCGGATTTCTGATCTCCCTCGGCGCGTAGGATGGCGGATTCGCGTTCGCCTTCGGACTTCAGGATGGCGGCTTGCTTCTCACCCTCGGCGGTTAGGATAGCGGCGCGGCGGGTTCGTTCGGCCTGCATCTGCTTCTCCATCGCCTGTTGGATGTCGCGGGGAGGTGTGATCTCTTTTAGCTCCACTCGCGTTACTCGAATGCCCCATTTCTCGGTTACTTCGTCCAGGATGGTGCGGAGCTTGCCGTTGATCTCATCGCGGGATGTTAGGGTTTTGTCGAGGATGAGGTTGCCGATCACGTTCCGAAGCGTCGTCTGCGTGATCTGCTCCATCGCCAGATGAAAATTAGCTACCTCGTACTCGGAAGCCCGCGCATCTACCACCTGATAGTAAACAACCGTGGATATCTGCATCCCAACATTGTCGCTCGTGATAACGGCCTGCGGCGGAAACGCGATGACCTGTTCGCGCAAGTCGGTCTTTGGAAGCATCTTGTCCAATACCGGCACCACGAATGTCAGACCGGACTCGGCGGTGCGGTGAAAACGTCCCAGACGCTGCACCACCGCGACCCGGCTCTGGGGTATGATCCGCACGCTCCGGGCCGCCACTATGAATACCAGAAACGCCAACACCGCAAGGACTACCAGACCCGCACTCACAACTCTCCTCCTTCTTCGACAGCCACGACTTCCACGATAGCCGTCAGGCCATCCGTATCTAGCACCCGGACTCGTGAGCCCGGTTCGATCCCCTCTCCCGGAGACAGCGACCGGGCCGTCCAGAACTCACCGCTCCCGATCCTCACCGTCCCGGCTCCGCCAGGTTCGATCTTCTCCATAATCACCCCGTTTTTGCCCGTAACCCCGCTGGTCTTCAGGTGTCCTTCTCCAGCTCCAATAGCCAGCCGATTCAACAACGCCGGCCGCAACACAGCCATGCTAAGCGCCGTCGCCCCCACAAAACCAATCGCCTGAGCCGTAATGCCAAAATCCGCCAACGACAGCCCCAAAGCGACCACAGCACCCAACGAGAAAAACAACAAAAAGAAGGATACGGAGAGCAACTCCCCGATAAACGCCAACCCAGCCAAAATACTCCAGAAGATGACTTCCAAAACTTTAAACCTCCTTGCAACGAATTCTACACCACCCGAACGAGAGAACGGAGATAACACTTACAGCCAATGGCCTAGAATACGGACCCATGACAGGACAACTCCACCCGTCGGACATACAGACCTATCTGGAGAACCGGGGAGTTTCATTCCAGGAAGTCTCGTTCTTGGCGCAAGGCGAGTACAGCCTCAACTATCTGGTGCGTGGTGACGAAGACCTGGTAGTGAGGCTGGTAACGGGGAGTCAGATCGGGCTTAGCCTCCAGGAGCAAGCTCCCTACGAGTATCACGCGCTCGAACTTCTATCAGGCTCCGGTGTCACCCCAAAACCGCACTTCGTAGACCCGTACCCGACCGAGCTTCCCTACCCGATCATCGTCGAAGAGTTTCTGCCCGGCGAGCCTCTAGACTACGCGACAGATATCGAAGCCGCCGCCCGCTGCCTCGCTGCCATCCACGCATTAGGCGTGCCGGAGCATCATCGGCTTCAGACGCATCCCGACCCGGCGTCCGCTATCCTAGCTGAGTCCCGTGAACTCGCGGCACCGTACCTCGAATGGTCCGAAGCTTCGGAAGAGAGCAAATCCGGTCTGCGAAAAGGCTTCACGCGCATCGAAGCCTTTCTCGAACAGGCGGACCTCTTTACCGGCGACGACCTCGCCATCGTTAACTACGACCTCAACACCCACAACTTCGTCGTCGATCACGGCCAAGCCAGACTGCTGGATTGGGAGAAAGCCCGGATAGCGCCTCGCACGCAGGATCTCGCTCACTTCCTCCTCCCCACCACCACGCTCTGGCGCAACGCTTCGGCCACACTTCTGTCAGATAGGCAAGAACGAGATTTCATCGACACTTACTTGAAAGCAGCTCCCGTCCCGGACGTGCAAAGATTCCGCACGCAACTAGCCGCAATGCGGACTATCGTGTCTCTGCGAGCCGTATCGTGGTGCGCGTGGGCCCTACAGGAAACAGCCCGGAGCACAAGACCGATAATCAACTCAGAGACCCTCAACAAGAGCCGACAGTACCTAGAGCCGGAGTTTTTAGAGCGATTGTTCGAAGCGTAAGCGGAGATACTTTGAGGGATCTTGCTCGGTTGAATTAGCACCAACGATCACTGTCAGCTCAATCCCCGAAGATTATGAGAAGAATGTAAGCGACTCGTAAGAAACAACCGTCGAGCGGACATCCGGATCATGCTACGATCCCATCCATCTTGACTTCAGAACCAACACGCATAGTCCTGGATTGCGACACCGCCAACGAGATCGACGACCAATTCGCCATCGCCCACGCCCTCGGACAGCCTGCCGAAAAGCTCGACATACGGGCCGTGATCTCGGTCCAAAACACCACCGCGCACGGCCCGAACTCCAGAGATCTCTATCAAGAAGAGGCCGAACGAGTAGTGACTCTCTGCGGCTCCAGAGTCCCCTGCATCCCCGGAGCGAAAGTCCCAATGCGGACCCCGAAAGACCCCGTCCCGAGCGATGGCCTGGACTTACTGATCGAGGAAGCCCGAAAAGGTCCGCTGACAATCGTGGCGACGGGTCCAGCCACAGACATCGCCTCGCTGATGCTCGTAGCGCCCGAAGTCTGTGAGACCGTGAACGTCGTGTGGCTCGGTGGATTCGGGGATGAGGAGAGCTACGGACGCTACGATTTTCGGATGGGCGAGTTGAACGGACGAGCGGATATCGCCGCCTGGCGGGCACTCTTCGAGGGGAATCTGGAGCTTCTGTTAGTTCCGGGGTGGCCTGCGGCGGCGAAAATTTTGGTCGAAACGACGACGTTCGCGGCCGAGTTACGAGAGCTCGGAACAGGAATTTCGGATTATCTGGCGGAGATATTGGAGCGGTGGACGGTTGAGCGTGGAGGCGAGGTTAGCCGCGAGCAGAAGATCATCTGGGATATAGCTTGCACCGCCGCTGTGATCGACCCGGATGCCCTACAGACTGAGGAATTCGCCGTACCGATCCTCGATGCGGCGGGCGCTCACGATTTCTCTGAGCGCGGTCGCAAGGTCCAAGTGGCGAGAGACCTGGATGAACGGCCAATTCTGTCGGACCTCATGCAAGCACTCGCTCGACACCCCAAGAAAGAGAATCCCTGATCCAACCAAAAGCCGCGGGCGTAGACTCAGATGCGTCGCCTCCTGACGAAAGGACTCCCGAAACCGTGAACCTCAGACTCTTTCCTCTAGCCACGATCACAGCTCTCATACTAACCCTGTCCGCTTGTGGCGGAGGCTCCGGCGCGGGCGACTCATCTTCCTCTCAAAAGGGTGAGGATCGCCCTTTCCCGAAACTCGAAAAGGCCGCCGAGAATACGAAGGTGAACCTCTCGATGTACGGCGGCGACGATGCCATAAACGCCTACATAGACGACTACGTCATCCCCGAGCTAAATAAACAACACGATATAGAACTGACCCGCACTCCCCTGAACGACACAGCCGACGCGGTAAACAAACTCCTAAACGAGAAGCAAGCCGGAAAGGACAAAGGAACCATCGACCTCGTCTGGCTCAATGGCGAAAATTTCGCGACTGGGGCGGAGGCAGATCTCTGGTACGGTCCCTGGGCCGAGAGGCTCCCGAACGCCAAATACATCGACTGGGACAGCCCGAGCATCAACCGGGACTTTGGCTACCCTGTCAAAGGCCGCGAAGCACCGTGGGGCAAAGCCCAGTTCGTTATGGTCTACGACTCGGACAAAGTAAAAGAACCGCCCAAAACGATGGAAGAACTACGCCAGTGGACGGCGGACAACCCCGGTCGCTTCACCTACCCAGCGCCGCCGGACTTCACCGGTAACGCTTTCACGGAGCAAGTCTTCTACGGCGTAACGGGCGGCCCGGAACCCTACCAAAAGCCTTTCGATGGAGACGTTTTCGAGAAGAAAGCTCCGGCATTCACGGAGTTTATGAACGAGATCGAGCCGGATTTGTGGCGCGAGGGCGAGACTTATCCCGAGAATTCCACGAAGCTCGATGAACTTTATCAGAATGGCGAGGTGTGGTTGACGATGAGCTACAACCCCTTGCTCGCGCAGCGCCAGATCGACAAGGGCTTCCTCCCCGCGAGCACCCGCACGTACCTGTTTGAGGACGGCACGCTCAACAACACGCACTATCTCGCCATCCCGTCTAACGGTCCCAACAAGGCCGGGGCGCAGGTCGTTGCGAACTTTCTCCAGAGTCCGGAGGCTCAGATCGAGAAGCAAGACCCATCCGGTTGGGGAGACTTGACGGCCCTTAGCGTAGACCGACTGCCCGACGACGCGCAGAAGAAACTTTCGCAGCCCGAAGGCAAGGCTACGCTCTCGACGCAGGAGTTAGAGGAAAATCGGGTGCCAGAGGCGCGTTCCGAGTGGTTGCTCGCCATTGAGGATGAGTGGAAAGAGAAAGTCTTGAAGGAGTAGATTTTGGGGGGATGGCTCCGGATATCGCTCCTCCTGGCACCCGCTATGCTGGTGATCGGGGTGCTCTTCGCGGGCGGTATTTTTACCGCAGTCGTCCAATCTCTGGGCTATATGCCCGCTATCGGACAGACGGATCTCAGCCTGGACGCTTACCGCGAGATACTAACCGGCGACGAGTTTCTGTCATCTCTGGCCCTAACCCTCTATGTCGCGGGAGCTTCGACGGGTATCTCGACGGTGTTGGCGGTGCTGGCGGCGTTGGCCTTGCGGCGGACGGGAGGCAGGATATCGACAGTGGTTTTTCAGTTGCCGATCACGATTCCCCACCTCGTAGCCGCCGTTGGCATCGCGCTGGTCATCTCCCAGACTGGCCTCGGAGCGCGACTCGCCGCAGCACTTGGCCTGATCGGGGAGCCAAGAGACTTTCCCGCACTCCTCTACGACAAGTACGCCATAGGCATCATCCTGACTTACGTGTGGAAAGAGGTTCCGTTTATCGCGCTGGTGGTGCTGGCATCCCTGCGCGGCGTGGCATCGGAGCTCGAAGACGTGGCCCGGACTCTTGGGGCGGGCGCTTGGCAACGGTTCTGGTACGTTGTTTTCCCGGTCATTTCCCCGGCGGTGATGGCTGCTAGCTTGATCGTCTTCGCCTTCACCTTCGGGGCGTTCGAGGTTCCGTACCTGCTCGGCAAGACTTACCCGACTATCCTGCCCGTGACAGCCTACAACGAGTACCGCGACACAGACCTCGCCGCCCGCCCGATAGCGATGGCTATAAATGTCCTTATCACCCTCATCACCGCCGTCGTGGCGGCGGCTTACCTGCGGCTGGCGAAAGGTCTCGGACGTGGGTAAACGAAAGCTCAACCTCGGTCTGATCCTGGTGGCGGCGTTGGTGGCCGTGCCGTTTCTACCGCTGCTATTGTGGACTTTTTCGGGGGAGTGGCGTTTCCCGGATTTAATTCCGACGGCATGGTCACTGCGTGGGATCGAGTACTTGCTGGAGCCTGGTGGGAAGGTGTTCGCGGCGACATTGAATAGTCTGGTGATCGGGGTCGGTGTAGCGGTGGCTTCGGTGGTTGTGGGGCTTCCAGCGGGGATGGCTCTCGGGGGCTACGAGTGGCGGTTTAAGGGAATCGTTATCTTTATCATCCTGCTCCCGATTCTCGTGCCGCCGTTAGCTTCTACAATGGGTGTGCATCTGACGTTTATCCGGCTTGGGTTAGCCGACACGATGTTTGGAGTTTTCTTGGTTCATTTGGTGCCGACGGTTCCTTATACGGCGATCATACTGACCAGCGTCTTCGCGGAGCGATCCGGCGACCTCGAAGAAGCGGCCCGGACTCTGGGGGCTAGTCCGTGGCGAGCATTCCGGCACGTCACGCTGCCGGATGTGGCTCCGGGGGTGGCGGTCGCGGGTCTGTTCGCGTTTCTCATCTCCTGGGGACAGTACATTTTAACGCTCCTTATCGGAGGCGGTAATATCGTCACCCTCCCGATGCTCCTGTTCTCCGCAGCCTCCGGCAACGATCCCGTCCTCTCCTCGGCTCTCGCCCTGGTCTTCGCCCTGCCCGCGATACTGGCCCTCATCATCGCCCTCCGATTCCTCAAACCCCGTGACGGCGATTCTGGCAGCCCGTTCATGGGGCTTGGCAAAATATAGTGAGCACCCGGCTGGAACTCGAAGGTCTCTCCCACCGCTATCGGGCGGCGGAGGCGGCTCTCTCGGACCTAACACTCACGGTCGAACCGGGCGAGTTGGTCGCGTTGCTCGGCCCGAGCGGCTGCGGCAAGACGACGGCGTTAAAGATCGTGGCCGGACTGCTGCGTCCTTCTTCGGGGGATGTTCGGGTGGATGGCGTCTCGGTCGTCGGCACGCCACCAGAGAAGCGGGCGGCGGCGATGGTCTTTCAGAAGTCTTTGCTCTTCCCGCACATGACGGTCTGGGCGAACGTCGGTTTCGGGCTCAGGATGCGGGGCGTGGATCAGACAGACACATCCCGGCGCATCGAGGAGGCGTTGCGGCGCGTGCGGATGGATGGCTACGCCGACCGTAAACCCGGCGAGCTTTCCGGCGGCCAGCAACAGAGGATCGCGCTGGCAAGAGCCCTGGTAACGGAACCCGGCCTCCTCCTTTTAGACGAGCCGTTGAGCGCCCTCGATGCCAACCTGCGCGAGGAGATGCGCGACCTCGTCAAAGAACTTCAGCGCGAAGGCCGATACACGACGGTCTTCGTCACCCACGACCAGGAAGAAGCCGTGATCCTCGCCGACCGCATAGCCCTACTCTTCGACGGCGAACTCCAGATGTACGACCAACCCTCCGCCTTCTACGACCGCCCCGCCAGCCGAGCCGCTGCCCGATTCTTCGGCGCGACAAACTTTATAGACGGCCACGCCACAAACGGCACCGTCGCAACTCGGCTAGGAAAGCTCACCCTCGCGACCCCAGCCACGCCCGGCGACGTAACCCTCACCATCCGCCCCGAAGCCGTCCGCCTCGAAGCCGGAGAAAACTCCTTCGCCGCCCAAGTAGTCTCCGCCGCTTATCTCGGAACCCAAGTCCACTACGAACTAAAAGCCGCCGGAGCCTCACTACGAGCCGCCCTCCCGCCCCACATCCGGCTGCACGTTGGCGACCAAGTACAAGCCAGGCTCCCAGCCGAATCGCTCTGGCCGCTGGGGAGCTAGGCCAGGCCGGTTTCTTATTCGGTCTTGCGAACGGCTGCAGCCTCAAAGGTCTAACAGGTTTCGACAAAACCGCGGAGGAGAGCCCATTGTTCCTCGAAAGGTTTGTTGGCGTTTTGGATCGGTACGACCCTGTCGTCCAGCGGTATCATCACATCCACCACCAGCTTTAGCGTCTCCGGCTCAGACATCTCTATACTTCCTCGTCGCGTAGCGTCTCGCTCGAACTGCCCAAAACCCGGCGCGGCGACACTCTACGACCGATGTAGAATCCTTGCGGATACGATGTTTCCAGGAGGCTTTTCGAGATGCGTCAGTTGGCTACGGTTATGGGTTCCACAGGCGCCGCGCTCGGTTTCGTGGGCGCGTTGCTGCCGGGTCGTGGTTTGTCGTTCGCGATCGCGATGGTCGGCATCTGCTTGATGGCGATGGTCGGAGCTTACTTCACTATTACGAACCGGGCCGATGATGGTGCGCCTATCCTGCTCGGATGCGCGGCGGGCATGGCGATTACAGTTATTTTGTACTATCTCGTGCTGCCGGTTTTTGGGCTCGAAGTAGCTCCAGTTCGGGGCGCTAGTCTGTACCTCTTTCACTTTGCGCCTGTCGCGCTGCTACTGTTGGCAGCGGTGCTGGCTTACCGGCTACGAGACTCACGCGGCGGTTCTTCGGCGGCGTCTGGGAGGTAAGAGCTAGTCCTCTCGTCGTGTAGCGGTATGCTATGTGGCTTGAGGGAAGCATGAAAATATTGTGTATTAGCGACCGGGTGGAAGACAAGCTCTACGGGCCAATGCTTCAGCAGTATGCTGAAGGGGCTGAGGCGGTGATCTCGTGCGGCGACTTGCCTTTCGAGTATCTGGAGTACATCGTGACGTTTCTCGGTGTGCCGGTGTACTACGTGCTTGGCAACCACGACCCGGACGAGTATGGCAAGGAGTATCCTGGAGGTTGCATTCCGCTGGATGGCGACATCGTGGAGATCGAAGGTGTTCCGGTCGCCGGGCTCTCGGGCTCTATGCTGTACTCCGGCGGCCCGAACCAATATTCCGAAGGTCACATGCGGCGCAAAGCTCGGGCGTTGTCCGCGAAGATACGATGGCGCAAGTTGTGGAGCAAGCCGCCGCCCCGGTTGTTTGTGGCCCATTCGCCGCCGTTTGGGCTTGGGGATCGCACGGACTTGGCGCATATCGGTTTCGAGTCTTTTCTGCCGTTGATCGACCGTTACGAGCCGGACTGGTGGTTGCATGGACACGTGCATCTTTATGGGCCGGATCAAGCCTCGCAGCGGCGGCAGCAACGGGGAGAGACGAAAATTTTCAACGTTTACGGACATCAGTTTCTGGAGATTTGAATTTCCTCGCTCGTCATCTGGCTTGTGGTGTGGAGTCCGTGGTTGTAGGCTTGCGGCATGTATAGGGATCACGACGTTCGCGAACAGGCTGATCGGGATTTCTCCCGCGCTCGCAGAAAGGCTTTTCTGCGACGAGTCGGAGCTTATCTGCGGCGTGACCCGGCATCCAACCAACTTCTCTCGTTTGATGAAGTAAAGAGCACGCTCGGGGCTGTTCAGCAAGTAAACATCGGGATGAGCGAGGTTCCGGTGGACAAGATCGTGGGCAGCGTCGGTAGACACCGGGATTTCGACCGGGCGTTCCTGCCGTCTAAAGGAGATATCGGCGAGCGTTGGAAACGCATCGATCAGATGATGCACAAAGCCCAGGACTTGCCGCCGGTTAGCCTCTTCAAGATCGGGGACGCCTACTTCGTCAACGACGGCAACCACCGCGTCTCCGTCGCCCGCCAACAAGGTATGAAGTCGATAGAGGCGGAAGTCGTGGAGCTTCGTAGCCGCGTCCCTATAGATTCAGCCCTTAACGCCCGGAGCCTTCTTCACAAGCTGGAGCACCGGCATCTTCTGGAGCGTCTGCCGCTCGACCGGGTGCTGCCGGAGATAAACGTGCGGTTCTCCGACATCTCGGATTATCGTAGGTTGGCGACTTACGTGGAGGCCCACGGTTTCAGGCTCTCGCAGCTCTGGCGGCGGTATGTTTCGCCGGAGGAAGTTTTACGTGACTGGTACGAATTCTCGTATCGGCCCATTAGCGACATGATCCAGGAGGACAAAGTCCTCGAAGCTTTCAAGGGTCGGACGGAGTTGGATCTCTACCTCTGGATCGTCTACAACCGCGAGCGTCTCGCGCTCGAGTCCCGCAACGAGCGTGTCTCCACCGCCGCGGCGAAGGAGGACATCCTCAAGAAAGGCCGTCGCCGAAGCCGCCCCGACAAGTAGAATGTTCTTTTAGGACTAGCGAGGAGGTTGGATCTGAACATCCTGAGCGTTATTTGGTCTCCAACACGAACCTTGCAAGAAGTGGCGCAGAGTCGCAACGTGTTAGCGGGCGCCATCGTAACGTTGATTTACGCATTCTTGAGCCTGGTGGGAGCGGTCATCGCGGTGCTAGGCGGCATTACGGACGAACAGTTTCGGCAACCGGGTACTAACCTGCCGCCTGGCACGCTAGAGAACTTCATACTCGCCACCGAGATCGGGACGATACTGGCTGCGGCATTCTCGCCATTCTTGTTGTGGGCCATAGTCTCACTTCTAATGCAACTTACTACGGGCTTCTTCGGTGGCAGCGGACCGCTAAAAGCAATGTTCGCCGTTGTCGGGGTCGCGTGGGTTCCACTGGCGATCAGCGGGTTCTTCGGGATACTTTTGAGCGCAACCCAAGCGGCACTTGGATTCGATACGACTGCCGCTGGCGCGGTACAGTTGTTGAGCATTGTTCTTGGATTAGGCTTCTGGATTTGGTCCGTCGTCCTGGTGGTCATCGGTTCAGCGAAGGCTCGCGGGGTTGGGTATGGACAGTCTTCGGGCTCGTGCGCTATCTCGTGCGCTGGTTGCGCGACCCTTATAATCGTAGTCGGCATGGTACTTGGTATCGTCGTGAGTGCCGTCGTTGGAGCATCAATGCCTCAATAAAAATCGAGAAAGGCTTGAATTATGGACTCTGAGAACCGCCCGCCCGAAAACCGTACTGACGAGACTACGCAAAACCCGACAACCAACCAGCCTCCGGAGCGAGCCTCCACACAACCTCGCCGCCGACGACGCTGGCCGTGGGTGGTTGGTGGTCTCGTTGCTCTGGGTTTCGTCGGGTTGCTCGTCACGGCTGTGGTCGTTGTCGCGGTGATGGCCGCGGGCGGCGGTGGCGGTACAGCCGGTGGTCCGTCCGCGATTCCTTTTGATGAAGAGTACGTTAGTGGAGACGGAACCGACAAGGTCATCTCCATCCCGGTCGAGGGCGTAATCGCCTCTGGTGGCGACGCTATCGCGGGTCAATCCTCCACCGTCACCCCCGAAGGGTTGCAGGACGCCCTGGATCAAGCCTCCCAAGACCCTGATACTGCAGCCGTGGTCCTGGAAGTAAACTCCCCCGGCGGCGGCGTGACGGCAAGCGACGAGATGTACCGCTCCATCCTGGAATTCAAGGATAAATCCAACATGCCGGTAATCGTCTCGATGGGCGATGTCGCGGCTTCGGGTGGCTACTATATCTCGGCTGCGGCGGATGAAATCGTCGCCAACGAGACTACGCTCACGGGTTCTCTGGGTGTCATCATCTCGCTGAACAACTTCACCGAACTTGCCGACAAATACGGTTACAAGCAGGTCGTTATAAAGAGCGGCGAGTTCAAGGATATTGGTAGCTCCTTCCGGGATGTCAAGCCGAAGGAGCGTGAGATCTTCCAGTCCGTCATCGACGAGTCCTACAACGAGTTTGTCTCCGTTATCTCGAAGGGTCGCAACCTCTCCGAGAAGGAGGTGCGCGAGGTAGCCGACGGTCGCATCTACTCCGGCAAGCAGGCCAAAGAACTCGGCCTCGTGGATGAATTCGGCGACCTGGAGAAAGCTGCGGACATCGCCGCAGAGAACGCCAACGCCAAGAACCCAACCGTAGTCCGCTACGTTCAGACACCGGGATTCCTGGATCTCGTACAGGCCCGGCTCGCTCCGCCGGAACCGGAAGCGATCCAACTAATCAAAGCCGCCGGTATAGAACTTAGCCCACGTCCAATGTACCTCTACCGTCCAGGGATCTAAGAAAGGGCGACATATACGCTTTGTAGGTTATGTTTTCTCATCTAGAAAGGGATAATCAAGGAGATCCCACGGAGGAGTCCCGCGTGATGTTGCTTGAATTTCCGTCCCACTGGAGTCGAAAAGGCCGTTTCGTGCCGCGACCGATGCCGTTCCGAATAATTAAGTTATGAAGCTAGCATTCACGGTGTACGAGTTGATCGTTCTGGTAGCCGCGCTGCTTCCGGCGGTCGTCGGATACTTCGCCTGGCGGCGGCGACCCAAACCGGGCGCGGCCACGCTCGCCGTCCTTCTGTGGACCTTCGCGCTGTGGGCTTTAGCTAACGCGCTGCAACTCGGCACCCGAGACGCTGGGACGGCCTTCGTGTTCTACCGGGTTGGAGAAGCGATACTGCTCGCGCTGGGTCCGCTGTGGCTGCTCTTTGCGATCGAATACACCGGTCGGGAGCGCTGGCTAACACGCCCGCGCATGGTCTTGTTCTCCATCATTCCTCTTATCACTCTGGTGCTCACCGCGACTAATGCTAGCCACAATCTGATGTGGGATTTCGGGGGCTCGCGCGGAAGCTCGGATCTGCTGCGGCTCGTCCTAGATTACGGGCCGTGGTTCTATATCGATCTCTTGTATCGGGTGGGCCTTGTAACTGTTGGTAGCGCGTTGTTGATCTCTATGCTCGTGAACTCCCAGCGGCTCTATGGACTCCAAAGCCTCTCACTTCTAATCGGCTTCCTAACGCCATGGAGCGTGGTGACGGCCCAAAGATCCGGCCTAGTTCTTGCGGTGGATTTCGATCTCATCTCCGCCGCTTTCGTGGTTATGGGCTTCTCCCTGGTGTGGGCTCTCACGCGCTATCGATTGTTGGATGTCTCGCCCGTGGCCCACGACGCGGTGATCGAAGGCATGAGCGACGGCACGGTAGTCCTGGACCTCCGTAACCGCATAGTCGACGTTAACCCGGCGGCGAGCCACATACTGGGGCTTCCGGCCTCTGGCATCATGGGACGGGATTTCCGCGCGGTGATGTCCGACAAAGCCGCGCCACTCGCCGGAAATAGAGGGACCGCGCTGCTTAAACGCTACGAAGAAAACGGACAGGCGAATGAGGAGATCGCACTGGGCGAAGGACCACAACGACGCCACTACGACCTCTCCCTCACAGCACTTTACGACGGACGGAGCAACAGAACTGGCCATCTGGTGGTGCTGCACGAGATCACCGATCGCAAGCTCGCCGTCGAGAAGCTGGATCGTCAGGCCAACTACGACTTCCTCACAGGCTTGCCGAACCGAGCCTCGTTCTACGAGCGACTCAGCCAGGAGATCGCTCGCTGTAAACGAAACCGCACGCTGCTCTCGCTCTTCTTTCTGGACCTCGACCGATTCAAGATGATAAACGACACCCTGGGCCATGACGTGGGCGACCTCCTGCTGCAGGAGACAGCCAACCGAGTCTCCCTGGCCTGCCGCGAGTACGACGTGGTTTCGCGGCTCGCGGGCGACGAGTTCACGGTTATACTGCCGGATCTCCGATATCCATCGGATGCCACGATGGTCGCCGAGCGAATCGTCCAGACGATGTCCGAGCCCTTCGAACTTGCGGGCAACGAGCTACGCATCACCACGAGTGTTGGCGTCTGCTATTACCCGATCGACGGCGCGGACCCAATCACTCTGGTCAAGAACGCCGACACTGCGATGTACCGAGCCAAATCCCGTGGCAAGAACCGTTTCGAGCTGTTCACCGAAGAAGCTGTGGAGACCGCCTCCCAGCACCTGGAAATGGAGACCGAGCTAGTCGAGGCGATGGATAAAGATCAACTAGTCCTCTTCTACCAGCCTGAGATGGACGTATCTACGAGCCGTATGATCGGCATGGAGGCACTCCTGCGCTGGGAGCATCCCAAACGCGGTGTGATCCTACCGGACCAGTTCATCCCCGTGGCCGAGGAGACTGGCTTGATCTTCGCGATAGAACGCTGGGTTTTGCGGGAAGCCTGCCGCCAGATGGTCTCCTGGCAGGAACGCTATCCTACAGAGTCCCCCCTCACCGTAGGCGTAAATCTCTCGTCTCGCCATTTCATGCACCCTAACCTAGTCGGGGAAGTCTCCCGCGTTGTCGAGGAAACCAGTATCAACCCTTCGAGCCTCGTACTGGAGATTAAAGAGAGCATCCTGCACGAAGACGCAATGTCCGCCGCTGTCACGCTCCAAGCGCTGAAAAGCCTCGGGGTGCGACTAGCGGTCGACAACTTTGGCGCAGGATATTCCTCACTCTCGCACCTCAAACACTTCCCGCTCGACTCTCTGAAAGTAGACCGTTCATTCGTCACTGGCCTCGAAGATCAGCCCGAAGACCGCGAGATAGTCTCCGCCGTCATCTCCCTCGCCCACGCAATGGGCCTCAGAGTTGTCGCCGAAGGCGTCGAGAATGCCCGCCAACTAATGATCCTAAAAGACATGGGCTGCGACGAAGCCCAGGGCCACTACTTCGCCGAAAGCCTCTCCCACCGAGCAACCTCAGCCTTCCTCGTAGCGGATCTGTACTACTAACCGCAAAAGTGTTTAGGCTTATTCCAACTAGCTGAACAACGATATCTCACGAACGGAGAGGGCTCACGTTTGCGAGCCCTCTCTCTTTAAGCGGCCTATTCTGAATTTCGTCTAAACCAGACGTTTGTATCCTATGACTCTATACCAAGAGTTCGGGAACGGAGTACGCTCTACGTCGGTTTGCTCGTTACCTGCGTGGAGCATGTATCCCTTACCGTTGAAGACCTCGTAGATACCGACGTGCTGTATCCCACTGCCTCCCGCGTTGCCAAAGATCAAATCTCCAGGCTTTAGCTCACTCCCGGAGACAGAACGCCCGTAGCTGTACTGGCTGTTCGCGTTGTGCGGGAGGCTCTTGCCGACGGCGTTCTTGTAAACATACTGAGTGAACCCCGAGCAGTCGAAACTCGACGGACCAGCCGCACCATAGACGTAAGGTTTGCCCAAGTGTCTACGAGCCTCTTGTACTACTTTCGCACCACCGGTCGTGGTCGTAGGCGCAGTGTTAGTTGTGCCGCTGGTAGTCGCGCTTGTCACCTTGACCGCATCGGCAACTATGTAGCCTTTGCTGGAGCTCTTGTTGGAGAGGGCAACTTTGTAGCTATCTCCAGCGGCCAACCTGTACGAGCCCAGCTTGATCCACTTGCCACCATTCTTGCGCTGGTTGACGACCTTCTTTTTGGTGCCATCGGCGGTCTTGATCTTGAATGTTGCTCGCTTTGTATAACCGCTATTCGCAGGCCACCGTGCGTAAACGTTGTAGGAGGCTGTTTTTGGTACTTTCACTTTCCACTTCGCCTGGCGGGATTTCTTAGAGTACCTTTTGAGAGCTCGATAGTTTGAGCCGTAGCGTTGAGAACTGTAGTTGCTAGTGATCCACTTGCTCGATGCCGCGAAGCGCCCTTTGGTCGAGTTGTCCACCGTCTGGGAGTAAGTCGCGGCTTTTGAGTCGGATGCCGACCAAGACAGCAGCAGAAAGCCCACGCCAAATGCCGCAAGCATCGTCCAAATATAGTAGGCCGTCCTCTGCACAGTGTCCCCCTCCAGAAGGTCTTACTGTTTATTGCTTGGTGAATAATAAACGTTTCTCACACAAAAGTCGCTAATATTCTCAAGAATTACACGAATTCGCCTATATCTTTGGTTGAGACTGCAACGCGATAACTCCAATCGACAGCCTCTTGGAAGGAGATTTACGGTGCTTGAGCTAAAGTTTTCAGGGCTCTGACCCGTAACTCTAGTTATGCGAATTTTCAAGAAAACAAACGGCTTGTTGGAGAATCAGGGTTGCGAAAGTTGACCATCGTCCGCAAGCTCGCCTTAGGTTTCGGTTCTTTGCTGCTGATGTTCGTCATTGCGGGCCTTTCGGTGCAGAGCCGAATTCAGCAAGCTCCGCAACGAGCTAGAAAGATTTGCTCGACGAGCAGATACAGCTTTAGGCCACCAAAGAGCTTATATAAGCCGAACTCGACTACGGCAGCAGCCTTAACCCCCTAGAAACGCTTTACGGCTTCGGCTACGCCGGGCTCGGAGAGCCAGCGGACAGCTTCTACTTTGTGCTCGGTGAAGAAACGGACACCGTCTTTGCCGGTGGCGTGGAGATCCCCGTAGAAAGAGTTTTTTATTCCGTTGAACGGGAAGAACGCCATTGGTGCCGCGACCCCGATATTTACCCCGAGCATCCCGGCTTGCACGCGCTCGCGCCAGTGCCGGACAGCAGCGCCGTTCTCGGTGTAGATGGAACAGGCGTTCCCGAACTGCGAACCGTTGGTGAACTCGATGGCTTCGTCCAGAGAATTAACCCGGACGACACTCAGAACGGGACCGAAGATCTCCTCGCGAGACACTCGCATGTCCGCCGTCACATGATCTAGCAGCGTAGCTCCCATAAAGAAACCACCCTCCATCGGCGGCTTGCGACCATCAAGGACGACCGTGGCGCCTTCTTCTTCCCCGGAGTCGACGTAGCCCTTGACCTTGTCGCGGTGTGATTCCCGAATGACGGGCGTGAGCTCGCTCCCGTCTTCGCTCCCCGCCCCGACCTTCATCGCGCTCGCTGCGTACCGGACCTTCTCGACCAATTCGTCCGCTACGTCGCCAACCGCCACGAGCACGCTACCGGCCAGGCACCGCTCTCCGGCGTTCCCATACGCGCTCGATACTATATTCGGCACGGCGGTCTCAAGGACAGCATCGGGCATGACGATCATAGAGTTTTTGGCTCCGGCCAACGCCTGTACCCGCTTGCCGTGCGCGGCGCCGTGCCGGTAGACGTGCTCGGCGACGGGCTGCGAACCCACAAACGAGACAGCCTCTATCCCTGGATGCTCCAGAATAGAATCCACAGCCTCCCGCGCTCCGTTGACGATACTAAAAACTCCGTCCGGCAGACCGGCTTCGGCTAGAAGTTCGCCCAGACGCAGAGACGAGAGAGGAGTTCTCTCTGAAGGTTTGAGGATGTAGGTGTTACCGGCGGCTATGGCTACGGGCAGCGTCCAGAGCGGAACCATGCAGGGGAAGTTGAATGGTGTGATCGCCGCTACCACCCCGAGCGGATACCGATACGAAACGTTGTCTATGCCCCGCGCCACGTCCCGCACAGACTCGCCCATCATCAAGGTCGGCATCCCGCAGGCAAACTCGACGACCTCTATCCCCCGCCGCACCTCGCCACCGGCATCCTTCTTATCTTTGCCGTTTTCCAGGGTGACGAGATCCCTCAGCTCCTCGAAGTGTTCTTCCAGAAGCATCTTGAAGCGGAACATAATGCGAGCGCGTTCTCCGACAGGCGTGGCCGACCAGCCAGGGAAAGCCTCTTGGGCCGCCAGCACGGCGCGATCCACATCCTCGGCGGAAGAGAGCGGGGTTTCGCCGATAATCTCACCCGTCGCGGGATCGTAGACCGGCTCGATGTCTCTACCGTTTCCCGATTCCCACGAACCCCCGATCAAATTCCTCACTTCGAAGCTCTTTTTCTCTACCTGCATGTCCATCCTCTCTCGCGCTTTGAATCCTCTAGCTTTTATCGCCGCCGAACGCCTCCAGATTCTTCTGGTACAACGCAAGCGGAGCGTTCATCAAGCTCGTGTACGAATCCATCGTCTCAGCCAACATACCCTGAAAAGCCTCCATCTGCTTCTCGGAACCCTGCATGAGATTCTGGGCCACAGCCTCGCTAGTCTCGTTACCGCGCTGCAGTTCGCCGGTTACATCCCTGAAGAACCCTTCCGTCATCGCGGTGTTCTTCTCCTGCAGAGCGGAGACTTTCTCCACGACTTCCTTGTAGGATTCCATGCTCTCGGCAAGGGCGCGGTTGGTCCGCTCCTGGCTCTTGAGAGCTTCGTCCACGACTTTCACATAGGACTCCATCGCACGGGCGAGCGCCTGGTTGGCTTCAGCCTGAGATTTCATCAGACCCGAGAAATTCTCGACCCAGCCCTGAGCGATCTTGACATTGCGCTGCTGGTTCTCGGCGGCATTCTTCATCACCGATCCGTAGGACTCGCCGAAAGCCGCCGCCAGCTTCTCTTGTACGTCTTTTCCTTGTTCAGACACTGCGTCTCTCCTCTCTACGGTGTGCTCACCGTATTCTACAACCCCGAACATCCCGCGCCGGGATGGTATGGTCTTCGGCGTACATAAACGATAGAGGAGCTTTACATGCGTGCGATGGTAACTACTGAATTGGGTGGCCCGGATCTCTTCGAGGAGCAGGATGTGGAGAAGCCGTCCCCCGGACCCGGCGAGATACTGGTAAAGATAATGGCCGCCGGTACGAACCCGGTCGACGCGAAACTCCGCGCAGGAGCCATACCAGGAGCCGTGGAAGCTCCGACAGTGCTCGGCGCAGACATCTCCGGAGTCGTCGAGGAAGTCGGCGCGGGAGTGACGGACTTCGCGGCGGGCGACGAAGTTTATTACACACCGGAGCTTTTCGGCCCCGGAGCGAACGGCTCCTACGCCGAGTACAACGTGGTCCCGGCGGCCATCGTCGCCCCCAAGCCACCCTCCCTGAGCCACGAGGCGGCAGCCTCCGTTCCGCTCGCCGGTGGCACGGCATGGGAGGCTATTATTCGGCGGTTGGCTGTCAAGCCGGGTGAGACGGTGCTCGTGCATGGTGGCGCGGGCGGCGTGGGGTCTTTCGCGGTTCAGATCGCCAAGGCCGCCGGTGCGCGGGTGCTGGCGACCGCCGGTTCCTCCAACCAGCAAACTCTGGCGGATCTCGGCGCAGATGTGTGCCTGGACTACACCTCCGACGAAGTCGCCGAAGCCGCTGCTGCGGAGAATGGCGGCGAAGGCGTGGATGCGGTCTTCGATACCGTTGGCGGCCAGATGGAAGCGTCCAGCAGCTACACGCGGGCCTTCGGACGGCTAGCGACCATCGTGCCGCCCGAGGGAGACTTGACTACGGTGTACCTCAAGAATCAGACCCTTTACGGAGTTTTCCTCAGCCGGGAGCGTCGTAGGTTAGTGGAACTAACCAACGTCATCGAGCGCGGGCAGATCAAACCGCTCGTCGACGAAGTCCTGGACCTCTCAGAGGTTGGCAAGGCCCACGAACGCCTCGATTCCGGTCACGGCAGAGGCAAAATCGTCCTGAAAGTATCGCAGGGCTAGAGTCGGATTTGACCAAGAGTTCGCCGACCTCAGAGTACCGGAGATCGGCGAACTCTTGGTCCTCATGAAATCCAGCGAAGGTTTCACTCTGCAGAGAGCATAGTGTTCCAAAACCCTTGACAGCGTAGATCGAGGGCATAGTATTCGCCGCATGGATACAAAGCGCGAGGTACTCAAGGATGTCCTTGTCCAGCGGCTCCAAGAAGCAAGAACCCGCACTAGATATCTGCTGGCTCCCGTCTCCGATGCGGATCTGGCCGTTCAGCACGACCCTATTATGAGCCCCCTGATCTGGGACTACGGCCATATCGGCAACTACGAAGAGCTATGGCTCCTTGAAAAAGCCTTCGGGCGTGGCCTCTCGGATCGCGAACTCTACGATATGTACGATGCCTCGCTCCACCCCCGCGAGGAACGCCCTTCCCTGAACCTACTCGACCGCGACGATGCCGGGTGCTACCTCGACGCCGTTCGTGGGATGGTCCTCGAAGCACTACGGGATGCGGACCTCGAAAGCGAAGATCCACTCCTAAGAGGCGGCTTTGTCTACAACATGATCCTGCAGCACGAAGCCCAACATAACGAGACCATGCTCCAGACCCTCCAACTAATGCCCGGCGACGGCTACCATCCAGACTTCGGTCGCCTACCCGAACATGCCACCGATCCTGGCAAGATGACGGACATCCCAGACGGTACGTTCGTGATGGGAACCGACGACCGCACGCTCGCCCTCGATAACGAGCGTGGAGCACACGAGGTCTATCTAAGAGAGTTCCGAATCGGCGAGACACCGGTGACGAACGATGAGTACCGGGAGTTTGTGGAGGACGGTGGCTACCGGCGAGAAGAGTTTTGGAACAGCGCGGGATGGAGATGGCTTCAGTCCGAGAACGTCCAGACTCCCAAGCACTGGTATCAGAGCGAGCCGCATTCCTGGTGGACGAAGTGCTTTGGCTTTGACGAGCCGCTACTCCCGAACGCTCCGGTCGCTCACGTCTGCTGGTACGAAGCGGACGCTTACGCCCGGTATCGTGGCAAACGCCTCCCAACGGAGGCCGAGTGGGAAAAAGCAGCCTCCTGGGACCCGAATAATGGTCTCAAGAGGCTTTTTCCATGGGGTGACGAAGCTCCGACTCGCGACCGGGCGAACATCGATCAACTCGCGTTTCGGACTTCGGACGTGGGAGCTTATCCGGCGGGGGCCAGCGCGTATGGAGTGCTGGACATGATCGGCAACGTCTGGGAATGGACTTCATCGGACTTCCATCCGTACCCTGGCTTCGAGAGCTTCCCTTACAAGGAATACTCCGAAGTCTTTTTCGGTCCAGACTTCAAGATCCTACGCGGCGGCTCCTGGGCCACTCGACCAACGGCCATCCGAAACACGTTCCGCAACTGGGACTACCCCATCCGCCGCCAACTCTTCGCGGGCTTTCGCCTTGCTGAGTAAGACGCGAGCAACAGCCTAGATGTGCCGCATGGTCGCGTATCTGGGGGGTTCGTCCGTGCCACTCTCGTCGGTTCTGCTGGAACCGGAGCACTCGCTGCTGGTGCAGAGCTACGCGCCTCGGGAGATGCTGAGCGGTGTCGTGAATGCCGACGGCTTCGGGGTCGGCTGGTACGTTCCAGAGGACGAAGAGCCCGCCGTGTACCGCTCGAACGCCTCGATGTGGGGAGACCGAAGTTTTTCCGGTATCGCTCCGAGGATCCGGGCTTCGACGTTCTTTGGGGCTGTGAGGAGCGCGACTCCGGGGCTGCCGGTGGAGGAATCCGGGGTGCCGCCGTTCGCGGCAGGACGGTACATGTTCATGCACAACGGTGCTATAGAAGACTTCCGCCGGAGCGCAATGCGTCCTTTGCGAGACTCTCTGAGCGACGAGGCTCATGCCGGGCTTCTCGGGGTTACCGACTCCGAGACCATCTTCGCGGGGCTTCTGGATCGGCTGTGGGAAGGCGCGTCGCTGGATGCGGCGCTGGCAGCCACGATCCGGCACGTCTCAGCCGTGTGCGCCGTCGCGGGTCTGAAAGCCACTCTGAACCTCGCTGTGACAGACGGAGCAGCGATGGCATTCTCGCGTTATTCGAGCGAAGGTCCGGGCAACTCGCTTTACTACATCGAAGACGGTGAGGCTTCACCGGGAGCGGTCATCGTAGCCTCCGAGAAGCTGGATGGAGACGAGGGCTGGCGCGAGTTGCGGGACGGCAGCTTGCTGCTTCTGGATCCCGCCACCGGTATATCGCAGCGTCAACTATAAAATTCCTAAGAGAAGAGGACAGATGAGCCGAGCAAACGGACGAGTAAGCATCTCCACGTTGGACGAGCCCGAGCTCGAACTGGATTCGATGGCGCGTGACGTGCGGGAGGGGCTCCACAGCGTACCCAAAGACCTCTCACCGTGGCCCAAATACTTCTACGATGCCGAAGGGTCGCACATCTTCGAGGAGATAACGGATCTCCCCGAGTACTATCAGACCCGCACCGAGTTCTCGATTCTAAAGAAGATCGCCGGAGAGGTATTCGAGCGCACCGGTTGTCGAGAGTTGGTGGAGCTAGGTTCCGGGGCCGCCAGTGACAAGACCCGAGCCCTTATAGAAGCACTTTTGGAAGGAGATCGCTCCGCCCGCTACGTCCCCTTCGACGTGAGCGAGAGCGCCGTAAGGGAGAGTGGCGACATTCTGCTCAAAGAGTATCCCGGACTTCGGATACAGGGCTACGTCGGTGATTTCGATAAATCCCTCGGGGCGTTGCTCGGCGGTTCGGAGAGCCGGGGATCTCGGTTGGTGATCTTCCTCGGCGGCACCTTAGGCAACTTCACTCCCGACAAACGCCACGAGTTTCTCTCCGAGATAAGCGCCGGTCTAGTTCCCGGCGACCACGTCTTGATCGGCCTGGATCTCATCAAAGCTCCAGAGGTCTTGGAAGCCGCCTACGATGACTCTTCCGGCACCACAGCCCGCTTCAACAAGAACATGCTGACCGTTCTAAACGCTCGTCTCGGCGCAGACTTCGACCCCGAGCGGTTCGTCCATCGCGCCACCTACAACAAAGAAGCGCAACGCATAGAGATGTGGCTGGACTCCACCGAAGATCAAGAAGTCCGCTTCCCCACCTTCGACGAGGCCGTAAAATTCGAGAGCGGCGAGGGGATGAGAACCGAGATCAGCACAAAATTTACCGCCGATTCCGCAGCAAACATCTTCGCTGAATCGGACCTAAAGCTACTGGATCTCTACACGGACGATGACAACCTCTTCGGCCTCGCCCTCGGGACGAAAAAGGAAGCTAGTATTTCACGATAACCCAGATAGCGTGGATAATTCCGGGGATGAAGCCCAGTAGGGTCAGCACGATGTTGATCCAGAAGTGCTTCCCGATACCGACCTGCAAGAAAACGCCCAGCGGCGGCAATATGATCGCGGCGATGATGCGTAGGATATCCAAAACATTCCTCCAGAACTAGTAGTCAACTCTAGCAGGGCTCTACCCATTCCCACCGAGGACTAAGCTCCGCCACCGCCAGACTCTTCGAGCGACGACTCCATCCAGCGCGGGAATCGGCCCCAGAAGATCCGCTGCGAGAGATCCCACGGTTTTACGAACTGTCGGCGCACGAGGCTATCCAGCCGCAGGCGCACTTTCGTACCTCCAGCGGTTCGCTCCGCCCAGAACTGAAGCCGCGTTGGACGGACGAGACGCGGGGTCAGGGCGTAAGAGCCATAGAAGTACGGGAGATCTCGGTATGCAGAGCCGTCAGCGCCAGCCTCGTCAGGTCCACGTACCTCGCCTATGGCTCCGGCGACGTTCAAAAACGGGCCGTGGTGGACGTTCAGTACACCGGGCTCGAAGCCACCATCCACAAACTCCACGCGGTACGGCCAAACCTGGCCCTCCACGAACGTAGCTGGGTCGTTGAGCCAGGACCAGACACGCTCTATGGAATGGGGCGTCGAGAACTCGCGGTTGACAGCGTGACGCACGAAGCTTGTCGGGGCACCGTTTGGCACGAGAATGTTTCCGGCTCTTTGAGTCTCATTCATGGTGGTACTTTACATGCTCTCGGTTGTGGAAACTGTGTTCTCTATGGCGCGGGTTTTGGCAGGCAGTTATGCTTGTGAATGGGGAAAGTCTATAAAGGAGAAGCATTATGGAGAATGAGCGGATCACGGTGATCGCCCGGTCGAAAGCTCGTCCGGGGATGGAGGATCGTCTGGCGGAGGCCGCGTCCGGGCTGGTCGCCCCGACGCGGGAAGAGGAAGGCTGCATCAACTACGACTTGCACCGGAGCAGCGAGGATCCTTCGGAGATACTCTTCTACGAGAATTGGGAGAGTCAGGGGCATCTCGACCGGCATCTTGGATCTCCCCACGTGAAAGAAGTTTTGGATCAACTCCCAGAACTCTCCGAGAATGGGGTGGAGATCTCAATCTACAAGATGGTAAGCACCCCGGCTTCGTAAGCTCCGAGCGACACCACTTCTAGAGGTACGCTTTCACGGGGATTCTGGTTCCGCTGGTGTAGTATCCGTTGGAACGCAACCGGGAAAAAGGGGTGTCGGTGTCGCCGGACGAGTATTTTAGGAATTTGTCGGAGAGAGTCTCCGGATGGCTGCGGCAGAATTTGCTGCCAGCGGCGGTGCTCATCGCTATCGTCTTCGGAACCGGACTTTGGTTCGCGTCCCCGATCTTCCACGGCATGTTTATCGGGTTCTATGCGAACTGGTTTTTCTGGCTGATGGTCGTCTTTGCGGCTGGGATCATCATCTATTTGATCTACCGGGGTTTACTCCGACCGGCGGCCATCACGGGTGGCGTGTGTCTGGCGGTGTTGGTTTTCTTCCTGCTTTTTGGCGAGGCTTTGAAGCAAGTCCGTTTTCATGATGCCTTGAACGCCGAAGAACTAAAGGAGATCCCCGCCACCGAAGGCGTTCGTTTCTTACCGCTGGAGATAGCGGCCCGCGCCGCCCAGAACCGGGCGAACGAGCCTCGCGTCGCTCTCGGAGACTTCGAGCCCTTCCAGAGCAAACCCGGCGACCCGCTGGGCTACATCTCGCCCCGCGTCCCAAACGGCGGCTTCAACGTCTTTACCTACGAGCAGCAGGGTGTGGCGGTCGTGGACGGTCAGGGCGGTGTGGAGACTCGTCGCGAAGCCTTCAAATACGGCGAGGGAATGTCCATCACCGACAACGTCCGCTGGAAGCTCATCCAGGAGCGTTTCTGGGCGACCCCCACCGATCCCTACTACTCGGTGAACGATGGCGAAGTGCTGATGCTCGTCCCATACCTCAAGTACCGACTTTCTTTCCCGGTCACCATTCCGTACTGGGCCGGAACCTTCGTCGTGCATACCGACGGCGAGATAGAAGACCTCTCGCGAGATGAGATCGTGGAGGATGAGAGATTCACCGACGAGCGACTGTACCCGGACGAGTTGGCGACGAGAGCCGCCGATTCTCTGGCGTACCAGAATGGTATCTGGAACGCTTGGGTAACGCGCCAGGATGTGCCGCAAGTCCCGGATATTGAGAATACCGACAACGAGATGCCGTACCTGCTCTCCAACGAAAGCGGCCTCTCTTGGTACACAGCGCTCGAACCTTACGGACCATCGAACGCGGTGTACACCATGCTCTATACAGACGCGCACACCGGCGAGCACAGTGTTTATCGGTTGCCTCTGGATCGGGCTTTGATCGGCCCGAACCGTTCGTTCGGGTTTGTTACCAACGCCTACCCGGACTTTCAGTGGATAAGATCCAGCGCAAGCGGCGAGACCGGAAACGTCGTCTCCCTCGAACCGCGCCCTGTGGTCCGTCAAGACCCGGAAAGCGGCGAACGAATCCTTTACTGGATGCTCTCCGTCACCACCCGCGACAGTCCCGGCGTAAACCTCACAGCCTTCGTAGACACCCGCGACGGCTCCGTGACCGGCCTCGATTCCTTCGACGACGTACTAGCCTTCGCCTCCGGCGAGGACATCCCCGGCGCAGAACCCCGAGGCGGCGAAGGCGACGGTGCGGATCCGACCGCCGAACAAACATCTCCGGAACCGACTACGGAGGAGCCAACCCCTTCAAACAACGAAAACACCTCCGGCCCCAACCCCGAGGATCTGAGCGACGAGGAGCTAATAGAACTCCTGCGCGAAGCCGCCGAACGCCTGGAGAAGGAACCGGAGCAAAACAACAACTAAGTCCTCCGGGCGGCGGGTTATAGTGTGTACGGGAAAACTAATAAGAAAGGTGTTTTTATGGATCTTCGCTCCGCGCAAAAGCCGCTCAAAGATAAATACCGCAGCGAACCGGAATCATCGAGGATCACGTTGACAGCCACCGGCAGCGAGACGGATGCTCCGGTCTCGTGTTCCGTGGATATCGGTCGCGCTGTCTACGCCGCCGAAGCCCACAGCGGTGTCGGGGGTATGGGGACTGCGGCGTGTTCGGGTGACTTGCTGCTCGGAGCTCTGGCGGCTTGCGCCCAGATCACGTGCCAGATGGTAGCCTCGGCCATGAACGTCCCAACAAACAGCATAGAAGCCACCGCCGAAGGAGACCTGGATCTCGCCGGTACTCTAGGCATCAATAAAGACATCCCCGTCGGTTTCGAGGAGATACGCCTCATCCTGAAGGTGAATGCTCCGGAAGCCACCGCCGAACAACTCGACGCTCTGCACGAGAAGACCGAGCAATACTGCGTTGTGATGCAAACCCTAGCGACCCCACCAAAGCTCCAAACAGAGTGGGTCAGAGAGAGCGAGGCCAGTCAGTGAAGGCGAGATACGGTGCAAGCATCGCGCTTCTTCTGGCCGCGCTTCTGTTCGGTTGCGGCGGCAACTCGGGCTCCGGCTACGGCGGAGGTTCCGGTGGTGGTAATTCCGAAAGCGAAAGCACCGGCGGCGGGGGCGAGTCTTCGGGCGAGCGGATAGAGGTCGGCGGCACCGAAGCCCTGGTGTGGGGCGACGGCGAGCGTGGCGTGGTCCTCTCGCACGGCGCAGCCTACGACGCGGCGAGTT
>JBGTFQ010000110.1:0-6045 GCA_041747155.1 Rubrobacteraceae bacterium
CGACTCTCCCGCCTCGTCTACGCAACCCCAGACCCCAAAGCTGGATACGCAGGTTCCTTACACCACACCCCAGCCGACTCCCGCCTAAACCACACAATCCCCACAGAGTCCGGTCTGCTCAAGGAAGAAGCCGCAACCCTACTACGCGACTTCTTCGCAACCCGCCGCAAACCCCTGCCAAGAAGCGAATGAACCATCTATATCAACCCATAACCATCGAAATACCGTATATGTAAACCTCAGGTACACACCGTTAAGCGTACATTACTTAGTATGAACTGTGAGTAGAGTGATGAAATTCGACCTAAACGTGAAGGTGTACGATTTGCGGGAAATTCGCCTTTTTGATGCGACTTTGAAAAATTTTCTGAAAAAAGTTGCTCGTAGCTTGTATCGTTCAGAGTTCGCTTGTTACGGGCAGTTTGCGGCATGAGACTCTTGTTAACCTAAAGTTAAGGTTTATGTAAGGGGTATTGCGAACCGAAAATGTGGTGTGTTAAGTTTTGACAGTACTAGATGTGGTGATTCAGGTCGTGGAGGTTATGAGATGCAGTGTCCGTACTGTGACAATGAGGATACGAAGGTCATAGACTCGCGGCTTTCGGAGACGAAGGACGCGATCCGTCGTCGGCGGGAGTGTTTGACCGTCGATTGTGGGAAGCGGTTTACTACCTACGAGCGCCGGGAGCCGTTGAGGTTGATGGTACTCAAGCGCGAGGGTGGTCGGGAGCCTTTTGACCGCGACAAGTTACGTGCTGGGTTGGACGCGGCTTGCGCCAAGCAGAAGGTTTCAGACGAAGAAGTAGAGTTGATCGTTGACGAGATCGAAGCCGAGCTCAGGGAGCGTCGTCGGCATGAAGTCACGTCGCGGCGATTGGGTGATATGGTACTCGCTCGACTGCGGAGGCTGGACATGATCGCCTACCTGCGATTCGCCTCTGTATATAGACAGTACACGGACGTGGACCAATTCCGCTCCGAGTTGGTGCGACTCGCTTCGGCGGGTGTAAGCGTCCGATAGATACAAAAACTTCCGCAGAATGGGGACGAGAAATCCCGCTGGCGGAGCAAATACGTCGATGTAAACAGAGTATCAAGCAGTATTATCTAAGGGAGGATTGTGGAAGTAGATAGGAACAAGTTGATGAGTGTGGATCTCAGCGAGAACGCGGTGGCCGTCCTCAAGAAGCGCTACCTCAAGAAGAACGAGGCTGGCGAGGCCATAGAGGAGCCCCTGGATATGTTCAAGCGCGTGGCGCGGAACATCGCCGAGGGCGAGTTCCGGTTCAAGGATGGCGAGGAGGCCGAGAAACTCTTCGAGGAATCCTACGAGCGTTTCCTGCAGCTCATGCTCTCGCGCAAGTTCATCCCAAACTCGCCAACCTTAATGAATGCCGGTCGTGAGTTGCAGCAGCTCTCGGCATGTTTCGTGCTGCCGGTGGAGGACTCTATCGACGGCATCTACGACACGCTCAAGCACCAGGCCATCATCCACAAGAGTGGTGGCGGCACGGGCTTTGGGTTCTCGCGGTTGCGTCCCAAGAACGACCTCGTCAAGAGCACGATGGGCGTTTCGAGTGGGCCGGTCTCGTTCATGGCGATTTATGACGCATCGACCGATAAGATCAAGCAGGGCGGCACGCGGCGTGGGGCGAACATGGGAATACTTCGCGTGGACCACCCGGACATCGAAGAGTTCATCGAGTGCAAGCGCGAGAACGACCAGATCAACAACTTCAACATCTCGGTCGCTATCACAGACGCTTTCATGGAGGCTGTCGAGGCCGACACGGACTTCGACTTGTCGAGCCCCCGCGACGGACACGTGATGAAGACCGTTCGGGCACGCGATTTGTTCACCAAGATCGTCGAGGGCGCTTGGCTCAACGGCGAGCCTGGCGTGGTATTTATAGACAAGATCGACGGCGACAACCCGACCCCGCAGTTCCCGATAGAGTCGACAAACCCATGCTCGGAGGCGCATCTGCCGCCGTACGACTCGTGCAACCTCGGCTCCATCAACTTGGAGCGTTTCTTCGTCCCTGGTGAGCGGGTCGGTGAAGGCAGCATGGACTGGGACGAGCTTCGCGAGACCATCCACACCGCCATACGCTTCTTGGACAACGTTATTGAAGTGAATAACTACCCGCTGCCCGAGATCGACGAGATGAGCCGCGGCAACCGTCGCATCGGTCTCGGCGTGATGGGCTTCGCGGATGTCCTGATCAAACTCGGCATCACCTACGACTCGGACGAGGGCCTGGCCTTCGCCGAGAAGATGATGAAGTTCGTGGACGACGAAGCCTGGGAGGAGAGCCGGGTGCTCGCCGAGGAGCGCGGTGTGATGCCGCACTTCGAGGGTTCCCGCCACGAGAAGCGCGGTGACCGCGTCCGCAACGCGACCGTCACGACCATCGCCCCGACCGGCACGATCTCCATGATCGCCGGTTGCTCCGGCGGCATCGAGCCCTTGTTCGCCGTCGCCTTCATGCGCCGTCAGGCCGACATGGAGATGCCGGACGTCAACCCCGAGTTCGTGAAGCTCGCTAAAGATCGGGGCTTCTATACCGAAGAGTTGATGAAGAAGGTCGCCGAGCACGGCTCCGTGCGCGACATCCCCGAGGTTCCAGAGGACGTTCGCGGAACCTGGGTAACCTCGCACGACATAAGCGCCGAGTGGCACGTCAAGATGCAGGCTTCGTTCCAGAAGCACACCTCGATGGGTATCTCCAAGACCATCAACATGTCCAACGACGCCACCGTCCAGGACGTGGAGGACGCTTACATGCAGGCGTTCAGCACCGGCTGCAAAGGCATCGCCGTGTACCGCGACGGTTCCCGCGACGCGCAGGTTCTCTCGACCGGCAAGACCGGCGCGCAGACTCCGGCCGCCGAGCAGACCGAGGTCGTAAAGCACGTCTCGCTCGCCGAGGCTCGCAACGGTCGGCCACGCACGCTGTCGGGCGTTACCAAGAAGGTTCAGACGGGTCACGGCCCGCTGTACGTCTCGATGAACGACGACGAGTTCGGTCCTCGGGAGTGCTTCGTCATTTTGGGCAAGCCCGGTGGTACGGCTGCGGCCTTCTCGGATGCTCTGGGTCGTATGGTTTCGTTGGCTATGACCCACGGTGCTGCTCCGGCGGAGATCATCAACCAGCTCCGTGGTATTCAGGACGGACATCCGGCGGGCTTCGGCCCCAACGCCGTCCTCTCCGTCCCCGATGGAGTCGCCAAGGCGATGGGCGAGCACTACCTCGTAGAGGAGAGAGCCGAGACCCGCGAGCTTCCTATAATAGGAGCTTGCCCGGACTGCTCCGGCTCCCTCACCAAGCAGGAAGGCTGCGTCGTCTGCCACTCCTGCGGCTACTCAAAGTGTAGCTAACCTTAGTAAATAGAGGTATGTATAGGGCGGGCCTTCGGGTCCGCCCTTTTTGTTTGGTCCGAACTATTGAAACGTACCGATCAGCGAGTCAGCATGCAACCTGCGGCGGTTGTCAGCCGTTCAGCGCGTTGGAAAAAGCTGACCCGCTAAATCTCTCTCCATCTGTGAAATTTGTTATCTACCGTTGTTTTACCGATCCGAAGCCGGTTTCGCGACGTAGAATGCTCGTGTAGGGAAGGGGTCGGCCTGTTTGGGTCGCCAGTCATTATTTGAGGAGGTATGTATGAGGCGTTTGCTGTTGGTGTTCGTTCCGGTATTAGTGGTGGTTTTGTCGGTTCCGGCTTTCGCGCAGGGTTCGGGGGTTTCGGGGCTTGTGGAGGTGCCGAGTGATTCTGGCATGGACGAGACGTATGATCGGCTGCTGGGAGCCATAGAGAAGAACGAGAAACTGACCATTGTGGCAGAGGTGGATCACACCAAGAACGCTGAAGGCGTGGGGATGAACTTAAGGCCGACGCGCTTGATCATCTTCGGCAACCCGAACCTCGGGACGGGCCTTATGCAAAGCGCCCAGACGACCGCCATAGATCTGCCGCAAAAATTTTTAGTCTACGAAGACGCCGAAGGACAGGTTTTCGTGTCCTACAACGACCCGACTTACCTCTCCGAGCGTCACGGCATCCAGGGTCAAGACGAGGAGCTTGGCATGATCTCCAAAGCACTTGCGGGCCTGGCGGCTACGGCAACGGGGACCGAGCTAGAAGCCGAGCCGCTTCCTGACACCGGCGGAACCTCGCCCTGGTTGTTGACGGCCGCCACGCTACTGCTGGCATTGGGTGTGATCGGGGCTTTAAGCGTGCGCGGTTTGGCCGCTCGGCGTGCCTGACGGTTCGAGAAGTGTGAGATAGAATCCGCTGCGGAGAGGTGGCAGAGCGGTTGAATGCGGCGGTCTCGAAAACCGTTATGTCGGTAAACCCGGCATCGGGGGTTCGAATCCCCCCCTCTCCGCTCTCTCTGTCCCAAATTCCAGCTCTTTAGAGCGTATGATCCCAGCATGTCTCAGCATCATCTAAAGTCGATTCGCGGATGGAACTTACCGCTAATTATCCTTGCGTTGGCCGTCTTTGGGCTGGCGGTCGCGCTGCACGTCCGGTTCTGGCCGGAGACGCTGGTCCGGATCTCCACAGACTCCATGATGGTACACGTGGATTTCGACTCTTTCTGGCGCTCGGCGGCGGCGGTGTGGTCGGGAGGCGACATCTACGACGCTGGAGCAAGGTTCGTGAACTTGAATCCTCCGTTCTGGACGGTCCTGATGCTGCCATTTGGTCTCATGGAGGTGCTACCAGCGTACAGGCTCTTCTCGGTGTTCATGTTGGCCGTGGCGGTTGGATGTCTGGCCTTGACGGCCCGCGAGATGAGACTGCACCCTGCATGGGCCACAGCCGCCGTCGTGCTGTTGATGGTCTCCTCGCCACTGTTGGGGACATTGGCTCTAGGCCAAATCTACCCACTACTAACCCTCGGGTTGGTGGCGGCCTGGATTCTGGAACGCCGTGGCAAACCAAACCTCTCCGGCGTGGCCCTCGGCCTGACGGTCGCCATAAAACCAAGCCTGTTGCCGGTGCTTCTGTGGCCTCTTGTCCGGCGGCGGTGGGGGATGCTAGGGACGACGGTGGCTTCGGGAACGATAGTCACGCTGATCGGCGTGATCTCGCTGGGACTTGAAGCGACTCGAAGCTGGGTAGAGATACTGCTCCGTGAACCACTAAACCTCTTCTGGGACAATGCCTCGCTCCCCGCGACCGTAGCGAGATTGTTTACTGAGAACGTCGTGGCTGTGCCTCTGGCGAACGCACCGTGGTCCGTGTCGCTCGCCTACGGACTTGGAATATTGGCCGTCTTCGTCACAGCGGTAGTAGTCCGGGATGATGACGCTACGGGGATGTGGGCTCTGGTTGCGGTGTCTTTGCTGGCCTCTCCCATAACCTGGCACAACTACCTGTTGTTGTTGGGGCCGGGTATCCTGGTGCTGTTGGCTCGTGGTCGTTTTGGGGTCGCGCTACTGCTGATATCGCTTCAGACCATCCCGCCGCAATGGCCGCTGCTATGGGCTGGAGATTTTACCAACGTAGCCAGTCTCGGCCTAACGCTCTATTTTGTGATTCTCGTCGTCCACTGGATGGCCTTCCTCTTTGCCGGTGAAAAAGACGAGACGAAACACGAACCATTAGCATCCGCGCCGGATGGGGCATAATCTTCTTGTAGGCTCACTAACGGAGAGGTGTATGTATGGGACAGACGATCAGCCAACGCATAGTCGACGCGATGCCCTTTCTGGACAATGTTTCCGAAGTGGTGCAACCCAAAGTCCAAAGAGCTGTCGAAGCCGGTGGCAAGAGCGTACTAAACGTCCTGGACGGCACTCCGCTTGAGTTGCCGCTGCATCCGGCTCTGACGGACGTTCCCCTTGGCTCGTGGAGCGCCACGCTGGTCTTTGATGGATTGGACGTGGTTACAGGCCGAACCGCCATGCGGAATACCGCCGACGCCACGCTCGCGCTAGGAATAGCCGGTGGCGTGGCCGCCGCCGTGACGGGCTTCTCGGACTGGCGTTACGTTTCTGGTGGATCGCGCCGAATGGGCATGGCGCACGCTTTGCT
>JBGTFQ010000111.1:0-9791 GCA_041747155.1 Rubrobacteraceae bacterium
CAGCCAGCATTACCAGGCGCTCTGTCTGAGACATTTTAATGAATCCTTTCCCATCGGCACTATGTAAGTTTACCGTATGGTCGAGGTTACATCTAGAAGTCAAGTTCATAAAAAATAGGGAGGAAGCAGATACACTACTCCCTCCCTATAACGATTAAGATTCTGTCGTCGAATCCTAATCAATTTAGTAGCGGTAGCCGCTGCCGCTGTTGCTGTTGTTGTTGCGGAGGCCGGGTCAGGCGTTCTCGCGAGCCCAGATCTCCGAGGCCGTTTCGACGGGCTCGCACTATCTTGAGAGTCGGTACATAGACGTACACATCTCGCGTCTGCGAGGCAAGATCGAAGACGATCCATCCAAGCCTACCGTGGTTCAGACTGTTCCAAGCGTCGGGTATCGAGCCGCCCGACCGGGCTGAAAAGAGAGCGGTGACGTCGCTCGTGGAAGTTCGGGATGAATAGACTCCGGGGCAAAGTCGAGCGCAACTTGCTGAATACGCTATCCTTCCGCGCCCGCATCTTCCTGGCGTTAGTTGGCATATCTTCCATCACCAGCCTCGTCATAGGGGTGACGCTATACTCTTTCGCTCAGGAACGCCTCCTCGAAAGCGAGACAGACCTCCTCGTGCAACGCTCCCGAACCGCGAACGCCGGTGCTAACTCCTTCCTCGAAAGCCTAAGAAACCCCCAAGATCGAACCCTCCCGGCTGCGGAGACCTACGCCGAAGAGCTAGTCCGGTCAGTCTCCGCGCCAACAGGACTAACCGTTCTATACATTGGACCTCAAGGCCAGCCGCTCGCCGCCCGTGACGCTTCCGGTGATTCGACCTCTCCTACGAAGACCTTCGAGGCGTTTGGACTCAACAAAGAAGAAGTGAGTGACAGGCTAAGTTCCGAAGACTTAAAAGGACGTTTGATCCCCGGCGACGAGCCTCGCTACGTGGCGGTTTGGCCTATTAGTTCGGACGGCAATGTTCGAGGCGTAATGGTCTACAGCGCTCCCCAGGAAGGTATAGAGCAGACACTCGCGTATCTTCGCTACGGAATAGTTGGGGCGATTCTCGCCAGCGTGGTGCTCGCCGCGCTCGGGAGCTTCCTGTTGACCCGTCAGATCACACGTCCACTCTCCGAGACCCGCGATGCCGCTATCCGGGTCGCATCTGGCGACTACGCTCCGGTACGGGTCGAGCGCGACGATGAGCTGGGCGAAGTCGCCCGAGCTTTCAACTACATGGCCGAAGAAGTAGAACATTATGTTGGCGAGATCCAGGAGCAAAAGTCTCGCCTCGAAGCCGTACTCGAAGCCTCTCCCGAAGCCGTAGTCGCCACCGACCTAAAGGAACGCATCACGATGGCGAACCCCGCCGCTGCCCGAATGCTCGGCATCCGAGCCGCCGACTATGGGAGACCGCTGGAGGAGATCGGCACCCTTCCCGCAGTGCTTCAATGCCTGCGCGAAGCCGCCAAAACCGGCGTGGCCGTGCGCGAATTCGAGGCCGACGACCGGAACCTCTGGGCTTACGCCGCCCAGATGAGCCAGAACAGCGAAACGGACACTTCTCCGTATAACGGTTCATCGCTGGAGAGTCCCGGTACGATCCTGGCGATCAGGGACATAACGGAGCATCGTTCCCTGGAGAAAGCTCGCACGGATTTCGTTTCGGACGTTTCGCATGAGTTGCGAACGCCGCTAACGACCATACAGAGCGCCGTGGATCTCATCGGGCGGGCGCGGGATAGGTTGGATCCCCTGGAACTGCGAGCTTTGCAACTAGCTGAGGGCGAGTTACAGCGAATACGCGGCATGGTCGAGGAGCTTTCGACGCTGGCTCAGATGGATTCCTGGAAGTATTCGCTGGAGGTGGGGCCAGTCGACATCGGCGAAGTAGTGCGGAGTTCCGTCGAAGCTATCGAGTCGAAAGCCGAGAGGTTCGGGATCGAAGTGAACTTCAAGGACATTGGGCAGCATACTTGTGTCTGCGACTCGCGCAAGATGTACCAAGTCTTCCTCAATATTCTGGACAACGCCATCAAATACTCGGACCCTGGTGCGAGCGTCAACGTAGCTATAACGGAGGACACCGCAAGCGTGAGCGTCGCGATCCGGGACACTGGATTCGGAATACCGAAGGAAGATTTGCCTCAACTCTTCGAACGTTTCTACCGGGTGCACAAGGATCGCTCCCGAGCTACGGGTGGCAGTGGTCTCGGGCTCGCAATCAGCAAGCACATAATCGAGATGCACGGGGGCGAGATCATCGTGGAGAGCGAAGTCGGGGTTGGCTCGACGTTCAGGCTCCGTATACCGAAAGCCCCCCTGCCCCGTTCTGTGAACTATGCACTCTAGGTCGTCGGTAGTTTTCATTGGCTTCTTCTTCACGGTGCTATTCGCTGGTTGTGGAGTTACCGGTGATGGTCTGATCTCACCGATTCCGGCGCAACGAGGCGGCGCGGACCTCGGCCTAGGTTCGGGCGTACAAGCCTTGACATCAGGTCCGGGAGACAAGGTATCGCCGGTGCTGTCTCCGTCGGGTGAACGCCTCGCTTTTATAGTGGATGGCTACGTAATGGAGAAAAACCTTGCCACCGGCACCTCCGAGCGTCGGACCACCAGGGACTTCGGTGCCGCCGCCGTGGACTGGAGCAACTCCGGCGACGAACTCGCCGTCTCCTCCATAAGCGAAGCGGACGAAGGCTTCTCGTTCTACAGGACTAGCGGCGGCGGTAGAGATCTGAACGTCCAGCCGATCTTCGATGGAGCCTTGTCCGCAGAAAACATTCCCGGAGAAACGGACCTTCTCGTAGCCTTCGAAGGTGGAGAGGAGAGCAGTCTGGCGAAACTACAAAGGAACGGCGAGCCGGACCGCATTTTCACCCGCACGGTAGATGGGGATGTCACCGGAATCTCACTCTCGCAGAGTGGAGAACAGGCCGCAATCTCCGTTCGTCAGGAGGAATCTTTTGCCATTTTCATCCTGGACCTCCAAAGAGGTACTGTTCGGGAAGCCATGCGAACCGCCACCGGCAAGGAGATACTGGGCTCCCCGCAATGGACGTCAGACGGGATCTACTACATCGCCGGAGAAGGCGAAGAGTCGGGTAAAACTCCCGTCTACGATCTGTATCGTCTCCCGGAAGAAACCCCGGCGGACGCTGAGATCGTCTCGGGTGTCGGCGAGGATTTCGTCTCTTCCAACATAAGAGTCTCGCCCGATGGTGGTCGCTTGGCAGTGCTTGGTCGCCGCAGCCTCAACTCGCCCACGAACCTGTATGTTTTGGATCTCGAATCAGGAAATCTACAGACCGCGACTTCCAACGAGAGCATGTTAATAGAGGCTGGCCCAGAAGACCTATCGTGGTCCGCTGACGGAGATAGCATCCTTCTAGTAGCGCGAGCCGCGCTCGACGACATAGCGATTCGGTCAGCGTCAGCCGAGAGGATCACGGCGGAGTTTCACAACATCTATGAAGTCCCGGTTGGAGAGTTGGCGGAGGACCAATGAGGGCTGTGATCTCCTGGTTTTCGGCGGCGGCGGTGGCTTTCCTCGTCACAGCGGGAGCCTTTCTACTGCTAGCGAACCTCGGTGGGGATCAAACGCAAGACCAACGTATCTCCAGACCTCAACCCACACAGAGCGGGCCAACGCTCAAAATGGAGCTTCAAGGCAGCCAACTCGAAGCCCTGGAACGGGCTCCAGGCCAGTTTCTTGAGGTGCGGGTCAGAAATAACGGTTCGCAGCCAGTCTCCGGCGTGAGCACTACGGTGGAAGTGTCTTCTGAGAATACTTCTATCTCAGAGACTCGCCTCTACCGGGCGGACGTAGCGAAGCTGAAAGCCGACGAGACAAAGACCGTGGAGGTTGAGGTGGATCTTTCGTCTTTCGAGGCGCCAGTCGGTAACGTCCCAGACTCCTCCATCGAACCACCACGCACCATCTTGGAGTTTCGGGCGACTACCCCACGAGGCGCGTCAGCCGTCAAAACCGCCATTCTGCCGCCCTGATCCCACACACCACCCGCCGAGAATGCTCCTGGCGCGGGCGCGGATTGCTTTAGTCCCGGCAGCCTTACCCGACCGAGTATCCCTCTGGCAACCTCGCCAACCTCCACAAGGCTACCGAGATCCGCCCTCGCCAACGTGTACGGTCTACCTTGATACCAACCTCGCCGAGCAGCCTTCCAACCACTTTCCAGAAGCGCCGTTGTCGAAGCATGATTAGGCGACCCAACATCGCTCGCAACCGCCTCGACCCTGACAACTCCCCGGCTACGCAGATCTTTGAGCATCCGAATCAACAACCTCTTCCGGGTCCGCGCATCCCCTTCGACATACGCTAGAAGCGCGGCATCCTCGCTCAAAGGTCCGACTGGATAACGTCCGGCGTGGAGTAGATACTCGGGCGGTCCGTAGACCAGGAAGCCCAGTACACTGTCTCCCCGGCGCATCACAAACCCAGCGGTCCCCCAGACTTCGCCAAGTTCCTCGAACCATTGGTCAGCCGAGCGTTCGCCTCCGGTCCAGTGCGAGATGACTGATTCCAGGCCCGGTATATCGTCAGCGTCTCCGGCTGAGATCTCCGCGACAACCGGCACGAACCGCACCGACTTCACTTGGGGTCTTCCTCTCCCCCGTCCGGCTCGCCACGACGCTCCCCCAGTCGCTCTCGCGTCTCCCGGATTCTGCGCCGCAACTCCTCCGACCGGGCCGAAGGCGTCTCCTCGGCAACAACCTCTTCCTCATAGTCCGAGTCCATCTCCGCAAACGGGTCCGAGGCTGGCACAGGCGAAGCAGGCGTGTTTTGGGAGACGTCTCTGAGTGGCGGCCAAAGCTCTTCGTTATAGGGACTCTCCCCGACGGTGGCTGTGGACTCGAACTTCGCTTCTTCCTCGGATGTCGCTCTTGAGGAATTTCCGTCGCGAGTACGGGAAATACGTTCCTGTACTCGTTCACCGACATTGAAATAGTTCTCGCGACCTCGTTCGCGGGCTTCACCGGCCCGATTCGAGATAGAGCCCCTAAGCTCGCGACCACTCCGCGGCGCGAGAAGGATACCTGCGATCGCACCAGCCGCGCCACCGATAAGGAATGTGCGAATCCTCTGCTTATCTATCAACGTGAACCACCTTTTGGAAGCCTGAGCTCCATTCTAACCCGAAACGTCTAGCGTCGGGTGCTCGCATCCAGCAGCAGGAAGGATTCCTGCACCGCGCCGCTGGCGTTGGCGGCCATCTCGTAGACACGGTTGGCGACGATCTCCACGCCCGCGTCCGAGGCCGCCTCGATCGACAGGTTCTCGACCGTGTTGATACCGCCTCGCAGAGCGCTCTCGAAGATGTAGTCGTGGATCTGTCGTATCTCGTCGAAGTACGAGATGTACTCCTCCGCCGGACGGCGCATTGAGGTTCCGAGAGCCCGCACCTGAAAACGTCCCCTATGAACCTCTTCGTCCGACAGGTAGACCACCATAGAGCAGACATTCGGGTGCTCCCGATAGCGGTTCAAGATGATCTCCGGTGCTAGATGCACCCCCTCTATAATGATGTTCGTGCCTTCGTGCAACGCTCGCTCCACGATGGCGTCGATCCCGACGGATACCTGCGTGGACTGCGACCGAAAACCGAAGATCACCGTCTCGTCTTCCTCCACCGGCATCCTGATGTCCTCCCGCCCGATAGCGAAGGAGCTTTTATGAAGCATCGGCAGGAGATCCGGACTAATAGCTCGCCGCAGAACCTCTCTGATAGAGTCGGTCCCGATAACGCTCTGAATATTCAGTCGCCGCGCCACATCCGCCGCCAGCGTACTCGTCCCAACGCCCGTAGCACCCCCGATCAGGACGATCACCGGCTCGGTGGATTGCCGCAAGGTGCGCCATTTATCCAGGCGCGGCACGATCAGGGAGTCCGAGATCATCAACTTGGAACGGACCCTGGCGAGGACTTCCTCCTCCTCCACCGTGTAACGCTCTTCGGCGACTAGCTCGCCACGAACTTCGCTCGCGATCCGGTGCGCCACCTCGGGGCGAGCCCCGGCCTGTGAGAGAGTCTGCGCCAGAATCCCTCGGGAGAACGGCGTCTCCTTGCCTTCCTTGACAATGGTGATTTCAAGGTCTTTCAAAGCGCACCTCCGTCTCCGGCCCGAGACCCGATAGGTTTAATCGCCGAGAATTCGCAAGCCTCCAAATTTCCGCTGCCTGCGACGTTTGATCCGATAAAAGAAGAATAGCAGAAACCCTACCAGCGCCAGCGGAACTAGCGGAACTAAGACCGCCACAATCCCGCCAACCACCGCCACAGCATCCTCGATAACACTCAAGAACGGAGCCGAAACCCCCGCCGTAGAAACGTTGGCCGATGGCCGCAAAAGCGACTTCAGAACCGCTACGACACCAGCAATGCCACCACCCGCCGCAAGCTCCGGTATCGCCTGAACATCCAATCCAGCCTCAAGCGCCGCCGAGAAAAGCAGCGCGCCAGCGATGATCCGAACCGGCGTCTGCACGATATCCAATACAGAGTCCAGAGCCGGTACTTTATCCAGCCCGCTCTCCACCACAGCGAGCGCCAGCAGAACCCCAATAACGATCCAACTCTCCAGAAAACCGAACGGCTGCGGATAATCGAAGAAGCCAATTTTGGCGAAGATACCCGCTAGCGCCAGCGGCAGATAAGCCCGAACTCCGGCTATCGAAGATAGACCTATCCCGGTACCTGCTGCAAGAAGAAATTCCATCTTTCGATTATATCGCAGCGACATCGCCGAGCGTAAACAAACGGAACCATCCAGGCCGAAAGCCCCGGCTCGCTGGGCTATACTTGCCGGAGTCTAAGCTGAACTTTACAAAGCCTGGAGGATTTCGTGTCGCAAGCTGTAACTATGGAGAAATTGGTCGCGTTCTGTAAACGCCGGGGATTCGTGTTCCAGAGTTCGGAGATCTACGGCGGCATCCGCTCCTCCTACGATTACGGCCCGCTCGGCGTGGAGATGAAACGGAACATCAAAGAGGAGTGGTGGCGACGCACGGTTCACATGCGCGACGACGTGGTCGGCCTGGACTCGGCGATCATCATGCACCCGAAAGTTTGGGAGGCGAGCGGTCATACAGCGACCTTCAACGACATGCTTGTGGAGAGTCGCACTAGCGGGCGTCGGTACCGGGCGGATCACCTCGTAGAAGGTGCTACGGAGATCGACGCTGAGGGTAAGAGTGCTGAGGAGCTTACGGAAATCATCCAGTCGGATGAGCGGATCAAAGACCCGATGGATGGCGGGCGGGATTTCGCTCCCGTGCGACCTTTCAACCTGATGTTCGAGACTTTTACGGGTCCGGTCAAAGGGCCGGAGAACGTGGCGTATCTGAGGCCGGAGACGGCGCAGGGGATCTTCACTAACTTCAAAAATGTGGTCCAGACTAGCCGGGTGAAGGTACCGTTCGGGATCGCGCAGCAGGGGAAGAGCTTTCGGAATGAGATCACACCGGGACACTTCATCTTCCGCACTCGTGAATTCGAGCAGATGGAGATGGAGTTCTTTGTCGAGCCCGGCACCGACGAGGAGTGGCACGAGTTCTGGCTCGAAGCCCGCTGGGACTGGTACACATCCCTCGGTATAAACCCCGAGAACCTCCGCCGCTACGAACATCCCCAGGAGAAACTCTCCCACTACTCCAAGCGCACGGTGGACATTGAGTACAACTTCCCGTTCGCCGGATGGTCGGAGCTAGAAGGCATCGCCAACCGCACCGACTACGACCTCAAGCAGCACGCCGAACACTCCGGCGAGAACCTGGAGTACATCGACCAGACAACCAACAACCGCTACTATCCATACGTCATCGAACCCGCCGCCGGACCCGACCGGATCATGCTCGCCTTCCTCTCCGACGCTTACACAGAAGAGGAAGTAAACGGCGAAGAGCGAACCGTCCTGAAGCTCCACCCGCGCATAGCGCCCATAAAAGCCGCCGTCTTCCCGCTCTCCAAAAAAGAGCCCGTCTCGACCGTAGCGCGGGCACTCTACGACGACCTGAAGGGCGATTACCGCATCTTCTATGACGACTCCGGCTCGATAGGCCGTCGCTATCGCCGACAGGACGAGGCCGGTACGCCGTTCTGCGTAACGGTGGACTTCGACACGATGGACGACGACAGCGTGACCATCCGCGACCGCGACACCATGCAACAAGAGCGCATCCCGCTCGCAGCGGTGCGCGAGCGGCTACAGAAGCTCATCGCGGGCTAGGAAGAGGTTCCCTTTGGTGCAACAAAAACCCGTGGCTCTGTGGTGTGTGCCGCGTTCCATCTCTACGGCTTTCGAGCGCGTATTTGTGGAGCGCGACGACTTCGAGGTGCTTCACGAGCCGTTCTCCATGTCCTACTACCACTCCGAGGACCGACTCTCGGAGCGTTTCGCCGACGAGGTGCCGGATCCGGCGAACAACTACAGCGACGTTTTGGATGAGGTGCTGAAGCTCCGTGAGCAGCGAGTCTTTCTGAAAGATATGGCGTATCAGGCGAAGCCTTTGATCGGCCCGGATCTCGCCTCGAAATTCGTTAATACTTTTATCATTCGAGACCCTAAATACGTGCTGATCTCGATGTATAAGATGTGGCCGGACTTTACCCTTGAAGAAGCTGGCTATGATGATCTCTACCGCCTGTTCCGGGTGGCTCAGGAAGCCGGACAGAATCCCATAGTCGTGGATTCGATGACATTCTCCGAGAACCCAGTCTCGGTGCTTTCGAGGTACTGCGAGTTGGCCGAAATACCCTTCGAGCGAGATTCTCTTAGCTGGCAACCCGGCGAGGTGAGCCACTGGGAAAACTGGGATGGATGGCACGATGAAGCTCAGAAAAGCACCGGCATCAAACCCGCCGAACGCCGGGATCCCATCCTCCCCCCGGAGCTGAACGAGATGTACGAGCGCTGCCTGCCTGCTTACTACGAGTTAGCCGCTCACGCGATCTCGGCTTCTTCGTAGATTTTAGGGGCGTGACCCTCTACCTCTGACCGACTCGCTCCTCGACTTCACCGATCCAGCTTTCGGTTAGATCCTCGTTGTCTTCAACCCATGTTCGAGCTCCCTCCACTGGATCCTGGGCCTGGTGGATCTTTAGTTCCAGGCTGCTCAACTGGTAATCACTGAGCCGCAAAACGTCGAGCAACGCCTGCGCGACGGGCTCGCGTTCGGCGAGATCCGTATCTACGAGAATATGCAGGGTCGAGGGCTGTGTGAGAGCGTCTAGTTCGCCGTTCGGGTCTTCGAGATAATTGAAATCGTATCTAAGGTTCATCCAGTGTGGACTGTACGCTACAAAGACGAACGGCTCCTCGTCCTGCATAAGTCCGACCATCTCCTCGATCATGGCTCTAGTGTTCGGGTAGTCGAGATCATCTTGCAGATCGTAGCGCCGCAATACATCTTTCGGTACATCATCGGTAAGCGCGGAAGCTTCTGGAGACTGCCCGATCACCATCCCATCATCCACACTTTTTAGTTCTTCCAGTTTCGTGATATCCATGTAAGCCGGAACCGCGAGGCTGGAACGAGTGCTCCCTATCAGAAACGACGCAAACAACGCCGCCCCATTCTCCACCTCTTCGACACGCGACTCGTGGCGAGGCATCCAGACACCGGGGAAAGCGTCCAACTCGCCGTCGGCCACTTCACCGAAAACTCTCTCCGGCTTGGATACCCGCAACTCGACGTCCTTATAGCCGAGTTCGTCTTCGAGCAAGACTTTCGTAAGGGCGGAGACAGCTACGCTCTCGTCCCAGTTCACGTAGCCGATGA
>JBGTFQ010000112.1:0-13778 GCA_041747155.1 Rubrobacteraceae bacterium
TCGGTTTGGCGTTCGCGGTTGTCTTTGTGGCATAAGAAAAAGGCCCGCCGAAGCGGGCTTTACTAGAGTGACCCCACCGGGGTTCGAACCCGGGTTTTCGCCGTGAGAGGGCAATGTCCTAGGCCACTAGACGATGGGGCCTTCGAGCGAAGAGAGTGTAAACGATGCTCTCCGGTTCGTCAAAGGTAAAAAACCTGACTTCTAGGCTGGTAGACGCTCCATTTTGGCGGCAGCCTCTCTGGCCCGCAATAGACTGCGATCCCGCCCGAGCAACACGAGTGTCTCGAAGAGGCCCGCGCTGACCGTTCGACCGGTTGCGGCGAAGCGCAGCGGGTGTATGAGGTGCTTGGCTCCCTTCTCTTTCTCCGCTGCTAGACCCCGAATGCACGCTTCCACCGCTGACTCGGTCCACTCCGGGAGAGCTTCGAGACGTGAGATCAGCTCTGGAAAGTTATTCTGAACGAATTCCTTGCCAAACTGCTTCTCGAACTCGCCCGCGTCATATTCCAACTCGTCGCCGTAGAAGTATCCGACGGCGTCCGGGATGTCGGTGGTGCGGCTGACGCGCTCTTTTAGGAGGTCCATTATCTGTACGAGGCGCGGTGCGTCGTTCTGTAGCTCTTGCTCGCTTACCGTACCGGATTCGATGAGCATAGGAGTAGCGAGGTCCGCCAATTCTTCGGGGGATCGGCGTCGCAGATAGAGGCCGTTTATGGAGGTAAGTTTCTTCTCGTCGAAGACCGCCGGGTTGCCGCTGACTTTCTCTATGCGGAAGCGTTCGGCCAGTTCGAGTGGGGTGAATATCTCCTCGTCCGCCGCGTAGCCCGCGCCTAGCAGGGCGAGGTAGTTGAACAACGCTTCCGGCAGGATTCCCTGATCCGCGAACTCCTCGACGCTCGCCGCGCCGTGACGTTTGGAGAGTTTCTTTTTGTCCGGGCCGAGGACTTGAGGTACGTGGGCGAAGGCTGGCAGCGGGTAGTCGAGGGCTTTGTGGATGAGGATCTGGCGCGGCGTGTTAGAGAGGTGGTCGTCTCCCCGGATGATGTGGCTCATCTCCATCGCTGCGTCGTCGTAGGCCGCTGCGAAATTGTATGTTGGGGTGTCGGTGGACTTCATTATGACGAAGTCCTCGATGTTGACGTTCTCGAACGTGACGGGACCCCGGATCAGGTCTTCCACAACCGTCTGACCCTCGCGGGGTGTCTTGAATCGCACGGTGTACGGCTCTCCGGCTTCTATCCGTTTTTTGGCTTCGTCCAGGTCCATGTCCCGGTATTCGCCGCCGGTGTAAATAGGGGGGCGTCCTTCGGCTCGGGCCGCGTCGCGTAGGGCGGTTAGTTCCTCGGCGGTGGCGAAGTCGTGGTAGGCGGAGCCTTTATCGAGAAGTTTCTTTGCGGCCTCGCGGTACAGATCGAAGCGTTCCGTTTGACGGTAAGGGCCGTGGTCTCCAACGGCTTCCGGTCCTTCGTCCCAGTCCAGCCCGATCCAGCGCAGAGATCTCTTGAGCTGGTCGACTGATTCTTCGGTCGAGCGGGCGAGGTCGGTGTCTTCTATGCGTAGGACGAAGACGCCGCCCGTCTTTCGGGCGTAGAGCCAGTTGAATAACGCGGTTCGGACACCGCCGACGTGAAGCATTCCTGTGGGGCTCGGTGCGTATCGCACTCTTATTTGGGATTCATTCATAGGATAAACCTAGCACAGATGGAAAGGGTGGAAAAGGAGCGGCCCGGAAGTCCTTTAAGAGTCCGCGCCACGGGTGACATCGTGGGCCGTGATCCAACCCTCGAACAGCGCCTTGCGGGTGGCTTCTCCCCTGGAACTCACCTTGATTTTTGGATACAGGTTCGCCAGATGTCGCTTGACGGTCGACTCCGACAGATTGAGCGCGACGGAGATCTGCCGGTTGGATAGCCCGCGAGCGGCGAGCAAAAGCACTTCGAGTTCTCGTGCGGACGGCTCGTTCTCGGGTTCGCGCTCGGCCCGGTCCAGTATGTCCCGTGGGACGGCGAGCACGACGTTGCCATCCTCGGAGGCGTTCGCGGCGCTGTGGACGGCGGAGAGCAGCTCTTCCATTGAGGCGCTCTTGACGAGATACGCGCTCGCTCCCTGAGACAGCAACTCGCGCACCAGTCGCGGGTTATCGAACATGGTTACGATCAGGATTTTCGGACGCGGTGAGATCCTGAGTAGTGCGCTCATCGCCTCCCGCGCTCCCATAACGGGCATCTCCACATCGAGGATGACGATATCTGGAAGCACCTTGCGGCAGACCTCCACGGCCTCGCGACCATTCTCAGCCTCGCCTACAACCTCAATTCCGCCGTCGGTGCAGAGCATCTCCTTCAATCCTTGCCGGAACATAGTGTGGTCGTCTGCGAGCAATATTCTTATCGGACTATCGATCACCAATTATCTCCCACTACTTTAAGAAGCCCGTCTATTGAGGGACCGAAAGGTATCTCAACTCGAACCACTGCGCCTTCTCCACCGGAAGATTCTATATCCAATCGGCCTTTGAGAAGTGCTACGCGCTCGCGCATGGACCGGATGCCGTTGTTTGATCCTGCATCAGGATCGAAGCCGCGACCAGTGTCCCTGACCGTACCGACGACCACATTCCGTAGCACCGCGACGCCAACGGAGACGTGGCTCGCTCCCGAGTGCCGCACGGCGTTTCGGATAGCTTCACGCAGGATCACGAACAGCGGTTCGCGCACTTCCGGGGGGACCGCTGACTCGTCGCCTTTGACGCTTACCTCGGATTCTATGTTTGGTGGCAGGGCGGTACGCAGAAGGTTCGAGAGGGCTGAGGAGAGTCCTTCGGCGACCTCCGTGCGGCGGAGTTCCATCGAGAGGTCGCGGGTGGTGTTCAAGGCTTCGCGGGTGGTTTGCTGTGCGATCTTCATGCGGGCGGCTGCGCCTTGCGGGTCTCGGTCCTTTATGGCCTCGTGGATCTGAAGGCTCTGGTAGGCGACAGCCATCGAATGAGCCACCCGATCATGCAACTCGCGGCTGATCCTACTTCGCTCCTCGGCGGCGGAACGAGCTTTCCACTCTCGCGCCATGAATTGTTCGCGCTCTTTCCGAGCCAAACGCCGGTCATGGACGTCTGAGACGGTCCCTACCCACTCACGCACCTCAATCCCGTCGTTTTCCAGTAAAGGGACACCTCGTACTATGACATAACGATAGTGTCCGTCACGGTGGCGCAGACGGTAGGAGAGCTCGACGGGATTGCCGTGTGCCACCGCTTGCGCCCACTCCTCATCAATACGGTTTCGGTCGTCGGGATGAATGGCTTTCAGCCAACCGAGATCCACGTATTCCTTCGGTTCTTGGCCGGTGAATTCTTCCCAGCCTTGCGCTTCGATCGTGAGATACCCTTCGCCTGTAGCCGTGAAGACGATAGCCGAGGTTGCTGTCGTCAGCGAACGGTAGCGTTCTTCGCTGCGGCGCAGCGCCTCTTCGGCGACGCGCTGTTTGGTGACGTCCCTGGTGTAGATCGAGACGCCCATAGGCGAGGGGAAAGCGCGGTGCTGTAGACAAAGTCCAAGTCTTTTGGAATATAGTTCGACCTGCGCGACGGTTTGTTTATCCGAAGCGCGACGCATCTCGGCGTATGGCTTGCCTTCGGAAAGCTCCGGGTAAACATCCCATAAGTGACGACCGATCAAATCCCGTCGAGAACGTCCGGCGTATTCGACGGCTCGCTCGTTGACATAGGTGTAGCGCCAGTTCTCGTCCAGAGCCGAGAAGGCGTCGCCGATGCTCTCAAGCGCCTCGCGCAGGGACTGTCGAGAGGCTTCGGCCTCGGCTCGGGCCGCTCGTTCACGCTCCAGGAGGCGTTCACGTTCTCGGCTGAACCGTTTGCGTTCGATCATGCCGGAACGCATCGTGCTAGCGAAGGTGCGGCTTATAGAGTTCAGAATCTCCAACCGTCGCTGTGACGGCATTCGGGATATCTCGTCCTTGTCCAGCGACCGCGGCGTGAGCCACGCCTCGTACTCCCGAACAGCCAGTTCCTCGTCGCGCTCCTCAGTTGGATACAAGTCTATGTCTTTGGTTTCTTCGCGAGGCTTGTGGCTCGTCACGATCCGTTCTCCACGATCAACGCCGCGCCTGTGTTGGAAATCCGCATCAACTCAAGACCTCCCGGATCACGACGACCCCGCCCTTGCCACCGTCGGTTGCGCGTCCCGTCGCCTCGAAACGGCGCTTCTCACCGTCGGCGGCGCGGGACAAGAACTCCATGCGGAACTCTTCGCCCTTCGATGCTCGGGCTTGTGGAGTACCGTCCGGAGCCAAGTCTTCACCACTCTCCAGCGAGTAAGCCACAAATTTGTGGCTATCCTCTCCAAACATCTCCTCGAAAGCCTCATTGACGAAGAGTGGTTCTCCGGCACCGTCCACGACCAGCACGGCGTCCGGCATACTGGCGAGGGCTGATATCAGGCGTTTCGGTTCCTCCGGGATGTGGGGGAATGAGCCGTTCGGCTTGTTTTCAGGCGGTGTATCGGTGTTGTCGAAACCCTGGATCATGACCCCATCAATCGCTCCGTCGAGTGTCCGTAGCGGCTGGTAGACGAAGTCGAAGGTCGTATCCTCCACAAGTCCGTCGCGGGCCCGGTCGAACCTCGCCGGGTTCTCCGAAGCCCCCGGAGTACCAGTCTCGTAAACATGATTCAGCAGCTCCAAAACCTCTGTATTTTGGGCGAAAACTTCGCTAACGGGCTTGCCGACCAACTGCTCCTCGGGCTGACCCAGAAGCCGCGCGTAGGGTGCATTCATAAACTGCACCGTATGCCCCTCGCCGCGCACGATGGCTACCATCGAGGGGACTTGACTGAGAAGATTCTGCAACCGCCGCCGCGAATCCTCGCTGCTCTGGTAATGAGTCTCCGAGGCCGCCGCCAGTGCCTGGAGTTCCGCGCCGCGAGCGTGAAGGTCTTCGTTGGTTGTGTTCAACTCCTCTATCGTGGCCTGGAGCTCCTCGTTGAGCGTCTCTAGCTCTTCGTTTGTGGCTTGAAGCTCCTCGTTGAGCGTCTCCACCTCTTCAGTGGCGGATTGAGCCTCTTCGTTCGAGATAAGATATTGCTCGTTGGTGGTCTGTAGCTCTTCGTTGAGCGAGGTAAGTTCCCCGTTCGACTCGATCAAGCGCTGGTTTGTGTCGACGAGCCTTTGCTTTAGGGTATCCTGGGCTCCGCGTTCTTCGGCCGCCGCCGCCGCTACGTCGTCCAGCTTCTCCTCGACGCTCTCCAGGCGGTCTTCGAGTTCCAGCCGACGGCTCACGAGGTCGGTAACGTCGCTTACCACGAGCATGATGGAGAGAGCCTGAAACTCGGTGGTTGGTTCCAGGCGGGGATGGCACGCGATGCGTAGGTAGCGTTGCTCGCCGGTTGGCAGATCCTCGATGGCGAAGTCCTCTACTCCTGTTGACTCGCCCGTCTCGAAGGCTGTATCCAGGGCCGAACGAATCTCCGCGTAATGAGCGCCCTGGATCATGTGCAGCAAGTCTTCGCCCACGGCGGGATCGCTGATCGACAATAATCTGCGAGCGGCGGCGTTTATGGAGAGTATGTCGTAGCGGCGGTCGACTACGACCACTCCGACGGGAAATTTCTGTAGAAATATATCGTCGTGGCCGCGTTCTTCACGCGCCTCGCGGCGTTCTCGTACGGCGCTGGCGAACTCGGTAGTGCGGGCTGGAACCACACCCGACCGGTTCCGCGACGGGAGCGGCGTCGGGTCAGCGGAGCTAACCGCGGGCATCAGGAATCGCTCTCCTCGCCGCCGGTAGACTTTGTTCTGTTTGTCCCACGGCGAGAAGAATTCTCCTAGCGGCGACGGGGTTTCGGACTTTCCGAGTATCAGGGCTCCACCATCTTTCAGGGAGTAGGCGAAGAGTTGCAAGGCCCGCTTCTGAAGTTCGGAGGTGAAGTAGATCAGGACATTCCGGCACACTACCAAATCCGTGCGCGGGAACGGCGCCCGCTGTGCAAGATCGTGCTGCCCGAAGACGATCATGCCTCGCACCTGCTTCTTGACCCGGTACGTCCCATCCGCTTTTACGAAGTACCGCTCTTTCAGATCCTCCGGCAGACCGTTGACGGCGGACTTCGAATAGACTCCGTGGCGGGCGAAGTCCACGGCGGCTTCGTCGAGATCCGTGGCAAAGATGCGAACCGCGAAGTGCTCCAACTCGTCTCCCAGAGCCTCGGATACGAGTATCGCCAGCGAATAAGCCTCCTCGCCCGTGGCGCATCCCGCAGACCATATCCTCAACTGATTCCCGTTCTCACGGGCCTTCTCAATGATCTCCGGCACCAACTCCCGCCGCAAAAACTCGAATAAGGCCGCGTCTCGGAAGAACTCCGTCACTTTTATGAGGAAGGCGTTTACGAGGTTCTGGTACTCTTCGGGCTTCTCGCCGAGATACGTCCTGTACCCGGCGAGATCCCCGCTTCCGGTCGCCACGATCCTGCGTTGCAGGCGCCTCATTATGGTAGGGGTCTTGTAACTCCTGAAGTCTATGCCGTTGCTGTCGCGGACCTCTGCGAGAAACTCCTGCACCTTTCGCTTTTCGTCTGGCTCTGTAGGAACTTCGATCCCTGAGAGCAACTCATGAACTACCCGTCCGATGCTCCCGAGATCCACCACAATATCCACGTTGCTCGGCGCGAGCGACTGTGGCATCCCAGGATGGGCTGCTGTCGCGGGATCCTGGATAATAACCGTCCCACCGGCCCGCTTGACTGCCCGAGCCCCATCCGACCCGTCGCTCCCCGTCCCCGTCATCACGACAGCGACCAGACGATCTCCATAGACCTCAGCCGCCGACTCGAAGACCAGATCTATGGATGGCTTGGGCCGCCCATGCTCATCTTCCTCTTCCTGTAAGCACACCTCCGTATCCGTCACGCTGACGTGCCGATCCGCCGGAACCACAAAGACAACCCCGGACTCTAAAGGCAGCGAATTGTGCTCCTCAAGCGTCCTGACCGGCAACGTGCTTCGCCGCGTCAGAATATCCCGAAGGTGACTCTCCCTGTCCGGGTTCAGATGCTGCACCGCCACTATGGGCGCCGGAAAATCATCCGGCAACGTCGATACCAACTCACTCAAAGCCTCGACTCCGCCCGCCGACGCACCCACCAATACCAAGTGCGAAAACGAACGATCCTCCGACAAAACGCCTCCTCCAAAAAGCTAGCACGTGCCATGACAACCTTAAACCCCGCCAACCCGAACATTATACAAACCATCCGCGCCAACGAGTATTTAGTCCTTGCATCGTACTATATATGTAGTTATGAATACATAGTTCGGGCCATTATGGGCCTTTTAGTGCTATTGGATGTATCGCCGGGGAGTTTCAAGGCATATAAAGAGTCTGCTTGTATTCTGAATTGGATGAGGGAGGCGTGGTGGTAGTCGAGGCTCGTGAGTTCTCTGGTGGGTTGTCGGATGCATTTCTATTAAGTTGTGTGCGTCCGGGGGTGGTTCGGGGGCGCGAGTTATTGGCGAGGGTTGAGTCGGCGGGATTGACTGGCATAAGACCCGGGGAGATGTATCGCATTTTGCGGGGTATGGAGGGTGAGGGTTTAATCTTCTCTCGTTGCGAGCGGTTTGAATACATGCTTTCTCGACGTTCTTATGGCATTACGGCGAGTGGCGAAGCGTACCTCGAATTCCTGGCCGAATCTCTGCGAGAGTATCGGGAGGAGATGGATCTATTCTTCAACGTCTATGAGAGCAGGTCGGGCTCTAAGACACTTACCAACACACCATGCAAAGGAGCGCGATGACAATAGACACCCGCCGGGCGGAGAACGATTACCGGAGCCTGGACCGACTTCTCGAAGAGGCCGACACTAGCCTCGGAAATGGAGACCGTCACGCAGCAAACAAGACCCTGAAGCAAGCCAGCGTCAAGGCGACTTCCATGTGGGGTGTCGTCGGCGGAACGCAACTCCCCGAGTCCACCCGCATCCTCCTCTCGCTGGCCTCCGAAGTACAGCAGAGCATCGCTCACCCCGAAGAGGATGGCATCCAGGAGATGCAACGGGGTCTGCGAAACCTCCGGCACCGATTCGGGGCCGAAGCCCGAGGATAGAACAAAACTACCCGCCCCACTCGGAAGCATTGTCGGGAAGTCAGCGGACCAAAGCTACCCGCAGGTCATTGACGTTGGTGCCGGTTGGCCCGGTAGCGACCAGCGAATCCGCCGCAGTCAGGGCCGGATACGAGTCGTTCTCAGCCAGGGCCGTCGCCGGTTCTCTGCCGCCCTCGCGTATCTTTGTCGCCGTCCCGCCATCCACCATACCGCCCGCCGCATCCGTGGATCCATCATTGCCGTCTGTGTCGATGGCGAATGCCGACCATCCGTCGACACCCTCCAATTCCACCGCCAAAGCCAGTGCGAACTCCAGGTTTGGGCCGCCCGTTCCATCACCGCGCACGGTCACGGTCGCCTCGCCACCCGATATGATGGCGCATGGAGCCGCCGCCGGATTGCCGCTCGCCAGGGCTTCCCGCACTATCGCGGAGTACATGTGTGCGGCCTCGACTGCATCGCCGGTCAACGTGGTAGTGAGTAGCACAGGGGTGTAGCCGAGATCCCGCGCCTGGGATGCGGCAGCCTCCGCCGCGTGTCGTCCACCCCCGCACACGACACTTACCGTCCTCTCGAAAGCCGCGTCGCCGGGCTTGGGCGTCTCGTCCGCAGTGCGCAAGTGCTCGGCGATACTCGGCGCTGGCTCGATGCCGTAGCGCTCCAATACGCTTTGGGTATCGTCCAGCGTCGTCGGGTCCGGAGTTGTGAGACCGCTGGCGATTGAGGAAGGCTCGTCTCCAACGACATCCGATAAGAGGAGTGCGAGAACCGGTGCTGGAGATGCCAGACGCACGAGGCCGCCGCCTTTCAAGGTTGAGACGTGTTTTCTTACCGTGTTGATCTCACCTATATCCGCCCCACTTCTTAGCAACGCACCGGTCAATTCTTTCAACTCGGCGAGCTCGATGGGTGGCGTGGCATCCGCCAGCAGCGCCGAAGCTCCCCCGGAGACCAGCGCCAGCAGCAGATCCCCGTCTTCCAGAGTCTCCACAAGTTCCGCGACCTTGCGTGCCGCCTCCGCACCACGTTCGTCGGGTTCGGGGTGAGAGGCGAAGAGAGTCTCCAGGTTATCGGGGCCGGGGTTATGGTCATCCTTCGTCACGACCAAGCCGCCCGCGATTCGTTCTCCAAGAAGCTCTGCGGCGGCTTCGGCCATCGCGCCCGCTGCTTTCCCAACCGCCACCACAAAAACCCGCTCCGCCGGAAAACTAGTGTCTTCGACGATGAGATCCTCGCCCTCCAACCGCACTGAGCGACGCACGGCCTTCGCCGGGTCCGCTGCTTCCAATCCAGCCGTTAGGATCTCTCGCAAGTGCTCACGCATATCCGTCATCGCCTCCAGCGTGTCAGTATCTTAAAGCCCGGATGTTATACATCTTCGATACTTCGAGCCACCAGAGGCGTGCGTTGTCGGAGGAACAAGAGCTACGGGTATTTCTTCGCTTTGAGGTTTCGGGTAGAATTAATCTTTAAGGAAGTGGGGCTGGCGTAGTTCTCGATAGGGAGCGGAAGACGAAACTTTTTCGCTAAGGAGGCAAGTATGGAACGCAGTCAACTGATCCAGGAGATGCAGAGCATACTCGGGCCGCAGGGTGTGATCTTCGATCATGAACAACTTCGCACCTATGAATGTGACGGCCTGATGAACTACCGGGTTATCCCGGAATTGGTCGTCCTACCGGAATCAGCCGAACAGGTCCAGGATGTAGTGAAACTCCTCTACGCCGAAGGCATCCCGTTCGTGGCGCGAGGTTCTGGGACGGGATTGTCCGGGGGGGCTTTGCCGGTTGAATCGGGAGTCCTGATCGTGCTGTCCAGGATGAAGCGTATCCTCGAAGTGGATATCGAGAACCAACGGGTCGTCGTGGAACCGGGCGTCATCAACATCTGGGTGAGCCAGGAAGTCGCGGACGACGGATACTACTACGCCCCAGACCCTGCCAGCCAGATTATCTCTTCCATCGGCGGCAACCTCGCCGAGAACTCCGGCGGCGTACACTGCCTGAAATACGGCTTCACCACAAATCACGTCATGGGCGCCGAAGTCGTGCTCGCGGACGGCTCCATCGTCCACATCGGCGGCGGCAAATCCCCCGACGCTCCGGGCTATGAATTGCTAGGCGCGTTTGTGGGCTCGGAGGGGACGCTCGGCATCGCGACGAAGATAACGTTGCGGATCGTGCGAAAGCCCGAGTCGGTCAGGACGCTGTTGGCGGCTTTCAAGGATACGGAGGAGGCTGGTGGTGCGGTCTCTGGGATCATCGGCGCGGGCATCATCCCGGCGGCGATAGAGATGATGGACGCTCTCACCATCGAAGCGGTCGAGGCGACGGTCGCACCCGGATTCCCCCAGGCCGGAGCCGTCTTGATCGTGGAGCTTGACGGCCCCGAAGCCGAAGTGGCGAGCCAATTCGATAAGGTGATGGAGACTTGCGAGGAGAACAATGCCTCGGAGATACGGGTCGCCGAAGACGACGAGGAGCGGGCGTTGTTCTGGAAAGGCCGGAAGGCGGCTTTCGGGGCGATGGGTCGCATCTCCAAAGATTACTACGTTCAGGACGGCGTGGTCCCGCGCATGGAGCTTGGCGCGGTGCTGAAGAAGATAGCCGACCTTAGCCAACACTACGGCCTGCGCGTCGCGAACGTCTTCCACGCCGGAGACGGCAACCTGCACCCGCTGGTCCTCTACGACAACGACAAACCCGGCGAAGCTGAGCAGGCCGAGAGTTTGGCCGGGGATATCGTGTTCGCATGTCTGGAGCACGGTGGATCTCTCACCGGCGAGCACGGCATTGGGCTGGATAAGAAGAAATACATGCCCAAGATGTTCACGACAGAGGACATGGACGTGATGCAGCTCTTGCGGTGCGCTTTTGATCCCCACGGGCTCTGTAATCCCGGTAAAATTTTCCCAACGCCCCGATTGTGTGGAGAACGTCCCGGTCCATTCCACATGCACCCGGTCCAGAAGGCCGGACTCGCGGAGAACTTCTAATGCAGACGGAGAAGCGAGTCCCCCTGGAAGACCTGAAAGCTATCGTAGGCAACGACAACGTCCGCGAAGCCACCGCCGAGGATGCCATCGAAGGTGTAGAGGCTTCGCTTGTTGTGGAGCCCGGTTCGACCGAGGAGATCAGCTCGGTCATGAAGCTCGCGAGCGGTGAGGGGCTGGCTGTCTCGGTAAGGGGGGCCGGGACGAAGACCGGTTGGGGAGCGCCGCCTCGGGATGTGGATATTATCCTCAGTACCGTGCGGATGAATGAGATCATCGAGCACGTCCCGGGAGATCAGATCGTACGGGTCCAATCCGGCGTGAAACTCGAATTTCTGCAACAGAAACTAGCCGAAGCTAACCAGATGCTCGCCCTCGACCCACCGGAGAAAACCGCCGGAGCAACGGTCGGCGGCGTGGTCGCAGCGAATTCGTCCGGCCCCCGAAGGCTCCGTTACGGAACCGTGCGAGACATCATCATCGGTATCACCGTGGTCCTCGCGGATGGCACCATCGCCAAAGCCGGAGGCAAGGTCGTCAAGAACGTCGCTGGGTACGATCTCGGTAAGCTCTTCACCGGTTCGATGGGAACTCTCGGCGTCATAGCCGAAGCGAACTTCCGCCTGCATCCACGCCCGGAATCAGCTCGCACAGTAGCTGTGGAAGTCGAGACCCCACAAGCCGCTCAGGAAGCCGCCCAGACGCTTGTCCACTCGCAGGTCGAAGCGACCGCTGTGGAGCTGCACTGGAGCGAAGAAGTCAAGCTCGTATCAGCGTTGCTCGAAAGCATCCCTGGTGGCATCGACGCCAAGGAGGAGGCCGCGACGTTCCTGCTCAAGACGTTCGGGAACGTCCGCACTCTGGATGATGACGAGGCGGAGAATCTTGGACCGCTCGCACCGTCGCCTGTTGGCGGTGATGATGTGGACGTCAAGATCACTGCTCCACCGAACGAGCTTGCGAGCGTGTTGGGCTCCATCCTCGACGCGGCGAAGCGTAAGAGCGTTGCTGTCCGCGTCACGGGTCACGCCGGGACGGGGGTTACTTACGCGGGGTTCTCGGGAGACGAGGATGCTGTGGTGGAGGTAGTGGAGGAAGTACGCGGTATCCGGGTTCGGGGCGGTGGGGGACTTGTAGTGCGTTCCGCGCCGGTCTCGTTCAAGGGGAAAGTGGATCCGTGGGGTCCAGCGGGAGATTATCTCGGGCTCACACGGCGGGTAAAGGAGAAGTTCGATCCGGGTTACATCATGAACCCCGGTAGGTTTATAGGAGGACTCTAGTGACCGACCGCAATGGCGGCAGCAACGACGACAGCAAATACGACGCTACGGACGCTACCGAGCGCCAGAACCCGTCCGGTACGACCGGCGACCAGGCGATGGCCGGAGCCATAGGCGCGGGCAGCCCGGAGGACATTGGGCAGGGTGTCGGTGACGCGAGTAAGCTCGCCGCCGAAGCTACCGTGGGAGCGGGCCGCCGCGAGACCGGCGTTGTCAGCTTTCCCGCCTTCGACGCGCACCATCCACCGGACAAAGATCTCATCGACGACTGCGTGCATTGCGGTTTCTGCCTGCCGACCTGCCCGACTTACGTGCTTTTTGGGGAGGAGATGGACTCTCCTCGCGGTCGCATCTACCTCATGAACAAGGGGCTGACCGAAGAGCCCATGAACGATCAGACAGTGCGACACTACGACTTGTGTCTCGGTTGCATGGCCTGCGTTACGGCCTGTCCATCCGGAGTTCAGTACGACAAGCTCATCGAGGCGACTCGCGGGCAAGTAGAGCGACGTTACGAGCGTTCCGCGCCAGACAAGGCTTTCCGCGAGATGATCTTCCAACTCTTCCCCTACAAGAACCGCCTGCGTCTGGCCGCCGGCCCCCTGAAGCTCTACCAACGCTTCGGTGTTGGCGGCGCACTCAAGAAATCCGGCGTAATGAAGGCGCTCCCGGCCCGCATGAGGGCGATGGAAGCCCTGATGCCCGAGCTTCAAAAAGAAGCCCGTATACCGGAACTTACCGAACCGACAAGCGAGAAACGCCGCCGTGTAGGTGTCCTGACCGGCTGCGTGCAGCAAGTCTTTTTCTCCCAGGTAAACGCCGCAACCGTTCGCGTGCTCGCCGCCGAGGGTTGCGAAGTAGTCGCCCCCAAACAGGGTTGTTGCGGCGCTCTCTCGACCCATGCCGGTCGCGAGGAAGAGTCGTTGGATTTCGCCCGCAAGACCATCGAGACCTTCGAAGATCTCGACCTGGATAACGTAGTCGTCAACGCCGCCGGTTGTGGCTCCACGATGAAAGAGTACGGATACATGCTGCGCGACGACCCCGAATACGCTGAGCGAGCCGAGGAATTCAGTGCGCGGGTTCGGGACGCTTCGGAGTTCTTGCAGGAGATAGGGAGCGTCGTCGAGCGCAACCCGTTGCCGATCACCGCTGCGTACCACGACGCCTGTCACCTCGCGCATGCTCAAGGGATAAGAAAGCAGCCGCGACAGACGCTAAAGCAGATCCCTGGTATGAGCGTCAAAGAGATAAAAGAAGCCGAGATCTGCTGTGGATCCGCCGGTATTTACAATATGGTCGAGCCCGAGCCTGCCGAGGAGCTGGGGAAGCGGAAAGCAAACAACATCCTGAAGACCGGGGCTGAGATGATCGTCACCTCGAACCCTGGCTG
>JBGTFQ010000113.1:0-4206 GCA_041747155.1 Rubrobacteraceae bacterium
CGTTCTTGCGTTGCTCGAAGAAGTCCAATCCCTTCAGACTCTACGTTTCATGGTGCAGTTGGAGGTTGCCCGGCGGATGGCTGCTGTGCGGGGTTCCAAGGATTACGCTGGATACGCTGTGCTCGCTCAGCTTCTTGCGGAAGTGAAGATCGAGCACAAAGTCTCGCCTATGGTCTTCGATCCCCCGCCTCGGGTACACTCGGCTATCGTGCAGATGAAACGTCATACGGACCGGCCAAAAGACTACGATCGCGTCAAGGTGCTGGTGATCGGCGCGTTCCGCAATCGCCGGAAACGCCTCGTCAACAACCTGCCGGAATCTGTCCGGCACGAAGCCCCCCAAGTCCTTGCGTCGCTGGGACACAGCCCAGTTGCCCGTGCCGAAGAGCTTTCACCGCAAGACTTTGTGGCGCTGTACAGAGAAATATCCTGGGCGATCTAATGCGCCTAAAAGCCTTCGCGAAAGTAAATTACGCTCTCGACGTGCTCGGCCTCAGAGACGATGGCTACCACGACATTCGAACCGTAATGCAGAGCATCTCCCTGGCTGATGAGATCGAGGTGGAGCCTGCCGAAAGCGGGTTCGACCTTACCATCGAACCCGCCGAAACCGATGTCGGACCAAAAGAGAAGAACACTGTCTACGCCGCCTGGAGAGAACTCTCAGAAGAAGCCCGAAGCCCACTCCCGGCGCGAGTCCGACTCTACAAGAAGATACCGTCCGGGGCCGGTCTCGGCGGAGGATCGGCTGACGCGGCGGCGGTCCTCGTGGCTCTCAACGAGTTGTTCGACCTTGATTTCGATGCAGAACGACTTCGGAGCGTTGGGCTTCGGGTCGGGGCGGACGTACCGTTCTGTGTGTCGGGTGGAACCGCGCTTGGAGAGGGTGTTGGCGAGTTGCTCACGCCGCTCTCTGCAGCCCCGGATCACCGCCTGGTCGTAGTCCGGCCAACGGAGGCGGCCAACACCGCCGAAGTCTACCGAGCCTACGATAGTCGTCCCGCCCAGAGTATCTTGTATTCGGACTCCGTCGTTAAGTCAATAGAGGCCGGGGATGCGGTCGAGCTAGGTGCCGGAGTCGGAAATGCTCTCTCGCCGGTCACTCGCGAGATCGTCCCGACGGTTCGGAGATTGGAAGAATCGCTTCTGGATGCGGGTTCCCTCGGCGCGGCCATGAGTGGAACAGGAACTTCTGTCTACGGTATCTTCGCGGACGAAGGTGCCGCCAATATCGCGATGGGTTCGTTGGACGCGCCGTTTGTCGGGGTCTTCGAGCCGGTTTCTCGGGGGGTCGAGGTTCTTTGAGGTCTTGGGCTGTCGGTAGCTCTTAGCTTCGGTATAATCGCGGCGGCGTGAATGTTAGGATGTTTTTGTAATGTTCGCGAGGCTGTCTCTGGGGCGTAGCCAAGTGGCAAGGCACCGGGTTTTGGTCCCGGCATCGCAGGTTCGATCCCTGCCGCCCCAGCTAGGTAGCGACCGTCGGCGAAGAGTCTAGAAGGAGCGTCCAACTCGTGTTGGAGAAGGAAGCGACAGAGATCTTCGCGGTGGTCTTGGCCGCAGGCAAGGGCACCCGCATGAAGTCGAATCGGGCGAAAGTTCTTCACACCCTCTGCGGCGTACCAATGGTGAACTACGCGATCCAAGCGATACGGCCACTTGTTCCAGAACGCACGCTGGTCGTTGTCGGGCACCAAGCCTCGGAAGTCGAGGCGGTATTGCCCGAAGATGCGGAGCCGGTCCTTCAAGTAGAACAACTCGGCACGGGCGATGCGGTTCGTGTGGCGATGGAGAGCATCGACGCGGAGACTGGCACGCTGCTGGTCGTGAACGGGGATGGTCCGCTTATCTCGGATCGGACGCTTGGCGAGCTCGTGGAGCGGCATCGGGCGGCGGGGGTTGGCGCGACGGTGTTGGTGGCGGAGTTGCCGGACCCGAGCGGTCTTGGACGAGTCGCGGAGGATGGTGGAGTCGTGCGCATCGTCGAGGAGCGCGACGCTACGGAATCCGAGCGGGATATTCGGCTGGTCAATCTGGGTTTGTATGCGTTTGAGGTCTCGGAGATCCGGGACGCTCTGGCGCGCCTGAAGACGGACAATAGCCAGGGTGAGTTGTATCTGACGGATGCGCTGGAGATCATCGGTCGGCGGAGTCGAGCGGTTACTTATCGTCTCAAGGATTTGGAGGAGGCGAACCTCGTCAACGACCGGGCGCATTTGGCCCGGGCCGAGGAGATATTGCGGCGAAGGATTCTGGATGCTCACATGCGGAATGGTGTGACGGTGCGGGACCCTGCGAGTACGCACATCGAGGCGACGGTGGAGATCGGGCGGGATACTGTTGTTTTGTCCGGTACGTTCTTGCGCGGCGAGACGAAGATAGGCTCGGACTGCGTGATCGGCCCTTCATCGGACCTTCTGGATACGACCGTAGAGGATGGCGCTCTGGTCGAACATTCCGTCGGACGAGGTGCCGTGGTTGGGCCGGAGGCGAGTGTCGGGCCATATGCGTACCTGCGTCCTGGAACGGTTCTCGGTCGCGGTTCGAAAGTGGGGGCGTACTGCGAGGTCAAGAACACGACGGTTGGGGATGGGAGCAAGGTTCCTCATCTGTCGTATATCGGGGATGCGGAGATCGGGGAGGGCGCGAACCTTGGGGCCGGGACGATCACGGCTAATTACGACGGCGTGAACAAGAGTCGCACGGTTATAGAAGACGGTGTGTTCACCGGGGTGAACTCGAATTTGATCGCCCCGGTCACGATAGGAACGGACGCCTACCTCGGTGCCGGAAGTGTGGTCAACAAGGACATTCCACCTGGCAAGCTAGCGGTCGGAGCCCCGGCCCGCGTAATTAGAGATTCACCGAACAAGAAGAAAACACCAAATACCACCGACACGGAGGTTTAGCCAGGCTCATGCACAACGGACACATGACGAATAACACCGAGAAGCGCCTGATGCTGTTCTCCGGGGACGGTTATCCGCCACTGGCGGAGCGAATCGCCGATCAACTGGACGTGGACGTTGGAAAGGTAGAACTTCTCAGGTTCCCGAGTGGCGAGATGTACGCTCGCTACCTGGAGAGCGTGCGGGGCGCGGACGTGTTTATCGTGCAGTGTCTCAAGGAGCCTGTAAACCGGAATCTCATGCAGCTTCTGGTAATGATCGACGCGGCCAAACGAGCCTCCGCGAAGCGTATAACTGCCGTGCTTCCATACTACGCTTACTCGCGCCAGGATCGCAAGACGAAGCCTAGAGAGCCGATCACAGCCCGCTTGTTCGCGAATATGCTGGCAGCCGCCGGAGCCGAGCGAGTTATGACGATGGATTTGCATCAGGGGCAGGTCGAAGGCTTCTTCGCTTTCCCCGTGGATCACCTAACGGCGATGCACACGTTCGTGGACCATTTCCGAAGCGAGGGCTTTCTGAACGCCGACGACGCGGTGGTTGTCGCGCCGGATACGGGCGAGGCTAAGGTGGCGAACCGGCTCGCGGACCATCTCGGGGTTCCGTGGGCCATCCTGAACAAGCGTCGTAGCGGACCGGGAGAGTCCGAGGTTACGCACGTCATCGGTGACGTCGAGGGGCGGCGGGCTATCATGATCGACGACCTCATAGACACCGCCGGAACCTTGTGCAACGCGGCAGAAGCGTTGTTGGATAAAGGGGCTACGGAGGTCTACGCGGCTGGGACGCACGCGGTGTTTTCGGGTCCGGCGTACCGGAGAATCGAGGATTCCGTGATAAAAGAGGTTGTGGTGACGGATACGCTTCCCTTGAAGGAAGGGGAGCCGCAGTCTAAGATACGTGCGCTTACAATCGCCCCGTTGCTCGCGAGCACTATAAAGAACGTCTTTCTGGATGATTCGGTGAGCGAGGTCTTCATGGGCGAAAACCAACTTTTCTAGTATTTAGCGGAACATAGGAGATAGCAGTGGCGAATATTGATTTGCAGGCCAAAAAACGCGACGGACGCGGCAAGAACGACTCGCGGCGACTGAGGCACGACGGGTTCGCGCCAGCGGTCCTGTACGGCGACAGCACGGGCTCCGAGGGGAGCACGGCGATCATCATCCCGGCGAAGACGATCGACTACACCCTCTCGCACATCGGTGACAACGCGCTTTACGACATCGACCTCGGCGAGGGCACTACGACAGCTCGTATCGTTGACGTACAGCGCAACCCGGTGAGCGGCATCTTGACG
>JBGTFQ010000114.1:0-2315 GCA_041747155.1 Rubrobacteraceae bacterium
ATCCTCGGTTCTTCTTCAGCGGCTACTGTGAACCACTCCTTCCAATACTAGTCTTTGGGGAACGCGGACCCACTCTTGCGACCTTAACTCGGGCGCCGGAACGGCGCGGACCCTACCTACAAATTCCATTATACCCCGGCCCTACTACTCCTGTCCATTAAGACCGCGAGAGGCAATCTCCCCCGTAGCCCGACTGAGAAATTCTTCGACCGGCAACGCCTCTTGCTGCTTCTCCCCGCGCTTGCGAATGTTGACCGTCCCCTCCCCTATCTCATCGTCGCCAACTATAAGGAGATACGGGATTTTCTGCTTGGCGTTCTCGCGGATCTTGCGCTGCATACTGTTAACTGAATCGTCCACCTCGACGCGCATTCCCGCGTTCACAAGAGTCTTCTGGACCTTACGGGCGTAGTCTAGGTGCCGGTCAGCGATTGGGATGACGACAGTCTGGACGGGCGCGAGCCAGAGCGGGAAAGCACCGGCGTAGTGCTCGATCAGGACAGCCATGAACCGCTCGGTGGTTCCCGTAACGGCCCGATGCAACAATACCGGCGTATGCTTCTCGCCGTCCTCCCCAACGTACTCGCACCCGAGACGCGACGGCTGGATAAAGTCGACCTGTATAGTCGACAACTGCCACTCGCGACCGAGGACATCCCGAGCCATAAAGTCCGCTTTCGGACCGTAGAACGCGGCCTCGCCTTCGACAGGAACGTAGGGTATCTCCGAAGCGTCCAAGGCATCCCGCAGGGCTTCTTCGGCGCGGGTCCACTTCTCGTCGTCGGCGACGTACTTGCCCGCTTCCCGGTCGCGGAGCGAGAGTTGGACGTAGTATTCGTCGAATTCGTAGGTGTCCAGGACTTCACGCACGATCTCCAGAGCGCGGGCAAACTCCTCCTGGACTTGAGCCTCGGTGCAGAATACGTGTGCGTCATCCTGAGTGAGTGCTCGGACCCGTGTGAGGCCGTTTAGCTGACCGCTTTTCTCGTAGCGGTACAGCGTGGCGAATTCGGCGTATCGCAGCGGCAGATCGCGGTACGAGTGACTCTGGGTGTTGAAGAGCGTCATGTGGCTCGGGCAGTTCATGGGTTTGAGGCGGTAGCGGGTATCACCGTCGATCATGGGAGGGAACATATCGTCTTTGTAGTGTTCGATATGGCCGGATTTAATATAGAGGTTCTCGTTCGCCAGGTGGCCGGTCCAGACGTGATCATAGCCGTGGCGCGTCTGGACTTCGCGCACGTAAGTCTCCATCAAGTAGCGCAGCATCTCACCTTTGGGCAGGAAGATCGGGATTCCCGCGCCGATATCCGGCGAAAAAGTGAACAAGTCGAGATCGCGCCCGATCCTGCGGTGATCCCGCGCCCTGGCTTCCTCCAACCGCCGCAGATAGGCTTTAAGCTCTTTCTCGGTCGGCCACGCCGTGCCGTAAACTCGCGTGAGCATTGGGTTGGTCTCGTCGCCCCGCCAGTAAGCTCCGGCTATGTTTTGGAGCTTGAACGCTCCGAGCCTGCCGGTGGATGGAACGTGTGGGCCCCGACAGAGATCGAGGAAGTCTCCTTGCCGGTAGACCGTGATCTCACCATCGTCCAAGCCCTGCACGAGTTCGGCCTTATACGGATTATCCCGGTACATATCAGCCGCTTCGGCCTTTGATACTTCTTCGCGTACTACCGGGAGATCCCGCTCGATCACCTCGCGCATCTTGTCTTCGATGAGCGGTAGATCATCGTCCGTAATGCGGCCTTCGACGTCGATGTCGTAATAAAAGCCGTCTTGGATCGGTGGTCCGATGGTGAGTTTACTACCGGGGTACAACTCAGTTATGGCCTGGGCCATCGCGTGGGCGGTGGAGTGACGCAATACTTCGAGCCCCTCGTTGGAATTCGCGGTGACGACTTCGAAGTCTCCGCCGCCGTCAAGTTGCGCGTCAAGGTCTATTAGCTCGCCGTTGAGTTTCGCCACGAGCGCGTCACGTGCGAGGCGCTTGCCGATCATGGCCGCCACGTCGCGGGCCTTCTGGCCGGGTTCTATCTCCAACTCTCTGCCATCCGGCAACCTAACCGCAGCCATGTAGTATCTCCCTCTCGCGACCGTCGGATAGTCGCGGGTCGCATCGTTATAAAGATTGTTTATCGGGGGAATGCTACCAAGAACCGAAGCGCATCATCTCAAAGTGGGCGATAGTGGATTCGAACCACTGACCTCCTCCGTGTCAGGAAGGCGCTCTCCCCCTGAGCTAATCGCCCGTATCAAGCCGTAAGAGGCGGCACCCGGAATCGAACCGGGGTACAGGGTTTTGCAGACCCTTGCCT
>JBGTFQ010000115.1:0-3167 GCA_041747155.1 Rubrobacteraceae bacterium
GAGATCTACGACTTCGCCCAGACCATCACCAACGACACCGAGTTCTGTGGCGGCTGCTTCTCACCGGACGGCAAGGTCTTCTTCGTCAACCAGCAGGGCGAGCGCGGCGGTCCCGTCGAGGGGCCTCCCGGCGGCCAGGCGTTGACTTACGCCATAACCGGCCCGTTTCAGAAGCGTGCCGGAAGCAACGGCGGTCGTGGGCAGGGCCGCAACCGCCGCTAACTCAGGGTAGAGCGCGAACCATGCACTACACGGGAGGGGCAGATTGCCGCCCCTCCCGATTTTCGTGTCCAGGAGAAGGCAACGAAGTATTTACCGAGATTTAAACCGCAGGCAACCAACCACCGCCGCCTCGCGGGTAGAGTGTGGAGCGGCCCGGAACTCGGGAAATAGCCAGCCGACGGTTCCGGTAAGACACCGTCTCGACGATGAACGGAGGTAGTTTTGAATCAACATACGTCCACGAAGCTCCCGATCCTGATAGCACTCGCCCTCGTGGCGGCTCTGACGGGAATCTTGTTGGCTTCGCCGGCTTCGGCGAAGAAACCCTCGAAAGCCGCGGAGGATGCGCCGGTGCTCAACATCGGGCACCGGGGAGCCTCTGGGTACGCGCCGGAACATACCATCCCGTCCTATGACCTGGCGAAGAAGCTCGGAGCCGACTACATTGAGCAGGACCTCCAGCTCACCAAGGACGGAGTGCTCGTGGCGCTCCACGACGAGACGTTAGACAGGACCGCGCGCCCAACGGCGGAGTCTGCGCCAGGCGATTGCACGGGTCTCGTGCGCGAGAAGACGCTCGCGCAGATAAAGACCTGCGACGTGGGGACCTGGTTCAATGAGACGTATCCGCAGCACGCGAAAGAGGAGTACGTGGGACTCAAAATCCCGACGTTAGAGGAAGTCTTCCAGCGCTACCGCAAGAGCGTCAACTACTACATTGAGACCAAGAGCCCCGAGTCCGCGCCCGGCATGGAAGAAGAACTGCTTCGGCTAATGGACAAGTACGGTTTGACGAAGCCCGCCGCCGACAAGTGGCAGGTCCTGATCCAGTCCTTCTCGCCGGCAAGTCTGCAAAAGATCCACGCGCTAGATCCGTCGCTACCACTGATCCAACTCTTCTCCAGCTCCGAGACCAGCGCCTCCATCCAGGCCCGTCTCGACGCGACCGCTACCTACTCAGTCGGCATCGGTCCTTCGAAGACCGACGTAGACGAGGCGCTAGTAGAAGCTGCGCACGCCCGCTGCCTGGACATTCATCCCTATACGGTCAACGAGGCGCCGGAGATGGAGCAGCTAATAGCCCTCGGTGTGGACGGTATGTTTACCAACTTCCCGGACCGCCTTGAAGCCGTGCTCGGCAAGGAGGCCGCCAAAGGCAAGAACGGCGCCAGGCTAGCTGCGGCAAACGCCGAATCGTGCCGGGCCGAGCTCTAAGAGAGCATGGTCGACCAGGTCGAGAACACGTATCAGAGCGACCACGAAAAGGGCGGCGGATCACACCTTGACTGCCGCTCTTTTAACGCTCAAGGCAAATTTTACGCACCTGGAACGACACCGAAGGGAACTCCTTCTACAGTGTAAGGAAAATAATTTAACACCCCACAACAATGTCACTCAAGGGGACAGAGGAGGATTAGTGTGATGGGAAAGCGTACAGGACTACTGGCCTCGCTTGCGGCGGGCCTAGCACTGGGGATTCTCACACTAACGGGATTACCAGTAGACACGGCCTCTGCGTCAGAGAATGGCCTCGTGATCTCAGAGTTTCGCGCCCGGGGCCCCGCGGGTGGCAACGACGAGTTCTTCGAATTGCTGAACTCTTCGGCGGTGGATCGCGATATCTCCGGCTACAGGCTACAGGGGTGCGCCTCTTCGTCCGGCAATCCATCCGACCGCGCCACCGTGCCGGAGAACACCGTCTTGAAGGCCGGACAACACTATCTCTTTACCAATAGCGGCGGCTACTCGGGTTCCGTTGCCGGAGATCAGACCTACAGCACCGGAGTCAGTGACCTCCAATCTTCGAACAGCAGCGGCGTTCGTGTTACCTACGCATCCGGCACCGTGATAGACGGGGTTGGTTCCCCAAACAGCCCATGCCGCGAAGGAGCCGGGATCACGACTCCAACCTCCAACGGAGAGAATGCTTTCGAGCGCAAGATCGACGGCACTCAGGACACTGATGACAACGCCGCGGACTTCGAGGGACCGAAGGCCAGCAATCCTCAGAACACTGGTGGCGGCGCTCCTCCTCCAAGACCGGACATCACGAAGATCCACGATATCCAGGGTTCCGGTGCGGAATCGCCGCTGGCTGGAGAAAACGCAACGATCGAAGGTGTCGTTACCGGGGTGGATGATGAGATCGGTTCGAGCTTCGGCCCAAACAACACGATCCGACGCTTCCCGGAAGACGCGGGTATTTTCGTTCAGGAAGAACTCACCGATGCTGACGACGATGCCGCGACATCCGAAGGCATCTTCGTTGGCTTCGTTCGCGACCGGGACGCATACAAGCCCGGTGATGTGGTGCGGGTGAACGGTCGAGTCAAGGAGAAATTCGACCAGACCATAATCAGCGAGGCTTTTGGCGAGGAGCCGGAAATTGTCGGCTCGACTCCTGTACCGGATCCCGTAACAATTGACGTCTCTCGGGCGGAATCTCAGAATGCTGAAGAGCGGCCTTACTACGAGACGCTCGAAGGGATGCGTGTCGAGCTCGAAACCGGCACCGCCAACTCCAGCGGAACCAACAAGTTCGGCGAAGTCTTCATAACGCCGGGTACTGAGCGGGACCGCGTTTTCCGCACCGAAGTGGAACCTGCCCTGATCGCAACCGACGCGGACGCGGGTGCTGGCGACCCGGACAACCCGTACCGTGACCCCGACGGTTCAACCACGGAGGTGGAAGCGGACTTGTTTGACCGGGTGGATGGAGCCGTTGGCCCGATGGCTTACGCATTCAGCAACTATCGCATGATGATCCAACCAGACGATCTCCCGACCGTCGCCGATACCGGCGTAGCCTATCCTTACGACGATATCGCCCCGGCAGGAGGCAAACAACTCCGAATTGCCTCTTTCAACCTCGAAAACTACTTCCCGGTTGGTGGCAAACTCGACGGTGGCACGGTAAGCGAAGAAGAGTTCGCCGAGAGAACCGC
>JBGTFQ010000116.1:0-29664 GCA_041747155.1 Rubrobacteraceae bacterium
CCCGATCAGGATTCCGTCCAGCGCGAAGACCGCCGCGCCTATCGGCTGCATCAAGGCGAAGAGCGGCCAGATAGCGGCGGCTTTCAGGATCACGGCTGGGTCGCTCGTAAAGACGTACGGGATAGCTGAAGTTCCAGCTAGCAAGGCGGCGGCGAAGACAACACCGACGGCTACGGACCAGAGGATCATACGTCGAGCGGCCTCGTAAGCTCCGGTCGCATCGTCCGCCCCGAGTGCTCGCCCCACCATGATCTGCCCGGCGATGGCGATAGCGTCGAGCACCAGAGCCAGGAACACGAACAATTGAAACGCGACCTGATGCGCTCCGAGCGAAGCTTCCCCCATCCGGGCGACCACCGCGCTCGCCAGCGCGAACGACAATAACAAAGCCCCCGTCCGAACCGCAATATCCCCACCAACCTTCAACAGCGGACGCATCACCCGCCACTGCGGTCGCCTTGAATCCGCTGGAGCCCGCAGAAGCTCGTACACAAACGCAGCTCCCATCAGAACCTGCGAGACAACAGTACTCCATGCAGAACCCTCGATCCCCCACCCAAAACCGTACACAAATAGGAAATCCAGGACCACGTTTAGGGCGTTCGCGGCGACCAGAATGATAAGTGGGCGGCGAAGATTGCTGATACCGCGCAAGTAACCCTGTCCGGCCAGCGAGATCATAGCGAACGGCAGACCTAAAGCGGAGATCCTCAGGTAAGAGACTGCCATCTCCGCTGTCTGGCCTTCGCCGCCCATGACGGCCACCGCCGGAACCGCGAGCAGCAACGCGAGCGTGAACATCACGATCCCAAGTCCCACCGCCAGCCACAACGCTTGAGACCCGAGCCGTCCAGCCGCAACCGTCTCACCCGCACCATAGAGTCGGGCGACTCGCGCCGTCGTGCCGTAAGTTAGGAAGTTGAAGACGGTGACACCCGTGGCGAGCAACGTCCCCGCTATGGCGAGAGCCGCGAGCTGCGGCGTGCCCAGGTGCCCCACGATGGCCGTGTCCACCAAGATGTATGTTGGTTCAGCGGCCAACGCGCCGAGCGCGGGGAAAGCCAGCGCGAAGATCTCGCGGTCGTACCGCCGCCCGCTACTCGACGCTCTACTTTTCAAGTCTGTTCATCTTCGGGATCCAGGAGTTCTAGCCTGCTAGGTCGAAGTCCAGGAACTTGCCGTTCTCCTGGATCAACTCTCCATCCAAGTAGAGCTGGCCGCCGTCGCGCAGATCGGTTATGAGATCCCAGTGAACGCTGGAATCATTTTGCCCACCAGTCTTCTCGTAAGACTTGCCGATGGCGAGATGCACGGTGCCGCCGAGCTTTTCGTCGAACAGGATGTTCTTGGACGCTTGTAGGATGCCGTAGTTCGTCCCGATACCAAGCTCACCCAGGATACGAGCACCCGCGTCCGCGTCGAGCATGGCGTTCAGGTACTCTTCGCCCTTGTCCGCGCTTGCTTCCACGACCTTACCGTTCTCGAATCTGAACCGCGCTCCAGAGACATCTCGCCCGCCAGCCGTCGCCGGTATACCGAAATGGACCGTGCCGGTGGCTGAATCCTCTATTGGACCGGTGAATACTTCGCCGCAGGGCATGTTGTGCTTGCCGTCGCCGTTTAGGAACTTGCGTCCGGCGATGGAGAGCGTGAGGTCGGTTTCGGGGCCGACGATGCGGACTTCGTTGGCCTCTTCCAGTCGCTCTATCAGGCGGGATTGCTCTTCGCCCTTTTTGCGCCAGAATGCCACGGGGTCTTCCTTGTCCAGAGCCATCGCTCCAAAGACGAATTCCTCGTAGGCGGCCAGGCTCATGTCGGATTCCTGGGCCAGAGCTTCTGTTGGGAAGAGGGTGAGGATCCAACGGTCCTTCTGTATTGCTAGATCCCGAATCTCTTTGTCCCGCGCTCCTAGTCGCTGCTGTTTACCTGGATCCACATTCGCCAACGAACGGGTATTACTCGGAGCCAGGATGTTGAAGAATGCGTCGGCCCGTTCGAAGATGGCTCGGGTGATGGGCGGCGTCTCCTCGTAGTGAACGTCCTGGGCGTGCTCGAAGAAAAGCTCGCGCATACCGGGAAGGGCAACCATCGGAACCGGGGTCGCGCCGACCTGTAGCAATCGAGTGTAGATCTCCTTGATAAGAGGTTCGGCGGCGGATTCGCCGGATAGCAACACCTGATCCCCGTCCCCCGCTTCCACCGAGTAATCCACCAAAACCCGCGCCAACTTCGCCAACCGCTCATCTCTCAAAACATCTCCCAACGTCGAGTATCGCGAGAGAGCTTATCAGCCGCCCGAGAGACCGTCCCGCGTAAATTCAAGCGATGCACACATCTTTTCGAGGATGTTCTCGGGATGCGGAGCCCCAAGCGGCCAGGGCTTTAACTCCAGGCTGACGACACCGGGATAATCACTGTCGCCGAGGGCGGCCAGGAATGGGTTGAGCGGGAGTTTTCCCTTTCCGGGCAAGCGATGATCGTCCTTTCCGGGTACGAGGTTCGAGTCTGATAGATGGACGTGGCGGAGTTGGTCCGCGAGGTCCGCATGGGCCTCCAGGAGATCCAGGCGACTCGCTCCGACGTGACTGGTATCCAACGTGACATCGCCGACGCTGGCTAGATGCTTGGGCAGGTGGCAACTCCGACTGCGAACTTGCAGGATGCCCGGAGTATTCGATGGCATGTTTTCGACCGCGACGATCACGCCGTGATCCCGCGCTTCAGAAAGTGTTCCAGCCATCCACCGCTTTAGCGGCATACCAGGCGGCGGAGGGTGAGCCACGACGAGCGGACAGTGGATCTTGGCGGCCAGCTTCGCGCTCCGAACGAGCGTCTCCTCCACCCCAAGCCTCCAGGCACCACGGTATATCGGCGGATGCAAGGCGAGTATCGGAAGGCTGTGCCGCTCGGAGAGCGCGTTCATGTACCCGGCATCGTGCGTGTCCCATCGATCATCCATCATCACCTCGATACCATCGAAGCCCGTCTCGGCGGTCCAGCCGAAGATCCGATCCAGACCAAACGGATGTAACGAACCGGTACTGAAGATGACCCGCGTCATCAGCCCTCCCGGAGCTCCAGCAATCGGGCCAGCGTCGATGGGCTATGGTTCTGGTAGTGGTTGTTTGCGTAGGCAAAGACGTTCTTACCTTCTTCGAGAAAACCGCTGATAACGCCGTTCCACCACGTGAGATCCTCGTCCCGATCCTTCTTCAAGTGCGTGTGCCCTTCAGGGAACTCGCGCCGATCCCCGAGCCACCGCACGTACGAGAAGTCAGCCGTCGCCGTCGTCATGCGCGGCATCCCCGGATAATCTATGAGCGTCAACGCCACACCATGCTCGCGCAGAACGCTTGGAAGATCGGACTTCAGCCAACTGCGATGCCGGATCTCGACCGCGTACTTATATTCTTTCGGCAACGCTGCGAGGAATTTTTTCAGAGCATCCATACCGTCCACGGTGAACGATGGTGGAAGTTGAATGAGAAGTGGTCCCATACGGTCGCCCAGGGAGTCCATCGTATCGACGAAAGTGCGGGCGGGACTTTCGCAATCCACGAGGCTTCTGTCGTGCGTGATCTCCCGTGGAAACTTCGCCGCGAATAGGAATCCATCCGGTGCAATATCTCGCCACCGCTCGACGGTTCGCCGCCGGGGAGTTCCGTAGAACGTCGAGTCGATCTCCACTGTCGCGTACTGCTTTACGTACTCCGACAGCCTCACGCCCGCCGCCGTGCGGGGAGGATACACGCTGCCTTTCCAGTCCTCGTAGGACCACCCGGACGTTCCCAGGTACAAACCCGGGACCGGAGGCTCCACGTGTCCGGTCCCACCCTCGAAAAGCTGTTGTTGGAGAGGTTTATCCACGGTAACGTCGGCGATGCTAACACAGCCCGGCACGAGATTTGTATGAAAGCTCTTTCTACTTATCCACGCGCTATGTATTAGATTTGTGGAATGAAAGTCTTCTACAGCGACCAATTCGTCCTACCGCTCCCCGATGGACACCGCTTTCCGATGGTCAAATACTCGATGCTCCGCGAGCGAGTCGCCGCATCCGACATCTGCGGTGCGGGCGAGCTTCAAGTGCCGGAGGCTGTTACCGACGAAGAGATATTGCGGGCGCACGATCCCGCATACCTGCATCGTGTAGCGACCGGCACGCTGTCAGATAAAGAGATCCGGCGCATCGGCTTCCCGTGGACGGAACGGATGGTCGAACGCTCTCGCCGCGCCTCGGGCGGAACTCTCGGCGCGTGCCGGGCCGCCCTCGAAGACGGCATCGCAGCGAACCTGGCTGGTGGCACGCACCATGCCATGCATCGCCGGGGTGAAGGCTACTGCGTCTTCAATGACTCTGCTATCGCGGCCCGTGCGATCCAGGCTTCGGGGCTAGCCGAACGGATCGTCGTCATCGACACGGATGTCCACCAGGGAAACGGGACCGCCGAAATATTGGCCGGAGATTCGTCGACCTTCACATTCTCTATGCACGGCGAGAAGAACTTCCCTTTCGACAAAACGACAAGCGATCTCGACACCCCGTTACCAGACGACACGGACGATACGGAATTTCTGGCTGCGCTGGAACGTGGATTGGAGATCTCGTTGGAGCGGTCAGCCCCGGAGTTGGCGATCTACCTGGCCGGAGCAGACCCGTTCGAGGATGACAAACTAGGTCGCCTGAAAGTGACCAAAAAAGGTCTCGCCGAACGCGATCGGATGGTACTCGAAGCGTGCCGACAGCGAGACATCCCGGTCACCGTAACGATGGCAGGCGGCTACGCCCCGAACGTCGCGGATACCGTGGACATACATTTCCAGAGCATCCAAACCGCAGCGAAGATGCAATCTGACAAAACGAAATCCAACCATAGGAGATAGACTTATGGCAGATAAGACAACCCACATAATTCTCGGCGCAACCGGCGGTATCGGTTCCGAACTTTGTCGTCACCTGTCCAAAACCGGCGCGGATCTAGTCCTAGCGGCCCGCGACGAGGACAAGCTAAAGAAGCTAGGCGATGAGCTCGGGGCCGAGCATTACTCACTCGACGCGACCAAGAGCGACGAAGTAGACGATCTCTTCGCCGATACCGTAGACGAGCACGGCAGCATCCACGGTGTCGCTAATTGCGTAGGTTCTTTTCTTATAAAGCCCGCGCATCTGACTTCGGACGACGAGTTCGCGTACACGATCTCCCAGAACTTGATGACGGCGTTTAACGTCGTGCGGGCTGCGGCCCGGAACATGCCGGACGGTGGCTCTGTCGCGCTGCTCTCTTCTGTCGCGGCCCGCGTCGGGCTCTCCAACCACGAAGCCATAGCCGCCGCCAAAGCCGGAGTCGCGGGGCTCGCGCTCTCAGCGGCTGCCTCCTACGCCGGACGCGGACTGCGCTTCAACGTAGTCGCCCCCGGATTGGTCGAAACGCCCATGACAGCCAACGTCACACGCAGCTCCACGGCCCGGCAGGCATCGCTGGACCTACATCCGCTCGGAAGGCTTGGCGAGCCCAAAGACATAGCCAGTGCGTTAGCGTTTCTGCTAGATCCCCAAAACGATTGGATCTCCGGCCAAACTTTCGGCGTCGACGGTGGCCTGTCAGCCCTTCGCCCTCTCCCTCGCCGATCCCCCAAAAGCTAAAAGGAGCACCGAATGACCGAAAACTCTTGCATAGTAGTCGGTGCGGGCATCTCCGGCTTACTAGCCGCCACCGAACTACAAAACTCCGGCTGGCAAGTAACAGTCCTGGACAAAGGACGGGGAGTCGGGGGACGCATGGCTACTCGACGAGTCGCCGGAGCACCCTGCGACTCCGGAGCCCAATTCTTCACCGTTCGCAGCGAACGCTTCGAGAAGCTAGTGGATACCTGGATCTCACACAACGTAGCAGCAGAATGGTCCCGAGGTTTCCCAGATGCCAACGGCGAAGGCGGCAACGATGGTCACCCGCGATACCGGGGCTCCGAAGGCATGACGAGCATCCCCAAATATCTCGCTCAAAACCTGGATGTGAGAACTGGAGAGAAAGTCGTCGAAGTTAGTCGCGCTGACGACACTTGGGAAATCACCTGCGAGTCTGGGCTCGCTGTAAATGGATCGGTACTGGTGATGACGGCTCCGCCGCCCCAGGCTTTGGATCTCATAAGATCCGGCAACTATGAGCTGGATGAGGACTTGCGTTCTTCACTGGAAAGCATCACCTACGATCCTTGTTTGGCGGTTATGGCAGTAATGGATGGTCCGACTGGCGTGCCGGAGCCGGGTGCTGTCCAGATCAAAGGCGAAACCTTAGATCTCATCTCCGATAACGAGCAAAAAGGAATTTCCGAGGAACCTGCAATCACCGTCCACGGGGGACCCAACTGGAGCCGCGAACACTACGACGAATCGGAAGAACAAGTCACCGCGAAACTTCTCTCGCTGGCCTCGTCCCAACTCGACACGGACATCTCATCGAAAGTCCGGAAGACTTCGCTGCATCGCTGGCGATACAGTTGGGTCACCGAGAGTCATCCAGAACCATATCTCGCGGCGAAGAGCGATCCTCGGCTGGTTTTCTGTGGGGATGGATTCGGGCAGCCGAAGGTTGAGGGGGCGGCTCTTTCGGGTTTGGCGGCGGCGGATCATCTGCTGGGGCGCGAGACTTGAAAGTGCTGGTCTTGACGCATCTCACAGCGACGCTTTTTATGGTCGGGGTGATCTGGTTCGTCCAAATCGTTCACTATCCTCTCTTCGACCGCGTTGCCCCATCTGCATTCACCGCCTACTCGGATGCTCACTCTCGCCTAACAACGTACGTTGTCGGCCCGCCAATGCTTCTGGAACTCGCGACGGGTATTTTATTGCTCGTGTTTCGCCCGGTAGGCGTTCCAGCGGCGGTGCTGTGGTTTGGGCTCACGCTTATAGCCATTATCTGGCTCTCGACGGCGTTGTTACAGGTGCCACGCCATGAAGTTTTGGGTGCTGGGTTTGAGGAAATTACCCATCGAGGACTAGTGGTGACTAATTGGATCCGCACGGTAGCCTGGACGCTTAGGGGGATGTTGGTACTCTGGATCTGCGCTCGTATAATCGCCTGACACGTGGCGGCAGGTATCTGGAAGTGGTAAAAGTAATGGATAAGACTAGGATTTTTGGAAGCGGCAAGGAGAAGGGTATGGGAAACAGGCGAGTCGCACTAAAGCCACACGTCACCAAGATCCGTCACTGGGTAGACGAAGGGCGGGGGGACGATTGGATCGCTCACGAGCTAAACACCACGTCGTCGAGCGTCCAAAGCTTCCGCTCACGCAATTCGATCTACCGCCGGGATCCCGTCCGGCGAGGTCAACTCTCCGAACACACCGTGATCCTGAACGAATCAGGAGGCGGCATCCTGCTTGAAACCGACGCTCGGGACTCCGAAGTCTTCGACAAAGAGTGGCGCCGATACCTCAATGGATCGCCCGAAGACCTTCAGCTAATCATAACTCAAGACCGCATCTACCTGGAGAAAGTCCGCTGAAAGATCCAAGCCCCGGAGTGGATATACACCTCGAAGTTGACGAAGCTCGCGAGCTACATGCGACTCTGGAGGAACTACTAGAAACCGGCGCTTCCTCCCCCGCCCTTGAGAAGCTTTATCGTAATCTCGGGTGGCGGCTGCTCGCCGTGAGTGGTGGAACGGGGCTTACAGCCCGGATCTCCGATGTAGCCCGCGACTCCCGGACACTAGAAGAGTATGAGACCGCACGTGACCGAGAGCTAGGTCCAATTCTCGATGGACTAGAACGTGGGGAGAACCGCGACCCGTAAGGTATTGGGTGGCTGTTATCCAAACTGTTATTCCACTGTAGCCGAGATGTAATAAACGGTCTATATATTCAAGGCAATGGACTTACCCCCTTCGAGTCCAGGAGATCAGTCCGGGGTCTGGATCACGCAGATCCCGGTATTCTTGTGCTAGTCTCTGATCGCCTTTTAATCAACCCTAAAAAGTATCGCGGTACTCGCTGGAAAGGTTCGAGACATGTCAGCAACCATCCTCACGCTCCTGGCCGCGCTCCTCTTCGGCGGGTTGGCTCTCCTATCCCAGTACGCCCGTAAGAACCGGGCCGCCGAGATAACGCTGCTCATAACCATCGTCGCCACCTCGCTACTGATTTTGCTGGTGGGTATCTTCATAGGCGCGGGCATGTTCTTGCTTGCCTCTCGTGGTGACTCGACTGCGCAACAAACCCTCACAGCCCTGACTGGAGTAGCAGCGATTTTGGGAGGTCTGATCGGCACCGGCCTATGCGTTCCGGCAATAATCCGTATTTTCCGCAGCCCCAAGGCCCACCCAATGCAAGGTACCCAAAGCCCTGACGCAGCCACCTGGGAGACATCGTTGGCTTCTGACGGCGCAGTCGGTGCGGGCGAGAACAGCAGATTCTGGACGGACCCTACGATTCTGTTCGCGGTATGGCTTTTCGCGCTGGTCTTGATGAACAATCTGGCTAGCATTCTAGCGTTCGCTATATCCCCGGAGCAGACCGGCGAGATCATCGCGCAAGCGGGGCAAGTTACTTTCGGGACTGTGGCGACGAGTCAGCTTCCGTTCGTCATCATTGCCGCCGCTGGCGTGGGCTTGTTCGTGACACGAGATTGGCGCGAGACGCTGACTCGACTGGGATACGGTGCCATAAACCTCAAGCAGCTTGGGATGGTGGGATTGTTCATTCTCGGGGCTCTCGTGGTCTCTTACGGCACGGATGCCCTATTCGCCGCACTACAGCCGGATCTCTACGAGACGGTTGGCAAGCTCTCCGAAACCATGTTCAGCTCCCAAGGAATGAGCCCACTCTCAGCGGTGCTGTTCGCACTCCTGATCGGGGTCGGCGCGGGACTAGGCGAAGAATCTCTTTTTCGCGGGGCGGTCCAACCCAAGCTAGGCATCGTCCTGACATCGATACTCTTCGCCTCGATGCACATCCAGTACGGTCCATCCATACTACTGCTGTTCATCTTCCTGCTCTCGGTAGCTCTCGGCTTTCTGCGACGATACGTCAACACAACCGCCACTTTCTTGGCTCATGCTGGATACAACGCTTCGAGCGTATTGCTCGCATATTTTGTTGGGATTTAGCCTGCTACTCTAAATGTTCTTGTGCATCAAGAGCCATTCAGGTTCATCATTTGGCGTGTGTCCGAAAGTGGTTTGTACTTTGAAGCCGCAGTTTTCGTAGACCTGAATGGCGCGTTTGTTGAAGGCGGCAACCGCTAGCCGAAATCTATCTGGAGAGTACTCGGCTTCGGCGAAATCCAAGCCCGCCTGAACAAACCGACCTCCGAGTCCCTGTTCCGTAAGGTCAGGACGCATACCGAGACCCACGTCTAGCGAATCTTCCGGGTAGAGTCCCAAGTCGACACCCGCTCTGACGCGGGCATCCATACCGAAGCCGAAATAGCCTACGAGGCTTTGGTGTTCGTCGCGAACGGTATGGTAGTTGTGGAGCGGGTCTCGTAGTACGTTCGCTGCGTCCGAGCTGATGTTGTAGATGGAGTACGGTGAGTCGTAGCGCCAAGTGGATATGGCGTGGGCATCGTTTTCGGTGATGGGACAGAGGGTGAAGATCAAGGGTTAGACAGAGTCGTGTATTAGGCGGCGATGGCTCCCGCTACCGGCACGACGTGCGGCTCGGGCTCCAGCGCGGTGGCGATGCGAATTAGTATTCCGCTTACTTCGGTGTCGAGTCCGCGAGCGATACTTTCCAGAACACGGGATGACGGATCCTTCTCCCCGCGCTCTATCTCGGCGAGATACGAAACGGACACGTGGGCACCTTCGGCGACCTCGCGCAGGGTGAGGTTCCGCTCGTTCCGCTCGGCTCTCAGCGTTTCGCCAATGGTCGAGAGTAAGTCCTTCTTTTCTTGCGCCGGGTGAATCTCCACGGTCTTCATAACCTGGATTCTATCCCCCAACCACCGACATTGGCAACCCTCCCGCCAACTGTTTGACGAGAGCGACCTGCTCGGCATCGACTTCGGGAGTTCCAAACGGTGTCTCCATGACCATCGGAATGCCCGGAATACCCGCGAATAGCCCCGACCACGACTCCTCCGGCACCTGTCCTTCCCCTATACGCGCATGTCCATCTCGATGACTACCAAACTCGTTGCGAGCATCGTTCAGGTGCAAGACAGCTACAGCATCGCCCAGATTACTTTGCATCTCTTCAGCGACGATTGCGGCGGCTTCCGGGGTCGAGAGATCGTAGCCAGCTACGAAAGCATGGGCCGTATCGACGCACACGCGGACCTTCGCCCGCTCAGCTACATAAGCCAGAGTCTCGAACGTCGAACAGAGTTGCGTTCCCGCGCCAACGGAATTCTCTACGACGGGCTCGGCGGCATCCGGTCCAGCAAGGTCGCGGGCTTTTTCCAGACCTTCGATCAATCGCCGCGCTCCGGCCTCTTCGCCATCGCCGCCGTGACTGCCCGAGTGGACGACTACCACGTCCCCACCGACATCGCCTGCCGCTCGAAGCTCCGAGGCGAGGGAATAGACCGAGCGGTCATGATGGTCCGATTTCGCGGAAGCCAGGTTGATCAGGTACTTAGCGTGAACCGCTACGAAGAGGTCCAGTCGCCTCTTCCCTACCCGGAACGCCTCCGCGTCGGGTCGAGGTGTAGCATCGGCCCATCCCTGGGGGTTGGAGACGAAAATCTGGACCGTCTCGCAGCCGAGAGCTTCCGCTGAAGCGAGTGTTTTTTTCAGCCCGCCGGAAGTTGGAAGGTGGCGACCGATCCGGCTGGTTCTCTGGCTGGTTTCCTGACTGTCTATCTCTGTAGGTCTTGTCATCGGGACGGATTCTAGTATCCCAACGACCGTTTGACTGTGAGGGATATAATATGTAGAAGATTTTCGGTATATCCAAAACAAGAGGGAGCGTGAAGCTCGTGGCGATTGAGGGCAAAATAGCGAAGATATTAGGTCGGGGCGAGATCGTAATAAACCGGGGGCGGATCGACAGCGTTCGGCACGGAATGGTTTTCGAGGTCTTTGCCGCCGAGGGCGACGAGGTCTGGGATCCGGACACCGGCGAGACTCTCGGAACAGTCGAAGACATAAAGGCCCACGCCGAAGTCACCGAAGTGAAAGATCGGCTGGCTATCGCCCGATTGCGGCAAGAACAGTCTTCGTCGCCGTTCGGGGCAGCGGGAATGGGAGACATGCAAGACAACCTTCAGCGCATGTTCCAGCAAATGTTTGGAGAAGGTGTGCAGGTGCAGGGATTCGGAACGCCCACAAGCGACGACGAGGAAGAAGAAATCTTTGGTGCGCCGCTCGAAGACGTGACGAAAGTCCAGGTTGGAGACGCGGCGCGTGAGATCCGGAATCCCTCCTGATACGCCACCGCTAGAGCCGCCCGAAAAATGCAAAACTTTTCCCGGCTACCCATAACGTTTGGCTTGATTGGGGCTTGCATCGCCTTGTTTATCGCCGTAGCAGCCGCAGGCGACACCTATGGCATCCCGATCAACGTCGGCATCGTGACCCAACCCCAGGAAGTCCTGATCCTCGGCGCGTTAGTCCCAACCGCCGTCGCTACCGGCGAACCCTGGCGACTCCTCTCAAGCACCTTTCTACACGCAGGCTTCGTCCATCTAGCCTTCAACATGCTCTCCCTGTACTTTCTGGGATCACTGGTAGAAGAAACTTTCGGACGCGCACGATTTCTGGCTCTGTACATCGCGAGCGGACTTGCGGGCGGTCTAGCGTACCTGTACTTCGACGGCTCCGGTTACGCTGTCGGAGCTTCGGGGGCTATCTTCGGGTTACTCGGCAGCGTCTTTGGCTACTCCATAAGACGAGGCGCGTTCTCGTGGCAGAATCCCGTCATTCGGCAACTACTCATCCTTACCGCCCTGAACCTCTACCTCGGGTTTTCCATACCAAACATCTCGAACACCGCGCATATCGGCGGTCTCGTTGGCGGTTTGGCGTTCGGGTACTTGAGCGCGACGACCATCTACTCGCAAAAGAAACTCAACGCCGCGATACCTACGCTTTTGATCCTGGGACTGGAGCTGATTCTACTGGCGGTTTGGGTTCTCGCCGTAGCCCGAGTTTGATGTATTTAGTCGGAGCGCGGGCGACGTTTGCGCGGTGTCGAGCGCGAATGTCTTAGAAGCACGATCATCAGAAATCCGAGTGCTAGGATGCTGCTAACGAACAAGTTTCCTCGGATCGTACCGCCGATCAGGAATGCCGGGTCGATCCGGAGGGCTTCGACAAAGAAACGTCCCACGGAATAGAAGCTCACGTAGATCATCATGAGGTCGCCGTCGAGAAGCCACCCGGAGAATCGCCGTGCGATGTAGAGCAGCAGGAAGCAGCCGATCAGGTTCCAGATCGACTCGTACAGGAACGTCGGGTGAAACGTCGTGGCATCGGCAAATTTATCCGGGACGCTCTGCCGATTTTCCGCAGATATCTCGATAGCCCACGGAAGTTTGGAGGGCCGTCCGTAAAGTTCCTGGTTGAAGTAGTTCCCCCATCGACCGATGGCTTGGGCCAGGATCAGACCCGGCGCGATAGCATCGGCGAAGGCCAACGTGCTAATTCCTTTTACCCGGCAGAAGATCAAAAGTCCAAGAAACCCACCTACAACACCGCCATATATTCCCAATCCCCCGTTGTTTACGAGGAACACCGCTGGGAATGGGTCGTCTTGGTAGAGATCGTAATCGGTAATCACGTGATACGCTCGCGCACCAATAAACCCTAGCGGCACGATCAGGAACAAAGAGTCGACCGCTAGCGTCTCCTCGAAGCCTTTGCGGGCCAATTCTTTCGTCGTGAGCCACGTCGCCGCGATGATGCCAAGCGCGATGCACAGGCCATAGTACCTCAGCGGGAACGGCCCGAGACCGAACATCTCCGGTATCTCGAAGATGTTCGGCGACGGCGGACTAGGCAAAGATAACAATAAATCGAACACGGCTGGCACTATACCTTATTGAACGCCGGAGTTGGCGTAGGCCGCCACAAGGCTCTCATCGGAAGGAGCTCCCGTACCCTCGACACCGTAGTACTCCTCCAGCACACCGCGCACGGCTGGAGCGGCGGTCACCTCGCTGTGATCCCCACCCTCGACCATCGCCACAACCACAAGCGGATCTTCGGCCCGGTCTTCGGCCCATCCGGCAAACCAGTTCACGGGGTCTTTCATTGGCATCTCACCCGTGCCACTCTTCCCGATAATGGAGAGTTCGGACTTTACGAAAGCGGGTGCCGCTGTTCCGTCTGAGCCGGTCACGAGCTTGAAGCCTCGCAACATCTCTGCTCGGGCCGTAGGGTTGAAGTCTATGCGCCCTTCGGACTCCGGCTGTAGCTTATCGACGTTTTTCTTGTCCTGGCTCATGGTTTCTTTCGCCAGATGCGGAGTTACGAGCGTGCCACCGTTCTGGACCGTCGCGTAGGCTTGGGCCATCTGAATGGGACTTACCAGCACGTCGCCCTGTCCGATAGAGAGGTTCGCCCAGTCGCCGATGCCGTATGGCCGCTCCAGGTATCCGAGCGTTTCCTTCTGGTAAGACTCGAACCACGAGCGTGTGGGCACCCGGCCTGGAGTCTCGCCGACGAGGTCGATGCCGGTCATCGAGCCAAACCCAAATCGTTCTAGGAAATCGGGGAGCAAGTCCTCGTCGTCCGTGCTTTCCCACATCCAATCGGCAACTTGGTAGAAGAATTTGTCGTTCGAGTCCATGACGGCTTCGGCGAAGTTTTGGGTTCCATGCGACGCGCCTTCTCCCCCGTAGGACTGCTTCCACGAGTACATGCATAGCGTAGGCGCGGATTCCGGTCGCCAGCAACCGCCGGGGTCCGTGACGGTAGTGTAGGCGTCGATCACACCGGTCGCGAAACCGGCGAGCCCAGTGAATACCTTGAACGTAGAAGCCCCTGGATACGCGGCTACGATGGCCCGATTGGTAAACGGCGAGTTGGAGTTCTCGCTGTCGTTGAGATACTCGAAGACCTCGATCTCTTCTTCACCGGAGATACCGCCCACAAAGAGTTGCGGATCGAAGTTCGGGCGGCTCGCCATAGCGAGTACCTCTCCGTTGCGCGGGTCCATAGCGATGATTGCGCCACCTTCGCCAGATGTACCCTCAGCCTGGGCGCGGGCGAGAGCTGCATCCAACTCCTCCTCGGCGGCTTTCTGAAGTTTCATGTCGAGGGTGAGCTTGAGATCCTTGCCCGCTACGGGCTCGGTGACGCTCTCGGGTTTGCTAAGTTCGGGGGAAAGTTCCGGCTGTCCATCAGCGCGTGTTCCGTCAGCCCGGCGAACGGCGACAGCCTTGCCGGTCGCATCCCGACTGTAGATCATCTCACCCGGTTTGCCGCTCAATTCTTCTTCGTAGTAGACCTCAATGCCGCTCTTGCCGATCACTGCGTCATTCGATACACCATCGAAGCTTTTCTGCTTCAACTCGTCCGGGGTGATCGCACCGGTGTAACCGAGGACGTGCGAGGCCATCTGAGCCTTTGGATAGTTTCTAACCCAATCCTTGTTGATGCTAACTCGCGGAAACTCATGCGTCCGCTCGCTGACGTAGGTGACGGATTCGCGGTCGGCGTTCTCCTTCACGAGCATCGAGCCGTAGGGATCCATCTTCTTCGCCCCATCGTAGCGTTCCAGGACGGATTTCGTGTCCGCTTTGAGGATCTCGGTTAGTTCTTCGACCTTCTCGCGTGAGATGTGAGCCGGTATCACGGTCACGTTCATGCCGGGTATGTTATTGGCGAAAACTTTGCCGTTTCGGTCGTAGATTACACCTCGCTGAGCGGGTATCTTGATCTCTTTCTGTATCGTCTCCCGAGCCCGGTCGCTCTGGTCCTCGGAACTGAGAACCTGCAGATGCCATAACCTGGCACCGAGAATTACAAACACGACTGCTACGAGCATAGCGACGGTAACGACCCGCACCTGCATGTTGCCCTTGGTGATCGCAGGCGTCGACTCTTTTTTCCGCTGCGGACCGGTATCTGGCAGACCTCTACGGCCTCCTGGCGGCGGACGACGCAACATCCCCTACGAAACCTTTTCGGCTTGGACGATCAAACGCTGCGAGTAGTCCGGCAACGTACACGTCTGCAGCGTGACGACACTCTTACCATCGACCGGGCGCGTCACGTAAGTGTCGGACGGGTTCACGATCATCTTCTTGTAAACCCGGTACCTATACTGCCTGCCATTCGAGTCAGCGAGCTGAACTTCGTCACCCTTCTCCAGCTTGTCGAGGTCAAAAAACGCTAGGAAGCTCTCCGTGCTCGGATATCCAAGACGATGACCCGCTATGTACACGTTGGCGTTCTTCTGCCACGGATACCCTGTACCTTCGAGATGTATGCCAGCATTCTCGCGCAGAGCTTCTTCATCATTCCCCGTTGCTGGCGGCACAGCGGAGTCCTGAACGCGCCTCATGTCGGGGACCGTAAGAAACAGGGACTTGTCATCCGGGGAGTAGACGTTCCGCTGCTTGCTATCCGCTCCCTCCTTCTTGGACTTCGCTTTGGCTGATTGTATCTCGCTGCTTTTCGCTGTTTTATCATTGGTTTTCTCGGATTTGCTAAGGACTGGCGCGTTAAAGGCTTCGGGGGATGCGGAGGCTTTTCCGGCGACTATGTCCGGGTTTATAAATGATGGGCCGACGAAGAAGGTCGCGATCAGGGCGAGCCCCGCTCCCACGAGCGCGACGCTCACGAGGTTCAAGATTGTGTTGGCGATCCTCACTCGAAACCCTTCCGTTACCCTACAGTCGTGCGGGATGTCGCACCCTCCGCAACATCACTAAACAAGCTCCTTGCAAACGCGCTTATTCTATCCGAAATACGGACGCGCATCGCCCCTGGATGACCCAACTTACTCAGAAACCACAAACGATTTCGTAGCGATGGGCCTTTCTTCACCCGCTCTGCTAACGATCACGGTGTAGTCACCCGGTGATACCGGCTCCCCAGACGCCGAGCGGATGGAGAATTTGATCATACCGGCAACCTCGCCACCGTCGCGCACGAGCCTCTCTTCGGCCTCACCTCCGACTTCCAACTCTTCGCCAGACGCGAACAACCAAGATAATACGGATGTCCGATCCACCCTAACTACACTGGCCTCCAGTCTCTCATCCGCCATACCCTCAACGATCAAATAAACTCGCAGCGTTTCCGGCGAAACACTAAAAGTGTCGACATCCGGCGGCGGATACAACGAATCCTCTCCACTAACCACGATATCCTGAACGCCCGCGCCGGTCATGCTCTCGCCAGGTGTGAATCCCCCACCTCCCCGCAACACTGAAACCACGCCCGCCACCAGAACAACAACTAATATGCCAACCAGCGCGACCATCGTCCAGTAGGCGTTCTGGCGAGGCGGTTTATGACTTGCGGTCTCCAGCAGCGACCTCAAGCGGTTGCGACCTTTGATCTACGAGAGCGTCGCCACAACACGAACGTGGCTCCATTGTGAAAAACGTGCGCTATTACAGGCGCGAGAAGCCCTCCAGTCACGATGTACAGCCATCCGAACAACAATCCCGCAAGCATCGCCCAGATCGTCCAAAACAGGTAGCGGCGATCCGGACCAATGTGCAACGCGCCAAACAAAATGGCCGCAACCACCAACCCGAACTCCGGCTGAACAGCCCCCCGAAACAGAAGCTCCTCGCCAACACCCGAGAACAAAGAGATCAACAACAAATCCCTCAACCTGCCACCATCAACGAGCATCGGCGCCAACTCATCCGAGACTTCCCTAACGACCCGCGATACCCGATACATGAGAATCCCAAGAGAAACCGTCATCACCGCTGACGACAAGCCAAGAACGAGCCCGAGAGTCACCGAGTCGCCCAAAAAGTGGAATTCGCGTCCTCGGATGAAGTTCCAGACGGTGGCGACTACGACAAGCGTGCCATAGAAGAGGGCAGCCGTGTTAAAGAAACGAGGTGTCAGGATAACGCTCCGTAGTCTTCGGGATACGACCGCGATCATAGGGTAACATTACCCGCTATTGTATCGGATACGAGGTTCTCATTCGTCGCGCTTTACGACTCGGAGGTAGAGAGAGAAGATGCTCGACACGTCAATCTTCAAGGCTTACGATATCCGCGGTATCTACCCGGATTCCCTGGACGAAGCTACCGCCCGCAATATAGGTCGGGCCTACGTTGGATACCTCGGTCTTTCGGGCAGCCGCGTCGTCGTGGCTCGGGACATGAGGCTCTCTGGGACTGCTCTCCGGGACGCTTTCATTGAGGGGGTCACGCAGGCCGGGGCGGATGTTCTGGATCTCGGTCTAGTTTCCACGGATGCCCTGTACTTCGCTGTCGGACACCTGGAGGAGCCGGGCGGCGCCATGATAACGGCCTCCCACAATCCTAAGGAATACAACGGCTTCAAACTCTGCAAACAAAACGCCATAGCTCTTTCCGGCGAGGAAGGCATATCCCGGATAAGAGACCTCATAAAGTCGAATAAACTCCCTGAGATCGCCGAATATCCCGGCTCCGTCGAAGAAGACGACATCACCAAAGACTACGCGGCTCACTGCCTCAGCTTTATCGACCAGTCGGGCTTGCGTCCGCTGAAAATTGTCGTGGATGCGGGCAACGGCATGGCCGGAAAGATGCTTCCGCCGGTCTTCGATCAACTGCCGTTCGAGTACGTGCCAATGTACTTCGAACTCGACGGCTCGTTTCCGAACCATCCACCGAATCCCATAGAACCCGAGAACGTGCGCGAGTTGCAAGAGCGCGTCGTTGCCGAAGATGCGGACTTTGGAGCAGCCTTCGACGGCGACGCCGACCGATGCTTTATTGTGGATGAGAAGGGTGGTGCGATCTCCGGTGACCTGCTAGCCGCTCTAGTCGCCAAGAGCGTGCTCGAAAAGGAACCGAAATCCACCATTCTGTACAGTGCCGTCTGCTCTAAAGCCCTGCCGGAATTGGTAGAACGAGAGGGCGGTAAGGCTATAAGGACACCTGCGGGACATTCGATCATCAAGCCTCAGATGCGCTCTAATAAGGCGGCTTTCGGTGGAGAGCATTCCGGTCATTTCTATTTTCGGGACAATTACTACGCGGACTCCGGGATAATAGCGATGCTCGCCGTAGCCGAGTTGGTCGGGCGTCAGGATGGTCCGATCTCGGAGTTACTCGCGCCGATAGACCCGTATTTTAGGTCCGGTGAGATCAACTCTTCCGTCGGAGATCAAACCTCAGCCCTACACGCCATTGAAGAACACTACGCCGCCAAAGACCCAATCGGCATAGACCACCTCGACGGACTGACAGTTGACTTCGGAGACTGGTGGTTCAACCTTCGCCCATCCAACACCGAGCCACTACTCCGCCTCAACGTAGAGGCGAGCGACCCGGATACCATGCAACGCGAACGCGACGCAATACTACGCATGATCGGCGGCTAAGGGGAAGCAGCTAGTCAGCCAGTGCGTTGGCGTTGTGAGTTGCCAACTAGAAAGAGACAACCGGAGAGTTCCGGCTGTCTCTAAGTTTGTTCTACCGTTTGCGGTTTATTAGTTTACGTTTACGAGGTTCCTTACCTCGCGTACGCCGTCGGTATCGGCGGCGATCTCGCCGATTGCGTCCTTGAGCTCAATGGTCGAAGCTACGCCTCGGATCTCGGCTACCCCGTCGTTTACCTCGACGTTTAGCTTCGGGAGACCCTTGGTCCGGTCATCTTCGCCGATACGGGTTCGTATGCGGTTCTCGACCTCTTCTTGCTGCTGCGGTACGTCCCCGACGCTACCCCGATGCTGCTCGCCGATCAGCGGACCACTCGACGGGTCCGAGTGACCCCGATCCGCCCCAGTCTGATTCGGTGCCGAAGAACTTCCTGTCGACCCCGAACCCCACGTCTCTCCCTGACGACCGTTGGACGGAGGCGACTGGTATCCGTTGGAGACAATGCTGGACTCGTCATCCTTGCCCATACGCGCCAGAAGTGCGCCAAGCGCGAAGCCTGCGAGCGCGAACAACCCGTACTTGAGAAATTTGGACCCGGCGGGCTCTTTGGAACTCATGGCCTGTTTTGCCAGCTTCGCCTGAGCTTTGCTTGCTCTCATCGCAGCCTTGCCAGCAAACTTGCCGCCGTGCTTGCCAGCCCTACCGGCGTGCCTGCTGGCTCCGGGCGCGACTCGGGCTCCAGCTTTGAGTCCCGCTTTAGCTAGCTTTGTCTTGCCTGCCATCTAATACCTCCTAGAGTATTGTGTGAACTTTGCAGAACCCTACCCGCAATTGGATGAGTAAAAACAGACTCTCGGGACTTGGCTCAACGATACTGAGCTACCGTACCACAAGGTCGTTTTGGATGTCTGAGAGCGGACGCCTACTCTTTCGGCTTGAGTTTTGGAACGAGCGTAAGGCTCCGATACCGCATCCGGCGCTCGTTGAGCGGTTTCTCGAACTCGGCCTCCCGAGCCAACGTGACCTCACCCGTCGCGGCGGCTTCGACTAGAGCCGAGAGGTCTTCTTTCTCCGTCGGGGAGAGTCCTATGGCATCGAGATCCCGCTTGTCTTCCCGCTCGAACAGCCGCACCCGCCGGGCGAATGAAACGAAAACACTGCACGGCTCGGGACACGGTATCTCCCCTGCGCCTCGCTCCATCTCTAGCGGTGTCTCCTCGTCCACGTTCCAGAGCGTCTTCTTCAAGCAGACCGCATCCCCGCAGCACGCGCTGGCAGCATTCTGGACACCGACATCGGAGAGTCGTTGCACGCGCTTGTAGATGCCGCTCTGGCGGGCGGCGTTCTGCCGGTAGTCGGTTACCTCCAACTCGCCTTCGCGGTACAAGTGCCAGTGAACGACCGCCGCCGGATACAAATAGTTCATGGCCGTCAAGAGATCTCGATCGTCCACCAGACGAAGCTCCCAGCCTCGTCGCAAGTTCGGAGAACTCTTTAACGGTCGATATTCTCCATGCTCGTCCAGCTTAGAAACTTCGCGGGCCAACCGGGGATCTTCTAGTACTTCGAGATCCAACCGCTCATCATCCGCCACGTGTCTCACAGAGTACCCGCCGTCTGATTGCGACCGGACGATGACTTGCGCGAATTTCCGGCCTTCCGAGGACTCGGCTATCCAGCTCGCAAACGCCTCGCGGGCTGCCCCGGCTACGTTAGATCTTGCTTGCTGCAACCTGGGACTCCGATGATGGTAGTTGCGCGGCTTCATGGGCACGGGCGGCTATGAGGCTCGCCATCAAAGGATGGGTGCCGACTGGAGCGCCGTAGAAGATCGTCTTGTCCGGGCGGACTGTGATCTCTCCGGTCAGCCCGAGGTCTTCAGGGATTGTCTCGCGGGTATGCCAGCCTTCGGCGATGAAGACCGGGATCAGGACGACACTCGATGCCTCGACACGCTCGACGACCTCCCCTACCTCTGGGTCTTGATCCAGGAAAGCCGCCTCCACAGAATCGTAGATGCCTTTCTCTCGAATGCGCTCGACGTTCTCCAGAATAACGCCCCCGGAGCTCTTGTTCAGATCCGTGCCGTGACCGAGAAGTACTAGGGCTCGGGGGCCATCCGGTATCTCCTTGCCCTCCAAAAGCTCTCCGGCACGTTCCAAGATCACATCAGACATGCCATCGAAGGTGCCAAGCGGCTCCGCGTAGCGCACCGTTTTGGCTCCCAGCTGCGTAACCCGTCCATCGAGCCCGAACTCCCTAGGTATGACCTGCTGCGTGAAGTATCCCTCGGAGATAAAAGCCGGAACCACGACGACTTCGTCGGCCTCCACCGTGTCGAGAACTTGACGCATTGAGGGCTCTTCTTTCCAGAAGCACTCAACAACCTCGTCGTACTCGCCGTCGGCCCGTATGCGGGCGGCGTGTTCGTAGACGGGTAGGCTTGAGTCCTCGTTCAGATGCGAACCGTGTCCCACTATGACAAGAGCCTTCAACGTGCTCGCCTCCTTGTAAAAAATCCTTACTGCCTGCAAATTCTAGCCCACGTATCCAGGTTCGGAGCGGTAGGCTGTGAGAGTTTTTGCCCTGGATGGGTGCGCGGTCTAGCGTCCCCGGTTGCCGCCGGATGCTGGGCGTAGACGATGTGCTAGGGCTTCGGGGCCGTACTCTAGGGCGACCAGGAAGACGGCGGCGGCAACAGGTCTCTCCGTGGACGTTGGGGAGAGTCTTCCGTCGGAGCGGATCAGGCCATCCAGGTTTCCTATGGCTTCGAGACCGCGACTCGAATGAACGCCACCGGCTTTTAGAACTCCATGCGCCATGCGCGAAACGTCCTCGGCTTCCCGACTACCAGCCCTCTGTCCGATTTCGAGATCCGGAGTCTCGGAGAGGACTTCCAAAAATGTCTGGACCACAGCGGCCCGCGCCGAATCCCCCCTCGAAAGCGATCCTATAAATGCTGGTCGCGCAAGCTCGCGGGTGACCTCAAACCCCCGCGCATATTCACGGGCCATAGAATCCTGGCCGTCGGCGAAACGCATCGCGTCCCGCAATGTAGCTTCCTTGCCCGCTCCGGCAGCGACTCGCAAAGTCCCGACCAACGCGCTCTCATCCCCGGCGACTTCCAGGGCTCGGAGAAAGGGCTGGATGTCCGAGTGCGCCAACTCGCGCAACACCCACTCCGACGGCTGGCCGAGGCTGGCACCACGAGCTAACGGCGCTAGATAACCGACGCTCTTTGGGTCGGCGTATCCGGCAAGGTCGCGCGAGGCCAGGGTCGCCCGCAGGACAGTCTGCCCGACGCTTTCGTGAGCTGCCAGAGCTTCACCGACGTGCGCCGCCGAGAGCACCCGAGCTTCGTGGGCCACGGCTCGGTCGGAGACCGGACTATCGACGTAGCGGGAACCGGTACCGGGCGTTGGGGCGCTGTAGACCAGGGTCAGAGCCATAGACGCGCTCGTCTGTATTGTGCGAGCCGCTACCGGCGGCGTGCTGGGCTGCTCCAAGAAAACGCCCCTAAAGAGCTTCCCGAATATCGTCTAGCACGGCATCCACTTCCGGCTGATCTTTGGGCGAGTGTTCTACTTTCTTAGCCCGGACAATGCCTTCACGATCTATGACGAAGTAGGCTCGGCGTGGGAATCCACCCTCGTGGCGGACATCGTAGTCGTCGATCACCGCTCGTTCGAGATCCGACAGTAATGGGAATTCTATGCCGCGCTGTTCCGCAAAGGCCCGGTGCGACCACGGAGTATCCGCGCTAACGGCCAACACACTCGCGCCTAGCTCCTCGAATCGTCCCATCTCCTCCTGAAGCTGGCCCATCTGATCCGTACAGACGCTGGACCAGTCTCCGGGATAGAAGAATAGGGCTACAGGCCCATCCTTCGTATAATCCTCCAGAGAAACCTTCTTCTCCCAATCGTCCGACGGCAGCGCGAAACTCGGTGCTTTCTCTCCGACCTCAACCGACATCTCCTACCTCCTAAGATAGATTTACTGTGACACATTCTATCCGGCGGTCAACGTAGTTTCCGGGCTAACCCTGATGACAAAGAGGTAAGATACATCGCTCAACAGATACGACTAGACAACATCAAGCCCGGAGGACAGCCACTTGAACACTGCCGATACAACATCCCTCATACCCGCCGAAGCCTTTCAGACCGGCGCTCCGGAAGGCACGCTTGGGGCTGAGGAAGAGCTGTGGCTCTCCGATCCGGAAACCTTCAAGCTCGCGGATGGCGCACAGAAAATACTCGCCGCCACGAGCGATAAAGAGTTCAGCGGAGAGTTGATCGACTGCGAGATCGAATCGAACACCTCGGTTCACATCGACGCCGCTGACGTAGCCACCGACCTGAAAGGCCGTCGTCAAGTGCTCTTGGATCAAGCCGATAGTCTCGGGAGGCTTCTCGGGACGAGCGGCACACACCCCATTGGGGATTGGCGGGAACAGGAGATCATCGACAAGCCTCACTATCAGCGCCTCAAGAAGAAGCTTGGTTGGTTGATTCGGCGAAACAACACGTTCTCCCTGCACGTCCACTACGCCCTTCAAGGCCGCGAAAAGGTGATCTACGTCTTCAACCGAATCCGCGAATACTTGCCGCATATGCTAGCTATGTCGGTCAATTCGCCGTTTTGGCAGGGCGAATACACGGACATGCATTCGGCCCGAGTCCTGATGTTCTCCCGGACTTATCATCGGGCTGGTCTTCCCGGTCCTATCGATTCTTGGGACGAGTACGTCGAGTACGTGGATTATTTGAGTAGGTCCGGGACCATCGACGCGCTCGGGGAGATCTGGTGGGACGTAAGACCGCATCCGGGCCTCGACACCATCGAGATACGGGCCTTCGACTCCCAGACAGACCCACGCCGCTCTGAAGCCCTGATCACATTCGCCGCAGCGATCTGCGACATGCTCGTGGCCGAACACGAAGCGAACGACCTCTCTCCCATCCTGCCAAGCCGCTTCATAGAAGAGAATAAATGGAGCGCCCAACGCAACGGACTCAATGGAGCCTTTCTTGACCCAAAGACCCACGAGCCATCAGAAACTCGCACCGTTATAAGTACTCTACTGGAGCGCATATCGCAATCCACGAAGCGGGATCTTTCCGTCGTAGAGACGTTGCTACACGAACCGACCGAATCCGAACGCCAACTCGAAGTCTACCGGAAGACTGGCTCCGTCGAGGAAGTCGTGCGCGATATCGCCCATCGCACGCGAGAAGCCGCGCGCTCTGAGAGCTAATCTCAGGCGGTGTTTACTTCCAAGATTCCAACGTCCAGGATCAAAGTTCCAGAGCTCTCCGCTGCCGCAACGATTTCGATCTCCACCCCAGTCTGAAGGTCATCCACGATGGCTAGAGGAACGTGCATCGCGCCTCCGGCGGGGACCGGCACGTAGCGCATCACCTTGCCGTTCTTTAGAAGCGTGACGTTGGTCATCCCCGTTACGGTGCTACCGGCCCTGACGTACTGGACTCTTGCGGAACACCCTTGCGGAACAGTGTAGGAGAGATTCAGCGGCTGCGGATCATTCAGCCCGTTCCCCTCGATATCCTTGATGGTTTGCAGTAGCACCGTCGTATAAGCCAACGTCCGCTCCTCCCCTGTCCGCTATCCAACAGCCACTCGCGGTCGAGGCAACGAACACGCTCCCGCCTGCGCGTCTCCAGCCTCCACCGCTTCAATAGTCGACTCGTCAACGTCGCTCAAGAAAGTCGCGTGGAATCGGTTCACGAGCCCGCTCATGCTCACCATCAGGAAGATCTCCATGATTTGTTTCGTGGAGAAATGTTCCGTCAGACCATCGTAGAGTTCCTGGTCTATGGTTATGGAGCCCGTCGAGACCTGCGCGTAGCGCACGATGGCCGCTTCAGACTCGCTGTAGATGCCTTCCGGCAACGGATCGTCCCCAAGATGATTCAATTGTTCCGTTGTCAGCCCCACGCTCCGACCGAGCATGATGTGCGTGGGTATTCAATAGTGACAGTTGTTGATCACGGTCGCTGTCGTGTACGCAAGCTCTCGCTGTGCCGGTGTAATGGTGCTCTCCGGCCCATACGAGACCATAGCGAGATCGATAAACGCTTTGGCGAGCGGCGGATGGCTTGCCATCTCGCGCTGAATGTTCAGGTTCATTCCAAAAGTTTCGCCTGAGTACTCCAGAGCCTCGCGTATCTCGGAGGGCGTAGAGGGGTCGTACTCATCCCAAATCGGTATTCGCGCCATGACTTTCTCCTTTGGTTGATGGTGAGCGACAGACTTCGCCCGCCTCGGTTGCCTAAGTGGATATTTAGCAGTGGATCTCGGCGTCTCGGCGGTAGTAGAACCACCAGCAGATCGACAAACACACGACGTAGAAGACTATGAAGAGTCCCAGAGCCGGTGCGGGGCCACCGAAAAGCTCCGTGGAGGTTCCGTAGCTTTTGGGAATGATGAACGCCCCGTAAGCCGCGATAGCAGAGCTAAAGCCCAGCACCGCGCCGCCTTCCTTCAGGCCGTTGCGAGTCGCCTCAGCCTTGCCCTCCTCATCCATACCTTCCGAGTAGTCTTCATGATGCTTGCGGAAGATTATCGGGATCATACGGAACGTCGAGCCATTCCCTATTCCGGTGCAGGTAAACAAAACGAGGAACGAGACCAGAAAGCCCGAAAATGACTGCGTCGAAAGAAAGAACAGCACTCCGAGTACCGCCCCGACCATCACCATAAAGTTCCAGAACGTCACGCGAGCCCCACCGTATTTATCAGCCAGAAGCCCTCCGACGGGACGTATAAGTGAACCGAAAGCCGCGCCCAGCGGAGCCCAAACCAGGCTATTTTCCGGGAACTGAAGTTTTATAAGCAACGGAAACCCCGCCGCATACCCGATGAACGAACCGAAAGTGCCCGTGTACAGCACACTCATCAGCCAAGTGTGCTTGCGCTTGAAGATAACGCTCTGCTCCGCGAACGAGGCCCGTGCGACCTTGAGGTTGTCCTGGAAGAAGAACGTGCAGATGATCGCCGCGATTATCAGCGGCACCCAGATGAACGCGGCATTCTGAACAAAGATGGTCTTTGTTGCGCCGTCGTCTGCTGTGCTGGTCTGGGAGCCTCCGGTGAACGTGCTGAGAAAACCAACGCCAATTACTATCGGCACCAACGCCTGCACGACACTGACGCCGATGTTGCCGCCCGCAGCGTTCATGCCCAGCGCGAAACCCTTGTTTCTGTTGGGGAAGAAGTAGCTTATATTCGCCATGCTGGAGGCGAAGTTGCCTCCACCGAAGCCCGCCGTGAGAGCCAGAATCGCGAATACCCAGAACGGCGTTTCAGGGTTCGCCACTGCTAGGCCGATACCGACAGCGGGGATCAAAAGCATCGCCGTACTGATAAGCGTCCAGTTACGGCCACCGAAGATCGGGACGGTAAACGAATACGGTATGCGAAGCGTTGCCCCCGAAAGCCCCGGCAAGGCCGCGAGCCAGAAGAACTGGTTTGTGGAGAACCCAAACTGCAGAGTCACCATGATCGCCGCCACAACGCTGAAGACCTGCCACACAGAGAACGCCAGAAACTCCGCGAATATGGAGAAAACCAGATTTCTGTAAGCTACCTTCTTGCCTTTGTTCTGCCAGAAAGTCTCGTCCTCCGGCCTCCACTTCTCGATCCAACTGGACCCACTTCTCGTATCAGCGTCCGTAGCAGCCCTCCGCACACTCGCGTTTTCCTGCAAGATACCTCCCTCCAACGATCGACGGTAGCCGATGGTTTTGTACTGCCCACTTAACGTAAGATGCGACTCAACCAGCGCAATGCTAACCTGCCCGGCAGCAAAAAGTCTTTGTCCCGATGTCCTGAATTTACTCCCCGAAAAGGCTCTTATCCTTGTGCCAACGCTGGGTCTACCGACTGTCCCAAAATCCGTCTATTACCGTGTTGCATATATGTACATTGGGCCGATGCGGACGTTTCCGTACATCATCTAACATTCTTTGAGATCGTCTCGCGGTTCGAGTAATCCTCTATTTGAGGGAGAGATTTGAGTAGGGAAAAAGCCGGAAAGCAGCCGGATCGGTGGGTAAAGTCGACTTGTCCGTACTGTGGAGTAGGGTGCGGTGTCGAGGCTGGAATGAAGGATGGCGGGATCGTCCAGATCCGGGGCGACAAGTCTCATCCGGCAAACTTCGGCAAGCTCTGCCCCAAACCGACAGGATTGCCGGAAGCTTTGTCGTCTCCGGATCGCCTCACGCATCCTCAACGACGTAACGCGAACGGCGAATTGGAACAAGTCTCATGGAACGAAGCTTTCGCAGAGATCGCCGAGAAGCTACACGACACCATAGACGAGAATGGTTCGGAAGCGGCGGCTTTCTACATCTCCGGGCAGTTGCTGACGGAGGATTACTACGCGGTCAACAAGCTGGCGAAAGGGTTTTTGGGGACGAACAACCTGGACTCAAACTCCAGATTGTGTATGTCTAGCGCGGTGGCTGGGTATGCGGGAGCATTTGGGACGGATGGGCCTCCCGCCTCATACGCGGACATTGGTTTCGCGGAGTGTTTGTTGTTGTGGGGGTCCAATACGGCTGACTGCCACCCGATCACGTTCGGCAGGATACAACAGCGAACCAAAGACCCCGCAGTCTCCGTAATTGTGATCGACCCCCGTCGCACAGCGACCGCCGATATCGCCGACCTGCATCTTCCCATCAGACCCGGCACGGATCTCGCCCTAGCCAACGCGATGCTCCGGGTTCTTATGGACGAGAATTTCCTGGACCAGAACTTTATCCAACATCGTACGACCGGTTTCGAGGAAGCCGCGAAAGCCGCCCGCGAGTGGACGCCCCGCAAAGCAGCACGAGTCTGCGGCGTGGACCAGAACAACATAATTTGGGCGGCGCGTAAATTCGGTCAGGCGAAAGCCGCACTCACCCTTTGGACGATGGGCGTCAATCAGAGCGCGGTCGGAGCCAAAAAGAACCGGGCCATCATCAATCTGCACCTCGCCACGGGGAATATCGGAAAGCCGGGAGCGGGGCCATTTAGCCTTACCGGCCAGCCAAACGCTATGGGTGGCCGGGAAGTCGGCGGCTTAGCGCATCTGCTACCCGGATACCGGCTCGTGGAGAACGAGCGACATAGAACCGAAGTCGAAGAGGCATGGCGTGTGAAGCCGGGCTCAATCTCCGATAAACCCGGCCTTCCGGCTACGGAGATGTTTCGGGCTCTGGAGAAAGGCGACACGAAGTTTCTGTGGGTAGCTGCCACCAATCCCGCAGCTTCGATGCCGGATCTCACCCGCACCCGCCGCGCTTTGGAGAAAGCCCCGTTCGTCGTCGTCCAGGACGCATATCCTACGGAGACGACGGCCTACGCGGACCTCGTGCTCCCGGCGGCTCAGTGGGGCGAGAAAGCTGGCGTAATGACGAACTCCGAGCGTCGGGTGAGCTTAGTCGAGAAGCTCGTCGAACCACCGGGCGAAGCTCGGGCGGACTGGGAGATCTTCTGCGGCGCAGCCCGCGCTCTGGGTTACGGTAAGCATTTTGCCTGGGAATCGTCGGCGGAGATCTACGCGGAGTACGTCGAGTTGACCCGAGGCACGGTCCCGGACGTTACCGGGCTTTCGCACGAGCGGTTGCGGCGGCGGCCCGCGCAATGGCCAGTCCCGGACAGTCTCTACGACAGCGAGGTTCCGTTCGGAAGATTCGAGCGGATCATGGAGCGAGACGCCGAACACCCCGGCACGCCCCGACTCTACGCGGACAAGCACTTCAACACCCCGGATCGGCGAGCCCGCTTCGAGGCGACTCCGCACGAAGAGTTGCACGAATCTACGAACGCCGAGTACCCGCTCACACTCTCCAACGGTCGCGTCAAAAACCAGTGGCACACGATGACCCGCACCGGACGCTCGCCCAAGCTGATGAAAGGGCTCGAAGATGGCCCATTCGTAGAAGTACATCCAGAAGCCGCTGGTGAAGCTGGTCTCAAGAACGGCGAGGCAGCCCGTGTCTCATCGGCGCGAGGATCGTTCACGGCGCGAGTTGTCATAAGTGAGACAGTCGAGCCTGGGACAGTGTTCGCGCCGTTTCACTGGGGGGATCTCTGGACCGACGGTGGGAGTCTCAACGAGACAACCCACGACACGGTCGATCCCATCAGCAAGCAACCCGAGCTAAAAGGCGCGGCGGTTCGTCTGGAGCCAGTTGACCTCAAGAAAAAGGTCGACAAGCAAGAATTCGCGACAGCAGACAAATAATCCACAAAGAGAGGCTAACAGTTGAGTGAGAGATTGAGGATCACGGTCGTAGGCAATGGGAACGCCGGGGCCGCGTTGGTGGACAGCCTACTCGCCAAAAACGCAGCGGGCGTCGAGATCACGCTCTACGGCGGCGAGGAAGTCGGCACTTACGATCGGGTTCGCCTCTCAGAGTACATGGCCGGAAGCGTGGACCTCGAAGACCTCGGAATGCGCTCCGACGACTGGTACGAAGAACAGAACGTAGACTTCCGCCGAGGCATACTCCTCGAAGAGATAGATACGACAGAACAGCGCGTCCGCGGAACCGATGACGAATGGGTGGAATACGACCGCCTCATCCTGGCTACCGGCTCGTCGTCCTCAGTCCCCCCCATCGAAGGTCGCGACAAGAACGGCGTATTCGTGTTCCGCACGGTACGGGACGTGGAGGAGATGCTTGAATCCGAGCCGGAGAAGGCAGTCGTCATCGGAGGAGGCCTGCTTGGGCTTGAGGCAGCTTATGGGCTGCTGACGCACGACGCGGAGGTAACGGTGCTGCACCGTTCCGGGCATCTGATGAACCAGCAGTTGGACCCACCGGCCGGGCGGATGCTGCAGCACGAGATCGAGAAAATGGGCATCGACGTGCGCGTGGAGGCGAATACCGAGGAAATACTCGGCAACGGTCACGTCCAGGGCGTAAGGCTAAAGACTGGCGAATTCCTTATGGCGGACATGGTCGTGATCTGCACCGGCATCGTCCCGAACACGAAGCCCGCCGGACAAGGAAATATCCGCTGCAACTCGGGCATCGTGGTGGACGAGCACATGCGGACCAGCGTCGAGAACGTCTACGCTGTCGGAGAGTGCACCGAGTTCAATGGGCAGTTGATCGGGCTGGTCGCCCCCGCCCTCGAACAAGTGCGCGTCGTAGTTGATGAGATCCTCGGCGACGGCGAATCGG
>JBGTFQ010000117.1:0-9752 GCA_041747155.1 Rubrobacteraceae bacterium
GGCGGCGGCCGCGGCGGCCGTGCTCATCTCGGTCGGTTCGTTCGCGCTCGTCCCGAAAATCACCGGTCCGCCTATGGAGCCGGTCGCCTTCTCCGAGACATCTTCGGGAGTGGAGGCCGAGGCGAACCTTATCGACCACACCTGGGGCACCGAGACCATACTCGTCGTCTCCGGGTTGGAGGATGGAGAGACTTACGAGCTCGCGCTTCGGAACGAAAACGGCACCTCCGTACCCTCCGGCGCCTTTATCGGTACCGGAGACCAGCCACTCGAGTGTCGGATGAACGCGGCGCTCTTGCGCGAGGACGCAACCGGTCTGGAGGTCCGCACGACCGAGGGAGACCTGGTTATCGAAGCAGATCTTCCCGAGAAGAACCCATCACAGAGCGCGATGTCGGCACCCCGATAAGCTGAGTTCGCGCCAGATAGGCTAAACAGTTGGCAGCGGAATCTTCGCGGAACAAGCGGATCCAGACACGTAAGTCGCTCGAAACAAAAAAGTCGAAAACGATGAACGATAACGACTCAGCTTGCGTATGACAGATTGTCAGTGTCGAACGCTTTGCCGTAGGCCATCATCGGAAGGGAGCTAGAACTCGGGCGCACCACTGTCGTCGTGGAAACGAATCAATAGATGGAATGGAGAACGAGCGTGAGGAAGATAATGATTCTGGGAGCGATGCTGGCTCTAATGCTAGTGGTCGCGGCACCGGCTTTGGCGGATCACCTAGCGGGCCTAAAGATAAAAGAGGGCTCCAATCGGGACGAGATTCTCAAAGGCACCAGAGGCGCCGACGGACTCTTCGCTAAAGGTGGCGACGACATTCTCTACGGTCGTGGCTCCGGTGATTTCCTAGACGCTGACAGCGACGCGGCTAACACGGTGCGCGGTCGCGGCCAAGACATAGTCTACGGTGGTGGTGGCGCGGACGATATCTATGGCGGACCCAAAGGCGACATACTTCGAGGCCAGAGCGGCAACGATGAGATAAACGATGGTCGCTACAATGGCACCTCCCCGACCAAAGGCGACAACGCCCGAGACATCATCTACTGCGGTCCCGGACTGGACGAGGTGACCGCCGAGCCGAGAGATGTTGTTGCGAGCGACTGTGAAGTCGTCAAGCGCCGCCCGTAAGAAAACCCTGACAAGCTTCGAATGACTTAAGTGGACCGGATGCTTCCCGGTCCACTTTTCTCGTGAGTTCACGAGTACGTCGGCGACTCCCATAGACGGACTCCGGCGGCGGGTGTGTGGCAGAGACGTTTGGAGGTGAAGCTCGGACTCTTAAAGTAAATCGTAAACTTTCTCATACCGTAATTAAGTCGGGGCTGTTATTATCACCCAAGACGTTAGAAAATTTCGAGAAGGGTCCGTAGAGCGTGGTAAGCACAACATCCGCAAGCCGCATGATGGACGGCACCGACAAAGACATACTCAATTTTATACAGCGCGAGTTTCCGCTGGAGCGAGAGCCGTTCTCTGCCATTGGACGAGAAGTAGGTCTATCGGGTAGTGAGGTCATCCGGCGGATCGAGTCCCTCAAAAGGTCGCGAGTGATACGCCAGATCAGTGCTATCTTCGACACGCGAGTTCTCGGGTATCAGTCGACACTCGTAGCTGCAAGAATCCCAAAAAACAAGCTGGCCGAAGGTGCGAAAGCCATCAACTCTCACCCTGGTGTATCCCATAACTACGAGCGCAACAATGAGTTGAACCTTTGGTACACAGTCGCCGTGCCGCCAGACTCCAGGCTCGGTCTCGAAGGCACGGTGGACGTTCTGCACCGTATTAGCGGCGCAGAGAAGACTCGTATCTTGCCGACGCTCAAGCTGTTCAAGATCGGTGTCACGCTCGATATGAACATGGGGGCGACGGCGAAAAAGGAAGCTCCGCAATACGGCGAATCGGATCGCGCGGCGGCGGATCGCAACATCTCCGATACCGACCGGGATGCAATCCGGACCTTGCAGGAGGATGTGCCGCTTACCCCGAGGCCGTTTGATCTGTGGGGAGAGCAGATCGGGATGTCTTACGAGGATCTTATAGAGCACGCCAACGACTTGCAGCGGCGCAAGATCATGCGCCGCTTCTCCGCCGTTCTCTATCATCGCAAAGCCGGTTTCCGAGCGAACGCTATGGGTGTCTGGAAGGTCCCGGAGGAGCGCGTCGAGGAAGTCGGCAACATGTTTGCGCAATACCAGGCGGTCTCACACTGCTACCAGCGTCCGATCTACGAGGATTGGCCCTACGCGCTGTTCAGCATGGTCCACGGTCGCAGTGTTGAGGAGTGCGAAACTATTCTAGCTACTATGGCCGAAGAGAGCGGCCTGTCGGATTTCGCCTCCCTCTACTCCACCCGTGAGTACAAAAAGACTCGCGTGCGCTACTTCACTCCGGAGATGGAAGCCTGGGAACGCCTCTACGCTGGCGTTCTGCGCTAATCTAAGCTTCTTCGGAGGGAGAAGCCCGTCTTGCTAACCTGGGCTTTCGTGGTCGCTATCTTCGCTGCGTTTCTGGCCGGGACGGTTACGGGGATGACGGGTTTTGGATTGGCTTTGATCAGTGCTCCAGTGCTTCTCTTTGTCTACGAGCCTCGCACGGTTATTGTGCTGACGACAGTCTTCTCTGTTTTTATCAACCTAGCGGTAGTCTGGGATTCGTGGAGCGAGGCTCGTAGACGGCTTTCCGTTGCCCTGTTGGTACCGTCGCTCTTCGGGCTCGTTCTAGGAGTCGAGGCTCTGAGGGTTGTGGATCCACTGTACATTCGACTCGGGGTTGGATTGATCGTGGTGTTCTCGGCTCTTCTTCTAGTTTGGGAGATTCGACTGCCAGGGGCGGACACTCGCTGGGGGACGCTGGTAGCGGGATTCTCAAGCGGCGCTCTCTCGACTTCTACAGGACTTGCTGGTCCTCCGATAGTTCTTCTGCTCGCATCCCGCGCCTTGCCGAAGCACGAATTTCGAGGAACGAGCGCGTTGTACTTTCTGCCGATGAGCGTTGTTGGGATCGGGGTGCTTTCGGCCCGAGGTCTGGTCGAGACCGGTGAGATCTGGCAGGGGCTTTTGCTGGTTCCAATCTCGATTCTGGGCAAGGCTATCGGCACGAAGATTCTGGGCTACGTTTCCGAGGGAGCGTTCCGTTACCTGACTCTGGGTATTGTGATCCTTACGGGATCTCTGGGTGTCGCTACTGCTCTTTGGGCTCTGTTGTAGCCGCGGCTCTCAAGCGTCTAGTTTTACCGCTAGATCCAGGAAATCCTCTGCCGTGACATCGAACTCTGGTCCCGGATGCTCTGGCTCTTTGCCAGCTCCAAACTCCAGGGGGCGATGGACGTAAGCTGTTTTTAGTCCATTGTCGCGGGCGGCTCGCAGGTCGTTGGGGTGAGCGGCGACTAGCATGACTTGTTTGGGGTGAAGATCCAAAAGCTTTGGAACCATGAGGTAAGCTTCCGCATCTGGCTTGTAGTGCTGGACTAGCTCCGCCGAAAGAACCGTGTCCCACGGCAATCCCGCACGTTTAGCCATGTTGGTCAACAACGCGACGTTGCCGTTGGAGAGCGTGGTTATGACGAATCGTTCTTTTAGCCGCGTAAGTCCTTCGACGGCATCCGGCCACGGAGACAGTCGATGCCAAGCCCGATTGAGGTAAGCTTTGTCGATCTCCGACAGCCCGTCAACCTCGAACTCCACGAGAAGCTCTTCTAGGGAGGCGAGGTGCAGCGCATCCAGGTTTGTCCAGGGGAGTTCTCCTCGGCGCACCAGATCCATCGATGGAGCGTAGCGGCTCCGCCAGGCATCGGCGAAAGCGGGCCAGTTGGCATCGAGATTCTTGTTACGGGCAAGGTCTTCTAGCTCTCGGATGATCGAAGACCGCCAATCCACCACAGTCCCGAACACGTCGAATGCTAGGGCTTGTATGTTACCGGGTGCTGTATCCGGGCTGGAGGTTTGGTCTTTGGAGTCAGCAGACATCATGGTGAGCGCATCTTACTGCATTCTGGTATGTAGACTCGACCGCAGCGACGGTCCATACTTCGTAGAGAGCCAATCTTACAGGGAGGTAGTTCGGATGACGGTAAGAGTCGGAGCGCAGATACAACCGCAACACGCGGATTATGGACAGATGCGAGATGCCTGGTTGCGGGTTGAGGAGATGGGGGCGGACGCGCTCTTTAATTGGGATCACTTCTATCCACTCTACGGAGAGCCCGAGGGCAAGCATTTCGAGTGCTGGACGATGCTCGCAGCTATGGCCGAAGTCACCGAGCGCGTGGAATTTGGGGCACTGGTCACGTGCAATTCCTACAGGAATGCGGATCTACTCGCCGACATGGCTCGCTCCATAGACCACATCTCCGATGGACGCTTGATCCTCGGTATCGGCTCCGGTTGGTTCCAGAAGGACTACGACGAGTACGGCTACGAGTTCGGTACAGCACCAGGGCGCCTGAAAGATCTCGACGCTGCGATGCCCGTAATAGCCGAGCGCATGAGCAAGCTAAACCCGCCCCCGACACGCGAGATACCAGTCCTCATCGGTGGTGGCGGCGAGAAAGTCACGTTGCGAATAGTCGCGGAGAACGCGCACATCTGGAACGGTTTCGGTGCCCCCGAGGAGGCGGGCCGCAAAAGCAAGATCCTCGACGATTGGTGCGAGAAAGTGGGACGCGACCCCAAAGAGATAGAGCGTTCCGTTCTGATACAAGATCCGGACCAGATAAAGAACGCCGACGCTTACGTCGAGAATGGCATCACGCACATAATGTTCGGTTTCGGCGGTCCGGACTACGATCTCGCCCCTCTCGAAAAACTCGTAGCCTGGCGCGATGATTACCACGAGCGCAACGGAGAGTAACCGCTAAACGAAGCGCACTCAGACCAACTCTCCCGGAACCGGAGGTGCTGCGATGAGGCGACTCGGATTTTCGGTCACCTGGATGATCGCCTTTCTGGGATGCCTCGTAACTACGCTGTTTGCGGGCAGTCTGGGGTTGGCTGTTCCAATGTTGATCGTATTTCCTTTCGCGGTTGTACTTGGTGCCTTAGTAGCGGCTATTGGCGCCAGTTTTACCGCGAATGCGTGAACCGCTGACGAGTCCAGAAGTCGCCTACTCGCCATCACATCTCGAACCGAGGTACTGGCACTAATACTAGCTATCTTTTGTGCGCCGGTGATTTTCTTTGGAATTCCAAACCTCAGCCTATTTACCTTGTTGTTAGCCTTTTCGGGTATCGTGGCGATCTTCTCAACAATGGCGACCATGCGACTACGAACAGCAAATAGCACGTTTCAAAGCGACGCTAAGATCTCCTTGATCCTTATGGCCGCAACAATCGCCCTATTTCTCGTGAACCTACTTGTCACATGCTCATTCGGTCTCTGTATGGCCTGAAGCTAACCGCCGTCAATCGCCTGCTCTAGATCGCCGATGAGATCCTCCACGTCCTCGATGCCAACCGAGAGCCGCAGAAGCCCATCCGTAACGCCCCGCGCCTCGCGGCTCTCCTTCGGAATGGCCGCGTGGGTCATCGTTGCCGGGTGCGTGATGAGTGATTCCACACCGCCCAACGACTCGGCGAATGAGAATAGTTTCGTCTGCTGCACCGCCGCGTAAGCTGCTTCCGCGCCGCTTTTCAGGGTAAACGAGACCATCCCCGAGAAGCCGGTCATCTGCTTTTTGGCGAGATCATGTTGCGGGTGACTCGGCAGGCCGGGGTAGTTGACCGTGGCGACTTGTTCGTGGCCTTGAAGAAATCCTGCGATTGCCAGAGCGTTGCTCTCGTGCTGGCGCATACGGACGGCGAGGGTCTTTAGGCCGCGCATCACCATCCAGGAGTCGAACGGTCCCGGCACCGCACCGGCGGCGTTTTGGTAGAAAGCCAGTCGCTCTTGCAAGTCCGCGTCGGAGGTAATGGTCGCGCCACCGACCACGTCCGAATGACCGCCCATGTACTTAGTCGTTGAATGGACCACGATATCCGCGCCTAGGGAGAGCGGTTGCTGGAAATATGGGGAGGCGAAGGTGTTGTCCACGGCGACTATCGCGCTTCGTTCGTGGGCCATATCCGAGAGGGTTTGGATGTCCGAGAGGGTGAGCATAGGGTTTGTTGGGGTTTCGATCCAGAGCATTTTCGTCTCGGGGCGCAGAGCTCCCTCCACGGCCTCCGGGTCCGTGGTATCGACGAAGGTGAAATCGAGGCCGTTGGATTTCTGAAGTACCTTATCGAAGAGTCGGTATGAGCCGCCATATAGGTCGTCCCCGGCCACGATGTGGTCCCCCGGTGATAATAGGCTCATCACGGCGGTAGTCGCCGCCAACCCGGAGGCGAACGCGAGCCCGTATTCTCCGCCTTCTAGCGCGGCGACGCACTCTTCCAGGGCTGCGCGGGTCGGATTGCCGGAGCGGCTGTACTCGTAGCCTTTGTGCTGGCCCGGAGCCTCTTGCGTGTAGGTTGAGGTCTGGTAGATCGGGACAATAGTAGCTCCCGTAGTCGGGTCGGCTTCCTGCCCGACATGGATGGCCCGCGTCGCGAATTTCATGCGTCCTCCTCGAAGATGCGATATGGTTTTTTGAGATCCTCCGCCGTGGCGGACGAGTTGGCGAGCATCCACTCGTCGTCGAAGACTTTGGAGACGTAATTGCGGCCTGTATCCGGTAACAAGACTACGACGACCGCACTCTTCGGCAGATCCTTCGCGGCCCTCACGGCGGCGACGGCGGCCATGCCGCACGAGCCCCCAACGAAGAGACCTTCCTCGGCCATCAGGCGACGAGTCATCAGAAAGGCTTCGCGGTCGTCTACCTGTATTACGTCGTCGACTACCGTCCCGTCGTGATTACCGGGGTAGAAATCTTCGCCAACACCCTCGACGGAGTATCTGTGTATGTTTTCCGGGTCCGAGAAGATGGAGCCTTCCGGGTCCGCGCCGACGATGCGGACTTCTCCGCTCTGTTCTTTGAGGTATCGTCCGGTTCCGGAGATGGTTCCGCAGGTTCCCATTCCGGCCACGAAGTGGGTGATGCGACCGGCAGTCTGCTGCCAGAGTTCGGGACCGGTTGTTTCGTAGTGGGCGAGGGGGTTGGCGGGGTTCTCGTACTGGCCGGGTTTGAAGCCGCCGGGGATCTCCTCGGCGAGTCGCTTGGCTACGGAGTAGTAGCTCTCCGGATCGTCGGGCGGCAGGCTGGGAGTGACGACTACCTCTGCGCCCATCGCCTTGAGGAGGTCTTGTTTCTCTTTGCTGGCCTTCTCGGGCATGACGCAGATGCATTTGTATCCCTTGACGGCGGCGGCGAGAGCGAGGCCCGCGCCGGTGTTGCCGCTCGTTGGCTCTACGACGGTGCCGCCGGGTTTTAGGAGTCCCTGCTCCTCGGCGATTTCGAGCATCTTTATGGCGGGACGATCCTTTACGGAGCCGCCGGGATTCAGGTACTCGACTTTCGCTAGTAGGGTTGCTTGCAAGTTTTCGGTCCGTTCGATGTTTCCGAGGCGTATTAGGGGAGTGTTGCCGATAGCTGCCAGGACGTTTTCGTGGTAGGTCATGCCGGTCTCGTTCATCCCGCTAATGTACCATCCGCCGGAGCGGTCGCCCGTTTTCGACATTTTGCGTATACTGACGATATGGAGAGTATATGGACTGCGGAGCGCGTACCGGGTGATGTGGAGTTGGCGATATCGCACGCTGGGCTTGGCTCGGAGCCTGTCATCCTGCTGCACGGAATAACGGCTCAACATCGGGCCTTCAATGCCACCGCCCGGCTTATAGCTCCGTCGCGTCCGGTTGTTGGGATGGACTTGCGCGGGAGGGGCGATTCGGAGAAGCCCGAGTCTGGCTATGGGCTTGAGGCTCACGTGGAAGATGTGATGCGGGTCATGGACCATCTCGGTCTCGAAACGGCTGTCGTGGCTGGGCATTCGATGGGGGCTTTCGTTGCGTTAAAGGCTGCTTTGATGTGTCCGGATCGCATCCGGTCGCTAATCCTCCTGGACGGCGGCTGGCCTCGCGTCGAGACCGACCCCGATTCCATGTCCGAAGAAGAGAAACAGGAAGCCGCCGCGATAGGCGAAGGGCTGGCACGAGCGTTTCGCCGCCTCGACATGACGTTCGAGAGTCCGGTCGAGTACCTGGACTTCTGGTTTCCGGGAAGTGGGATCACACCGGACGACCTCCCCCCGGAGATGGCTGACTATTATCTCTACGACCTCGAAAAAACGGAAGACGGCTACTCTCCCAAATGCTCGTCGGAGGCGGCGAGCGAGGATTCCGCAAGTGTTTCATCCCAGGCGCCGACGCTGGATGAGATGCGCGAAGTGAAGTGTCCGGTGGCGGTGGTTCGGGCATCCGAGGGTTTCTTTCCGGGGAGTCGGCCTTTAATCCCGGACACCACCCTCGAAGCGATGTCCGACGCTTTAGACATCCGTCATGAGACGCGCATCGAAGGCGCGAACCACTACACTCTACTCTGGCCCGAGTACACGCCTCTCTGGACGAATATACTTCTCGAAGACGGCGCGTTCAGGTAAGAAACCGTTAGATGAATATTGCGTGGTTTGGCGAGCTAGGATGGGCGTCGTCCGGCTTCCCGTGCCAAGGAGCCGTGGATGGCCCCGGCTAAAGGGCGTCGAGGATCGGCATTCCGCTGATACGTTGCTGTTTACCGTTTCGAAGACTCATGAATCCTGTGATTAAAGTTCTGAGGTTATCCTGCCGACAATATGAGTGAAAGCTGTACGTGAGCAGTAGAGGCCACTATCTCGTTTTCTAGTCTAGAAACCGAGAAAACACTGTACCAGCTAAAGCAGAACGAAAACTGGAGCGCAAGATGAAAATTGAAGACTAGAGATCTCTCTTACGGCCAGTTGCCTCAACTACCCGATACTGTAGTTCCGAAAGGCTCGCTTATATGAAAGAAAAACCAAGCAACAAAGCTGTGAGGGATCTGGCAGCGATCTTCGTCGTCGCCGTGATCGGGCTCGTTGTGGCTTTCTATTTCGATGTATTCGAGGAATTCCAGAATTGGGCCCAGAGATACGAAAGGTGGGAACTCGACGAGCTCGTGGTCGTGCCTCTCGTCTTCGGGCTGGCATTCGGTTTCTACTCCTGGCGCAGATGGCAAGAGCTCAAAGTGGAAACCTCCAGGCGCGAGGAGGCACAGAGTGCGCTCGAAGAGAGCGAGCAGCGCTCTCGGTCCCTGGTACAGAACGCGAAAGACATCATCATGCTCATGAACGCCGACGGCACTGTTGGCTACCTCAACCCGGCGGTCGAGGAGATGCTGGGCTACAAGGCCGAAGACATAGTAGGGACGAACAGCTTCACTCCTGTACATCCCGACGACGACGCACGAGTGCAGAGCATCTTCGCAAACGCTATGAGCAATCCGGGCGTTACCAAATGGATGGAGTTGCGGCTGCAGCACGCGGACGGCTCCTGGCGGCACATCGAGACGTACTGCACCAGCTTGCTCCACGACCCGACCGTGCGCGGCGTCATTGTCAACTCAAGGGACGTCACCGAGCGCAAACAAGCAGAGAAGACATTGCAGGAATCGGAGCAGAGATACCGCACTCTAGTCGAACAGGTCCCGGCCATCACCTACGTCGAGGCGCTCGACGTGGGCGAGCAGCCTGACCACACACTCCTCTACGTTAGCCCACAGATAGAGGCGGTTTTAGGCTACTCGGTAGAGGAGTGGCTGGCCAATCCCAACCTGGGACTGGATCTACTCCACCCTGAAGACCGCGATCGG
>JBGTFQ010000118.1:0-1656 GCA_041747155.1 Rubrobacteraceae bacterium
GACAACCCCGGCTTTCACACGGACGTCCTCCCCCGCAAAGCCTCCCAACGAGCCGTCTGGCAGACTCACGTCACCATGAAGGACTGCCACATCCCGCAAGACGCCCGACTACCCGGCGCGATCGGCCTCGGCTCGAGGCTCTCCGTGCTCACCCACTCCCGCTACGGCGTTGGGTGGGATGGCCTCGGTCAAGCGGCGGATTGCTACGAAACCGCGCTCGCCTACGCAAAAGAGCGCACGCAATTCGGGCAGCCGATAGCCACGTTCCAACTCGTGCAGCAGAAACTGGTGCAGATGGTCAATGAGATCTCACTGAGCCAGCTACTCTCCATCCACATGGGCCGCACCAAAGACAACGGAGATCTCGACCCGGCCACCGTCTCCATGTTCAAAATGAACAACGTCAGCAAAGCCCGCACCATAGCCGCCCTCGCCCGCGACGTGCTAGGCGGCAATGGCATCCTGCTCGACTACCGCGTGATGGAACATATGGCCGACATCGAAGGCGTCTACACCTACGAAGGCACCAACGACGTAAACACGCTTATCGTCGGGCAGGCAATAACCGGCCATCGCGCCTTTTCCTATCGTCCTCCGAAGAGCCCTGAGCCAAACGGCCAAAACAGAGAGACCCGCGCCGAGGAGAAAGCGACTTAGGATTTCAGCCGGTCAGTCAGCCAATCAGAAAAAGCTGGCTGACTGACCGGCTTCGATTGAACTCTAGACTCTCTGAAAACCCTCGATCATGCGATGCGGATAGACTTCTTCTAGGGCGGCGGCTTCGGAGAGGTTTTGGACTTGTTCGTCGGTCAGCTTCCAGCCGGTAGCGCCGAGGTTGTCTTCGAGTTGCTCGACCTTTCGGGCTCCGAGTATTGGAGCGGTTACACCGGGTTGGCGGAGCAACCAGTTCAGGCTGATCTGGGGGAAGCTCTTTCCGGTCTCGTCGGAGATCGACTGCACTACGTCGATAGTCCGCCAGTTTCGCTCGGTGGCTCTCCGTTGCCAGGCTTCTTCGAGATCATCCGTTGCTCCGGCTATGCGCGAGTCCTCGGGCGGTTTCTCGTCCCGCCGATACTTGCCTGAGAGAAATCCACCACCCAGCGGTCCCCACGGCAACACGCCCACACCCTCCGAGACGCATGCCGGGAGCAACTCCCGCTCTATGTTTCGCTCGACTAGCGAGTATTGCGGCTGCAAAGTAACGAACCTCTCGAAGCCTTCTTTATCACTGATCCACAACGCCTTCATAAGCTGCCACGCCGTATAGTTGGAACAACCAATGTACCGAACCTTGCCCGATCTCACGAGATCCGTGAGCGCGGAGAGCGTCTCCTCCAAAGGCGTTGCGGCATCCCACATATGCACCTGATACAAGTCCACGTAGTCTGTACCGAGCCGCCGTAGAGAAGACTCACAGCCCGCCATTATGTGCTTACGGGAGAGACCGACATCGTTCGGTCCGTCCCCCATCGGCATCCGCACTTTGGTCGCCAGAACTACATCTTCGCGATCGATCCCAGCGTTTTTGAGTGCCTTGCCCGTGATCTCCTCGGACAACCCCGCCTCATAGACATCCGCCGTATCCACGAAATTCCCACCAGCTTCTAAAAACCGATTGAGAATGTCCCCGGAACCAGCCTCATCCAACTCCCGCCC
>JBGTFQ010000119.1:0-3855 GCA_041747155.1 Rubrobacteraceae bacterium
ACCGAGACGTGAGCCGCGTTAGGCGCTTTCTCCCTGGCGCGGTCGGTAAGATCCTTGTGCGTGACGACGACATCCGGCTCGTCCGTGAGATTGGCTATTGAGGCGTTGGTCACGGCCACATCCAACCCGGCCTTCTGAACCTTGTTCTTGAGCAAGGAAGCGCCCATCGCGCTCGAACCCATACCAGCGTCGCAAGCGAATACGACAGACTTGGCGTTCGCTATCTTCTGAGCATCGTCGGTCTGACCGTTGGACCCGGACGCGACCCCCAGCGCTCCGGCTGCCGAGCTCTTGCTGCCCTGCAGGTCTTGCATACTCTCTGTAGCGTTTGCAAGGTTCTGGTCGTCTTCGGCGCTAGGAGCGGAGCGGCGCAGGATCACGGACGCGACAAGGAACGAGACCGTCGCGGCGGTCAGAACACCCAGGATCACACCGATAAAGCTACCGCGAGCCGTGAGGGCCAGAATCGCGAAGATACTGCCCGGCGATGGGGTCGAAACGAGCCCAACACCGAAGAGAACCTCTACGAACAGTCCACTCGCGCCGCCGGCGATGGCGGCGAGGATCAGCAGCGGCTGCATAAGGACGTAGGGGAAGTAGATCTCGTGGATACCACCAAAGAAGTGGATGATCGCCGCGCCCGGAGCCGAACTCCGAGCGATGCCGCGTCCCACAAACATATAGGCAAGCAAGATACCAAGCCCAGGTCCAGGGTTGGTCTCTACGAGAAACAGAATGGACTGACCGGCGTCTTTAGCATCGCTCAAGGCCAACGGAGCGATAATGCCGTGGTTTATAGCGTTGTTCAAGAATAGTATTTTTGCTGGTTCGACGAATATGCTGACCAAAGGAAGAAGCCCAGCCGCGACAATGACATCCACGCCTTTACCGAGCGCGTTGCTCAGGGCGGTGACGAGGGGGCTCGCACCGAGCAACCCTATTATGGCTAGAATTCCGCCGACGATACCGGCGGAGAAGTTGTTGACGAGCATCTCGAAGCCCTGGCGAACCTTACCTTCCAGGAGTTCATCGAATTTCTTTATAGCGTAGCCACCGAGTGGACCCATGATCAGGGCTCCAAGGAACATCGGAACCTCGGTCCCAACTATGACGCCCATCGTGGCTATAGAACCAACTACACCACCACGAAACTCGTAGACTAGCCTACCGCCAGTGAAGCCGATCAGGAGCGGCAACAGGTAGGTAATCATTGGTCCGACGAGTTCGGCTAGAGTCTCGTTCGGCAACCACCCAGTCTCAATAAAGAGAGCCGTGATCAAACCCCACGCAATAAACGCCCCAATGTTTGGCATGACCATCCCACTGAGATAGCTGCCAAACCTCTGAACTTTTACCCGCAGACTAGAACCCGTCGACTGTCCGCCACCCGCAGAACTTGCCTGAGCCATTATCTTCTCCTCTATTCCTTATTCGCTTAACCCACCTGTAACAACCTCATACTAGCGATATCGCCATGCTTGTGCAATATGTACTTAATGCTGTTCCGGCACGAGAGTTGTTGACAAAGTTGTAGTAGAGGGACGTTGCTGCCAGGGAGTCTAACGACAGCAGAGGGGTTTGTATTCCCCGGCTACTACTCGTCTTCGGCGATCAAGGCAGCCAGCGCGTCAGCAGCTTCTTCCGCGTCGTCGCCTTCGGCCCGGATTATTAGCGTGTCGTTCTGTTTCGCGCCGAGGGTCATGAGGTTTAGCGAGCTTTTCGCATTGGCCTCTCTGTCGCCTTTTATCACCCGAATATCCGAGCTGTAGGCTTTCGCCGCTTTCACGAATTGCGCCGCCGGGCGGGCGTGCAGTCCCTCAGCGGCCATTACCGTCGCTTCTCTCTCGACCATATTCATCCCCGCTCTCGTTCTCGGTGTACGTAAATTCGGCATCGTCCGGTCCTGAAGACGCGCTCATCACGCATACTTTACAGGACCGGCGAGGGCCGAGTGTTAGGCTGCGGCGGACTCCGTTTCGGTAGTCTTGTCGACTCCGATGCCTTTAGCGATAATCACGAGGGCCGCGCTGACGACCGTACCGATAGCTCTGGAGTTCGAGTCACTGCGACGCATCCCAAATAAGATAGGTGTCAGCGGCGGCCCACAAAAGGCACTACCCAACATCGGAGCCATTCGAGCCGGACTGCTGAACGTCCTGATCACAGACCAATCCACCGCCCTGGAAATGATAGACCTCCTTGATTCCGAGAACACCCTACCGAAAACAAGTACCTAGAAGATCAACTCCCCCATTCCGTCTCAACCTTCGTGCTTGATACATGTTTGCAACAGTTTAATAACACTCGCTCTAATAGTCTAAAAACCACTTGTAGATGCCCACAAAGTAGGTAGACTGGTCTATATATGCAAAGCGCATATAGCGATATTTATATTTCAGAGAAAAGCTGTGGTTGGAGGTGTGAGTTGATGAATATTGGATGGAAGGCGCGTGGTCGGATGACTGTTTGGGCTCCTACGTTGCTGAAGCGTGTCCAGGCGGCTTTTGGTCGTTTAGGAAGTGAGTGGGCTCAGGTCGCGCAGAAGGCGTTAGCGGCGGGTATGGCTTATTGGATAGCCTCGTCCTTGCTCGGTCATGAAGATCCGGCGTTTGCGTCCATAGCAGCGCTCATCTCCCTTGCCGTGACTACCGGAAAGGAAGGGAGTCAGGTGGTCGAGTTGGTCTTTGGAGTGGCTTGCGGTCTTACGGTGGCCGACTTGTTGCTGTCTTTGATCGGCTCTGGCGCGTTGCAGATAGCTCTCGTCGTCGGCCTCGCCACGGGCCTCGTTACGTTCTTTGGTGGTGGAGCGCTCTCCATCACCGAGGCGGGAGTTTCCGCTTTGCTGATGGTAATTCTAGCGTCGCCGAGTTCCGGGATGTCTGGGGATCGCTTCATAGAAGCGTTGATTGGAGCGGGGATCGCACTTGGTCTAAGAGCCATCATCCCCAGCAATCCTCGTCGGAGCGTCTCTCGGGCCGCGCATCCCATATTCGGCGAGTTCGTTGGCGTGCTGGAGAACATCTACGAAGCGTTGTACACAGCGGACGTCGAACAAGCGGATGACGCCTTGAAAAAATCACGCCGAATGGATGCCCGCGTTGGCGGCTTTCGGGAGGCGCTAGACGCGGGCTACGGGACGGTGCGCCTGTCGCCGCCGCGTCGCCGGGCTTTGGGACACCTCGGTTTCTACGCCCGGGCCGCGGATCAACTCGACCTCGCCGTCCGGGATTCGCGAGGTCTAGCCCGCGCAGCCGTCGCAATGGTCCGGGCCGGAGGTGACAGCCTCGAACCACTCGCCGAGAGTGTTCTAAAGCTGGCGCAGGCCGTCGATGCCCTGGGAGTCTATCTGGATTCGCCCGACCATCCGCTGGATACCCGCGAGTACGCACTCAAGGCCGCCGGAGACGCGACAGTCGTGCTACATGCAAGGAATGACCTCGAAACCAATATGCTCGTCGGGCAGATAAGATCCACGGCCTTGGATCTACTGCAGGCTTCGGGCATGGACTACACAACCGCCCTCCAGGAGATCGACTACGCAGTCCTCCGCTCCGCAAGCGAACAAAACGTCCCGGAGGAAGCTCACTCCACAACACGCTAATATCCACGTCGCGTAATTATGCGACTGTAGCGTATGTAGTCGCTAAAGAAACTCTATTCAATAAGCTCGAAGATCTTGAACATCGGGAGGTACATCGCAACGATGATGCCGCCAACGATGCCGCCGACCACAACTATCATGAGCGGCTCTATGATGGAGGTCAACGCTTTGACGGTGGCGTCGACTTCGGATTCGTAGAACTCGGCGATCTTCTGGAGCATTCCGTCGATGTCGCCGGTCTCTTCGCCGATGGC
>JBGTFQ010000120.1:0-33787 GCA_041747155.1 Rubrobacteraceae bacterium
GTAGCCCTCGGAGAGGGTAAATGGACCGGTGCCCCACGGGCCCGGAGCGTCAATCACTCACCAGTGACCTTCGCCACTACCTTGCTTTTTGTAGCCGAAGCCGATCTCATCCCAAAACCGCGTGCTTGGTATGTGCATCCCTCGCATCTTGCCCAAAACAAGACCGTCGGGCTCGGGGAAGTGGATCACGAGCTTATAATCGTCCAATATCTCGATGCTCGTATCCTGGTGAATGTTCAAGTTGGTCCCTGGTGGATGAGGCGCTCTCCAACGCTGCATCTCATCGAACGCCCGCTTGAAGTTGTGCGCGGTGCATTCCTCGCCATCCTGGAACCGGATGCCGCGACGCACATCCACCTCAAGCGTCTTTCCATCCGTCCAACGAGAGTCTTCGAGGACCGCCCCGACCATGTGACCTCGTTCGTCGGTTCGGACGGGCTCCTCCATCGTATTCCAGGTTATGTACAGCCAATTCAGCGGGTGAGGGTCCACAACGTTTACAGTACCCGTCGGTGTGTATCCAACACCCTCGGTCGTCAATTCAGGCGCGGCTTGATCGGTCATGCTTCTCCTTTGCATACGCTTTTCCCTATACGTATGCTAACAGAGCCCCAACCTCGCGCAACTGCGAATAAACGCCCTCTAGCTCACCTCGCACATAAAGAGCGGCGGCATGTGCATGTAGGTCTTGGATGGATTAGGGCCGACGGTATCCTGGGCTATTTGCAGGGCTTCGGCGATGGTATCGGCGCGTTTGTAGCCCATGTGTTTCGTGGTCATCGGGTCGCCACCTACGAAGATTACATCACCGAGGTGATCTAGGGCGTGAGCACCCCACTGCCAGGTGGTGAACGGGTGCCAGCCGTGATAGGCGTGCGAGCTGCGGTACAGGGTCTTGTACCAGGGATCGTGGATGTACTTCTCCTCGAAACGCTGCTCGACCTCGTGCGGATCGGTGGTCTGAGAGAGCACTTGGTCGAAGAATGGTTTGTAGCTCGGGTGATGGACCTCGTCGAACTCGTAGGAGACGGGGTGGGTCGCTATGATGACGCCTCCTTTGCGGACGAGCGGCTTGCCTTTGTAAAGGTTGAAGAGGTAGCCGAGGACCATGTTGTGGACCAGGATCGGGTTCATTATGGAGTTGACGTTGTACGGCCCAATGTACGGCACTCCGAGCATCAGAACGTCGGACTGGCCTTCGACCTGAACTAGCTGTTGGCGGTGTAGGTGTTTGATCGTCTCTTCGTGTACGGGCTCTGTGGCACCCGCCTGAACGCTCGTCATCTTGTGCGGCGCGACGATAGACCGGAAGATCCTGCGTGCCGCGGCGCGAGGCATGGTCTGAGTGGCTTTATGGTTGACAAGGAAGTTCGCCTTCGTGAGCGCGCTCCACTCGTGCTCAGGCTGCCCCATAAAATTGAAAGCCGCCGGGAAAGCGGAGTTATTGAGCGTGGTCTCGATATGAAAGACCTTTACCTCTTTGTCCAGGATCTCACCCATCCGATTCACCGAGCCATGCAACGCGGAGTTCGGCGGGTCCATGAGCGACCGCGTGTTCTTGAGCGTGTGAGCGTTATGATGATGCCGGATCGAGGAGTAAGGTGAGATGCCCGTGTGAACGGATTTATGCCCGCCGTTCATCGCCACGAGGTTGATGTTCACGTAGATCAAGAGATCAGACTCGGCGGCGCGGCGATTAATACGGATCTGCTCTCCGTGCTCCGTCTCCCCAATAACCGCGTTGCCCTCTTCATCTTCAGCATCGTAATTATAGAGCCGATCCGGATAGTAGCGAGACATAATTTTGTCCCCCAATGCCCACCGCAACTCAGCCTCCGTCATGCGCCGATGCAGCCCAAGCGCGGCGATAAGATGAATATCCTCGACCCCTTTGGCGGCGGCCTTCTCCAAGACTTTCTCGATCACGAGCTGCCGATTGTCCGGTCGCTTCATCTGCGGCAACGGACACGATACATCGTCGAATGCGATGGTCAGCTTCATACCGGGCTTCAGAAGCTCGTGCAAAGGCTCCATCCCCATCGGCTCCAGCAACGCCCGCTCGATAGCCACGCCGGGGTCCTCCAGAGGCTCCACGGGGCCAGGCGGATATATGACCCGTGTCCCGGCGGGCAGCTTCTCGTAGTGAAATCCATCCCCCGCGTTGAACATCATCGGCGGGCTATCTTCGTCGAGTATCTTTGTAAATCCTGGGCGGCTCATCTGTTCTCCCTTCGCTCGAAGCTTGTCAGCTTCTTTGAGACTGACTAGATTCTATGATCGAACACTACTTTCACGTGTCCCTCGCGTCCCGCCATTCTAGCCGCAGCTATTGCCTCCCGGTATTCCTCCAGCCGGAAGCGTGGTCCCACCATCGTTTCGAGCGCTAGGTTGGGCGCGATACTCAGTGCTAGATCGAAGCTCGTCGTCTTCTCGCCTTTGTACTCTTCGGCTCCGTAAGCGTAGGTACCGGCCAGGCTGACCTCTTTGTACCAGAGTGCCGTCAAGTCTAAAGTGCTCCTTGCACCGGGCATCCCGACAAGCGAGACTCGTCCACCGGGCTTCGTAAGACGCATGGCGTCCTCCATCGTACCCGGAGCGCCGACACACTCGAATACTCGCTCCGCGCCGCCCATCACTACGGGCTTGCCGATCTCCGGCTTGTATGACGTTGTGCCTAGTGCCTCCGGTAGAGTTGTGTAAGTCTCCTTTGGATGGATGACTTCGTCCGCTCCGAGGCGCAAGGCTTCTTCTCTCTGGCGGGCATGCTTGGCGATGCAGATGATGCGTCCTGCGGGGGTCAGTTGGCGGAGGGCGGCTACCGTGAAGAGGCCGACACTGCCAGCCCCGATCACGAGCGCGGTCTCCCCCGCCTCCGGTGCATTCCCGAGCGCGGCGTGAACGGCACAGGCCAGTGGCTCGATAGCCACCGCAGCTTCATCCGACACGTCATCCGGCACACGATGCAGTTGTGAGGGATGGGCCACGAGCGTGCGCTGTGTCCAACCGCCGCCCGTATCGTGGCAAAACCCAGTCTGAATGCCGGGACTTATATTGCCGTTCGCCACGTTTTGACAAAGTGCGTGTCGTCCGGCGGCGCAGAATTCGCAGAGTGGCTCAATGCCGCGTACGGAGCATCCGAGCGCGGGTTCCAGGACTACTCGTTCACCGGTTCGGAAGCCGGAGTTATCTGCGGTGACGGTCCCGACTACTTCGTGGCCCATCGTGAAGGGTGGAGAGGTGATCGGGGAGAAGTATGGCGAGCTTTCGGAGGACAACGTCCCGAGATCCGAGCCACAAATACCAGCCAACGTCGGCTTTAACCGCACCCACTCCGGCGTTGGAAGTGTTGGCTCCGGCACGTCTTCGAGTTGCAGCGGCGCGTACCGGCTCGTCTCCAGGTTCTTTACGCGGTGTGCCGCAGCCCGCATGAGCAAGTAACGCGGCACGGATTTCCGGTAGACGAGCGAGCGCAAACCGCTCTAGACTTTCTTGGGAGCGGTGCTGTTCTTGCCCCAGTCGCGAGTCTGCCAGCCACGGTCCTCGGCGGCGGCCCGGAGTCGGCGGTCGGGGTTCACGGCGACCGGATTCCCGACGGCTTCGAGCATCGGGAGGTCGGAGATCGCGTCCGCGTAGGCGTAGCTCCGCGTGAGGTCGAGATTCCGCCGTCGAGCGAATGAGGCGAGCATCCGGGCCCGTGCGTCCCCGGCTATGGGCGTGCCGGAGAGCTCGCCGGTGTATAAGCCGTCTTCCTCGGTTAGAGAAGCGCAGAGAACGTCGTCGACGAGATCCTTCATCGGTTCGAGCAGGAAGTCCAGCGCACCGGAGAGCAACACCACCCGATGTCCGGCTTCCCTGTGATCCCGCAACTGCTGTAGCGCGTCCGGGAACATCCGTTCGAGAGTGAAACCGTGGAAAGATTCCTGCCCGAGATGCTTCGCCCGCTCGGTCTCCCATCCAGCGTAGTTCTTATAGAAGGCGCGGTTGAAGTGGGTGCGGGAGATCTTATCCAGTCCCCAGTAGTACGGAATCTTCGTCGCGAATGCCGCGAGCCAGAGGGGCCGCGCCGCTGGATGCATCTCCCGTGTCTTGAGCCACGCATAGTACGACACCACATTGGACCCAACGAGCGTTCCGTCCACATCGAAGATAGCCGCCACCTCGCCGGGCTTCTCGTCCACAACCTTCTTGCGCTTCTTGCGGTTGGGCCGCGTCGTGAGAGCTGGCAAGTGAATCTCCTGCAACCACTGCCGCCAGTCGAGTTGCGTTATATCGAAAAGGTAGTTCTCGCGATCCGCAGGCTCCAGGGACTCGTAGAGCTTCTGGGTGCGGGCGGTGGAGAATGTGGCGGTCATGTTTGCATACGCGCCGTAGATTCGACTGTAGTAGAGGCTCATGCGAGCGCGTTTCTCGGCGCGAGCTATGCGCTGGCGAGCGTCGGAAGCCATGTGGCCGTCGCGCATCCGGGCGGCAACCTTGCCCGCTATCTTGAGCGCGACCAGTTCTCGTTTTAGGCCACTCTCGACCCGCTTGCGACCGGGGAAACTCCACTCCGGCAACTGGGCCGGACGACCGCTGGAGTCCCGGAGAGGGTTCTTGAGGAAGTATTCGCGGGTTATGTCGTAGAAGGCCCGGTAGCGCAGGGTGTTGCGCTCGCCGGAGGCGACTTGGAAGACTTCGGGGGTTTCCGGGCGGCGGATAGCGGCGGCGATGATGGCGTTTACTACGTGGTCCACGGGGACGAGGTCCACGTAGCTGTTCGGGTCGCCGGGGAACTCTCGCAGGATGCCCTTAGCGAACGCCATAATTATCGGGTCCGCCATTCGGGTACCCTGGATCCAACCCGGATAAGGCTCCCGGTGGCTGCTCTCGATAATAGCCGGTCGCAGAATCACCAGCGGCAATTCCCCCCGCTCCAACACCACCATCCGCTCCGCCAGAGACTTCGTAAACGTATAAACGTCATTCCACCCAAGCTCCTGTGCCCGCTCCGTCCCCCGCTCCACGAGACGCTCACGCACCCAGGCCCGCCGCAACTTGTCCACGCGCTCAGCGACTTCTCCTTCTTCACCGACCATCCCGAGCTCCCGCCGGGCCTCAGTCTCGAACCGACGCACGAGGCTCTTCTCGGTCGAAGCTCGTTCTACTTCCCCAACGACCGCCTCCAGGCTCAATACTTCTTCACGAGCATCGAGTTTCGTCCCGTTCGGGGTTGTGGATCCCGGCGGCAGCTCCGGCGCGAGCGTGTCACTCTGGCCCGCCACATAGGACGTCGAGATGTGCATGAACAGCGGATTCTTCTCCCACCCACGAGCGAGCTTTAGAAGCCCCAAAGTTCCGCGAACGTTCGAGTCCACTGCAGCGTCCAGGGGCGCGTCGAAGACTACTGATGCGGCCGAGTGAACAACTATGTCCACCTCTCGCGACAACTCCGCGAGGTCTCCCTCTCCGAGACCCAGCGATGGCGCATGGACATCGCCTTGCAGGATGCGGACCTTATCGGCGGCGTAGTCCGCGTAATTGTCGCCGCGTTGTTCGCGCAGGAACTTGAAGGCGGCGGAAGCTAGGAGATCCTTCTCAAAGCGTTCGGCGGCGGATTTGTCGCGGGAAGGTCGGATCACGAGGTACAATCTCCCGAGGTCCGGCAACGAGCGCAGGATCTTCTCCACCAACGCCGTACCTAAAAATCCCGTCCCTCCGGTAAGAAGTATAGTCTTGCCGCTATAAGCCTCACTTAACACGCTCTTTACCACCCTCCGCCTTCTGTCCAACTTTACGCTCCGTACCGTTTATAAGAGCCCGCGCGTTCTCCCGATGCCGCCAGAGCACCAGCAAGCCGCCAACCACCGCGTACATCACATATGCTAGCGGCTGACCCGTCAAAACAAACACGACCGGACTAACAACCATCACCGCGATAGCCCCAAGCGACGTGTAGCGACTCACCAACACCACCGCCCACCAGAACGCGAACAACCCGAGCCCCACCACCGGAGCGAGCCCAATACTCGTTCCCGCACCCGTAGCAACAGCCTTACCACCCTTGAACTTCAAAAACACCGGCCAGCAATGACCAACTACCGCCGCGAGCGCAACACCCGCATGAACCCACAGGTTATCCGTAGCCAGACGGGCCAAAACCACCGGAGCAAGTCCCTTGAGCATATCTCCAACCAACGTCAGGATAGCGGCCCATTTGCCCGCAGCCCGTAGCACGTTCGCCGTCCCAATGTTCCCCGAGCCAACCGTACGCACGTCCACGCCGAAGCCTCGCCCAACCAGATAGCCGGTCGGAACGGAGCCAAGAAGGTAGCCAAAAAGTACAAGAATCCCCGTCAACATCGCCGAGAGTATAGCTCAACGGAACTCACTTTATTTCCATTTCGACCGCTAAACGCTGATGGTTCTACGCACCTTTATGTCTCTCATGACCGTACTACAATGTTCCGTATGAGCTTAGATCTTCGGCCCATGAGGCCCAGCGACGCGTATGATGTCTACGAGGTCAGCACCAACGCCCTTCACGATTCACCCGAGGAACGGGAGCACGTCCAGAACCGCACCGCTGAAGAAGTACAGCAGCGCATAGATCGTTACGGGCACCTTCTCGAACATGATCCTAACGGATCTTGGGTCGCGGTTGATGGAGAACGAGTCGTCGGAGTAGCCCTCGCTCTCGTGCGAGAGGAAGTTTGGATCCTCTCGCTATTCGCCGTGGACGAAGAGTATCGTGGTCATAGAATCGGCCACAATCTACTCCGCCACGCACTCGAATACGCGGATGGATGCACGGGAGGCATGATCTGCTCCTCCACACACCCCGCTGCCATGCGCCGCTACGCTCGCGCCGGTTTCGCCTTGCATCCAACCCTGATGGCGAGCGGAACAGTTTCAAAGAACTACATACCCAAAAGCCTCTCAGTGCGAGACGGAAACAAACAAGACCTGGCACTTGCTGCGGAAGTGGATCGGGCTCTTCGCGGAGCGGCTCATGGTCCGGATCTCGAACACCTGCTAGAGATCGACAACCATCTGCTCGTCTCCGAAAATGGTTTGGGGCGCGGCTACGCTGTGACGCACAAAGGTTCACCCAATATCGTCGCAGCCACAAACCCGGAGATCGCCTCGGAGCTTCTGTGGGCTTGTCTGGCTCGCGCCGACGGCGAAGTGGAAGTACGCTGGATCACCGCCCTCCAAAACTGGGCTATCCCCGTCGTCCTCGAAGCCGGACTCTCGCTCTCTCCCGCCGGTCCCGTCTGCACCCGAGGCAACCTCGGGTCACTCACCCCATACCTGCCAAGCGGCCCGTTCCTCTAGTTGCGACACTCACGCTCGTGGTGTTTAAATCTGAATCGAATATCTATCCAAAGGAGGCACAAGTGTCAGATCACGAAGTAATCGTCTACACCCAGCCCGGTTGACGGCCCTGTCACCAGGAGACAGAGTTTCTGTCCCAAAACAACGTCGAGTTCACCGAGAAGAACATTCAGGAAGATCCTGCAGCCCTCGAAGAACTCATTGCGACGAGATCCCAGTCCACCCCTACGACTGTCATAGATGGAGAAGTCATCATCGGCTTCGCCCGTGATCAACTCTCCAACAAACTCGGCTTATAACTCACAGCTCAAACAAAGAAGCGCATACCCTCCGGCGGGTCGGCCCGATCCGCCGCGAGCCGGGCCGCTAGACTTGAAGTTGCCAACTCTAGTCTGTGTCCATCCGGGTCTGCAAAGTACAGAGAATCGCCTTGCGTCTGATTCTGTTGCCAGATCACGGCCCCGGAACAACGTACACGCTCCGCCACAGCACCAAAGTCCTCTTCGGATACGGAGAACGCCACGTGCGTATAGTCAGCCGTCGGGCCTTCTCGATTGGGTTCCCCCGAGATCAAGGTGATCCATAATTCTCCAGCCATCAATTAAGCACCGCCCGACCAGCGGGCTACCGGCTGGCAACCTAGTATCTTGACGTAGAAGTCGAAAGAAACCTGCAAATCTTCTACCGCGAAAGTTGCGTGATTGATGCCGGTTATCATGCTCTACCTCTCCAATTAGCGACGGGCTTTCAGAGGTCGCAAGTCCTCTTCGTGAAGCAACCCTATTCTAGAGACTTTGTGCTGCAAGTATATAAGAGTTGATGGTACTCTCGACTGGCATCATCCGAATTCTGTACGGCATGGAGCAGTCTTCATGGATTCATTAGCCTTGAGATCCGCGACAATTTGAGGTCGATGCCCTTCTATGAGGAATAAGATCCGACTGACGACCAGTTCTGATCTCAGGTGGATTCCAGCCTCGAAGTATGGGCTGAATATTCGTTAGGTACATGGCTTTCCGTACATCAGGATCAGTATACTCGTGCCGGATGCTTTGGATAAACTCTTCGGCTAGTTCTAAAATTAATCTGCGAAGTCCCTTTCCCGTGAGAATGCGACGAAGACGAAGCCCACACGGACGCGGTCCGCTCCGTGGGTGATTTCAAGAGCCGCCGGAGCCGGTAGCTCTCTATTTACCGCATCGCCGCGAACTGCCGGTAGTACCGCTTCCGGACGTATCCTCCCTTCCTGTCGGTAAGAAGCAGCTACGCTGTTGGGCTCCAAGTAAGCGTCGCTACCCCGTATTCGGCGGTGGTGCTGGTTTGCTTGACCACCCCTCCGTACACCACGATCCCGACTCCGAGTTCTCCAGCCCCGGCGCCAGCTTTCCGCATCACTGCCGTGACAGCATCGAAAGACATGAATCCGGTGTCTACCGTCACTTCGTGCTCAGCGGGAACGGTGCCGTCCACGAAGCGGTTGGTGTCGATGTTGCCGTAGCTTTTAAAGTTCTTTCTCGGAAAGCGAGTGAATGAGTACCCAGGGATCACTGATTTTAAGTACCCAAAGATCACTCATTTGGAGGATGCGCCTGCCCATGTCAGAAAGTAGGCTGACCTTGTTGCCAGCGTGGGAGGGTGCGGACCAGCCCGAGAAGGGAGAACGTGTGTCGGATATGTGGTTGGCCCAGGTTCCATGGTCGTCGGAACCAAGCGCCGTCAAGAACGATGAGACAAGAAGAGTAGATACGGTGCCAGTTCCCGGAAGGGACGTATCTGAGTGGTTAACCGCGAAAGAACGGAGGGAGTGTAATGACATTTGAAATAACACCTGAGATGGAATCGCTAAAGACCCGCCTCAAAGCCACCTGGATGGCTGGAGACTACGGGCACTTTGCCAAGTACCTGGAACCAGGCGCGCTGGAATTCCTGGCACGTATCCCCATTCAGGCTGAGACGCGCATGCTCGACGTGGCCTGCGGCGCGGGCCAGATATCCATCCCCGCCGCGCGCGCCGGTGCTCGCGTGACCGGCGTTGACATCGCCACGAATTCGATCGAGCAGGCTCGCGCCCGCGCCGAAGACCAAGGCTTGGATGTCCGGTTCGACGAAGGCGACGCCGAGATGCTGGCCTACGAGGATGCCTCGTTTGACTTGGTGGCGAGCCTCATCGGTGCGATGTTCGCACCCCGCCCGGAGCGGGTGGCGGCCGAATTGGTTCGCGTGTGTCGGCCTGGCGGACGGATCGTTATGGCCAATTGGACCCCCGAAGGCTTCGTCGGACAGATGTTCAAAATTATCGGCAAGCACGTGCCGCCCCCGCCCCTAATGCCATCGCCTCTTCTGTGGGGCAACGAAGCGACCGTCCGCGAGCGACTGCGCGACGGGGTAGAGGAACTGCGCCTGACCAAACGACAGTACCCGTTCCACTATCCCTTCCCCCCATCCGACGTGGTCGAGCACTTTCGCACCTACTACGGCCCCACGAATCGGGCATTCATCGCGCTTGACGATGCAGAGCAAACCGCTTTGCGCCGCGACCTCGAGCAACTGTGGACCGAGCATAATAGCGCCACCGATGACACGACCCGCTATGACTCTGAATATCTTGAGGTGGTTGCGGTTCGCGAATAGCCGATCATCCCCTATAGAAAGTTTCTTCCTGAGAGCTTGCTCCACCCCTCTGGGCGGGGCAAGAGAGTTTTCGAGAAGGGGCATTCACAACCACATCCCCCGGCTCCGGGCCACCTCCAGCGCCCGCATCAACGCCCGAGCTTTGTTGCGACTCTCTTCGTATTCGAGCTTCGGCACCGAGTCCGCTACCACGCCACCTCCGGCCTGAAAATAAGCTGTACCGTCTTTTAGTAGAGCGGTGCGCAAGGTTATGCAAGTGTCTAGGCGCCCGTCAATGCCGTAGTAGCCCGTGGCTCCGGCGTAAGGACCCCGGCGGGTTGTCTCTAGTTCGTCAATGATCTCCATCGCCCGGACTTTGGGTGCGCCGGAGACGGTTCCGGCGGGGAACGCCGCAGCCAGAGCGTCCAGAGCGGTCAGGTCGTCGCGCAGCTCTCCCTCGACGGTGGAGACGATGTGCATGACGTGTGAGTATCGTTCTATCTGCATAAAAGTCTCTAGCTCGACGGTCCCGATTCCACTGACCCGCCCGAGGTCGTTGCGACCGAGGTCCACGAGCATTACGTGCTCGGCCCGCTCTTTCTCGTCCGCCAGCAGCTCTTCGGCGAGCGCGACATCGGCTTCCGGCGTTTCTCCTCGCGGTCGAGTTCCGGCGACGGGGCGGGTCATCACGCGCCGACCCTCGACTCGCACCAGCGGCTCCGGCGAAGCCCCGACGAGCGAGAAATCTCCGAGCTTTAGATAGGTCATATAGGGAGATGGGTTGACGGTTCTCAAGCCCCGGTAGAGCAGCAGTGGGTCCAAGTCGCCAACCTCCGCCCGAAACCGCTGCGACGGCACGACCTGGAAGGCATCTCCGGCCCGTATGTACTCTTGAGCCTTCTCTACGGCCTCGATGTACTCGGCTTCGGATATGTTGGAAGATATCTCCAACTGCGCGTCAGTACCGTCGGGCAACGCTCGCCGAACCATCGGAGCCGCCAAACGCTCTGAGACCCGGCGCACGTCGTCCGCGGCGCGACGATAAGCCGTCGAGAAACCATCGCCTTCTACGTCACCCAGCGAGCTTGCGTCTACTAAAGAGATCACGAGTATCTTATGCCGCAGGTGGTCGAAGACGACAAGCGTATCCGTCACCACGAAGTACGCCTCCGGCACGTCCAGATCGTCCGGCGGCGCATCCGGTAGCCGTTCCAGATACCGCACCGCGTCGTACGAGAAATATCCGACCGCTCCACCTACAAACGCCGGAAGATTAGGCAACGGCGCGACGCTCTTCTTACCCACGATCTCCGCCAGCCCCCGGAACGGGTTGTCCGCCGGAACCTCCCGAACACCATCGGCATCCACGACCGTATAAACCCCATCCCGATACGAGAGCGTGCGCTTCGGATCGAAGCCGAGAAACGAATACCGCCCAAACCGCTCGGCGGACTCAGCACTCTCCAGCAAGAAGACATTCTCCTCATTCGCGAACTTCAGGACGGCGGAGATGGGGGTTTCGAGATCTCCTATAAACTCCGCGTACACGGGGACCACGTCGTGCGAGCGGGCGAGAGTGCGAGCCTCATCCAGAGTTGGGATCAAGTTGACTCTAGCCGTGCCGATCATTCAGCACCCTCGCGACTTCGTCCAGGCCCACGCCCCGTTCTTCGAGCAGCACTAACAGATGATAGACGAGATCCGCGGTCTCCTCCGAGATCTTCTCATCGCTCATCGCCGCGATAACCACCTCGACGGCCTCTTCCCCAACCTTCTGCGCCACGCGAGAGGTGCCACGACGGATCAAACCAGCCGTATAAGAATCGTCCGGCATGTCCCGATGCCGCTGCGCTATAGTCTCCGCCAGCCGCTCCACCGTAGTCCCCAAACTCTCCGAACCAACGGACGCACCAACCGCCACCCCGACTCCCTCACCCGCGATCGTAGAATGAAAACAAGTCCGCTCCCCGGTGTGGCACGCTGGGCCCCGCGGCTCGACCTTATAGAGTACAGCGTCTCCGTCGCAGTCCAGGCGAACTTCGGTGACCTTCTGAGTGTTGCCGCTCGTGGCGCCCTTGCGCCATAGTTCGGCGCGGCTTCGAGAGTAGAAATGGGCTTCACCGCTGGACAGCGTCGTCTCCAAAGCCTCGCGGTTCGCGTAGGCGAGGGTCAGGACTTCACCCGTGTTCGCATCCTGGGCGATCACCGGAACCAGGCCGTTTTCGTCGTACTTCACTCTCTCCACTTTGCGCTCCTCGCTACTTCGCTTCGGCGGTCGCGTCCGTCAGGCGCATTGGGACACCGGCCTCGCTCATGTATTCCTTCACCTCGCGGATGGTGTATTCCCCGAAGTGGAAGATGCTCGCGGCCAGAACCGCACTCGCGCCAGCTTTCACCGCCGACACCATGTGATCCGGGTTTCCAGCCCCACCCGACGCGATGATCGGAACGCTCGTGTTCTCCGCAACCTCGGAGATCAAATCGAGGTCATATCCCGTCTGAACTCCATCGGAATCCATACTATTTAGCACGAATTCCCCCGCTCCCCGCTTCTCGCCCTCGATCATCCACTCGATAGCGTCCATCCCGGTATTGAGCCGTCCACCATTCAGATAGACCTCCCAGCCGAGGGCGGATTCCTTGCGCTTTACATCCACGCTCAGCACGACGCACTGGTTCCCGAAGCGCTCCGCCCCACCATCTATGAGATCTGGGGTCTTCACCGCCGCGCTGTTGATCGAGACTTTGTCAGCCCCGGCCCGGAGCATGTCCCGCATGTCCTCGACGGTTCGGACTCCGCCGCCGATGGTGTAGGGGATAAAGACCTCCGAGGCGGCGGCTCGGGCTAGGTCGGTCGCGGTGTTCCGGGACTCGTGCGAGGCGGTGATGTCGTAGAACACGATCTCATCGGCCCCTTCGAGATCATAAAGGGCTGCAAGCTCGACCGGGTCTCCGGCGTCGCGCAGGTCCTTGAACTGCGTACCTTTCACGACGCGACCAGCGTCCACGTCCAGGCAAGGGATAATGCGGACCTTCAGTCCCATATTAGACGTAGGGAACCTTCGCGGTGCGGCACTCTTCGGCGATCCGCTCGTGCAGCGCATCGCCTGCGGGGAGCAGTACCGAGCCCGTGTCGCCCGTCCCGACGACCATCGAGCCGTCGCGGCCCTTCCAGTGGCGGTGGACGGTGTACGCGGCCAGCGTCGCTTCGATCAGGCTGACCAACTTGTCGAAGTCCGCGTGGGAGAGCGTCGCGCTGACTTCGAGCTTCGAGAGATCCACGTTCTCCGACAGCGATAGATCCGCCGATAGGTTTCCCGTGCGCAACCTCAAACCCGGCGTGTTCCAAAGAACGTCCACAGCACCCTTGATCGCCGCCGCCCGAGCCTCCTTGTTTCCCTTCCGAAGCTTCGGCTCCGGCATGGCCCGCAGAGCCTCCGAGAGATCTCCATCGGCCTTCCCTCGCTCCAACGACAACACTTTCAGCGTCGCGGAAGAATCGACCTCCGTGACGACCCACTGCCCTCGGTCCCTCGGAAACGGATAATCCGTGTACTGTATCCCAACTTCTTCGAGCTCCTGAAGGAAGTCCTCGGACTGGATCGTCCCATCGAACTGGTTTCTGCTGGCGGAGTGCGCCGGAAGCGCGGCTTTAGCCAGCACGCGATGAACGATGCGGGTTCCACGCTCGTTCGGTATCGCCAGCGGCGCGTCGGCCCCGACGACCACGCCACGCCGATCCGACGTGTAGCCTTCGGCGGCGCGGGCGATCTCCTCCGCGCTACCGGCGAACGAGTTGGCGATGATGCTCCCTCGTTCATCCAGAACCACCAAACACGACTGCTTCTCAGCGGCTTCACCCGGCCTCCAGGCGAGCGCGCATCCTATGAACCTCAAACTTCAAACCTCCTATCGCCTTTGGACCCAGCTTCGGACACGACCTCCGCAACCTCCGCGCAGACCTCCCGACACACAGACTCATCCATGTGCTCCACCATCACCCGCACCACGGGCTCCGTTCCACTCGGTCGCAACAATATGCGCCCCTCGCCACCGAGCCTCTTCTCAGCCTCCGCGACCGAACTCTCTACAGCTTCAAGCCCTGCGACGGACTTCGCCGCGCCCGCTTCCTCCACGCGGACGTTGATGAGAGTCTGGGGATATACCTCCATTACTCGCGAAAGCTCCGAGAGCGGCTTCCCACTCCGAACCATCACATCGAGGACCGCTAGTGCCGTCATCAAGCCGTCGCCGGTCGCGACATACTCGGACAGTATGACATGTCCCGACTGCTCCCCGCCGACCGCCGCCCCGAGTCGCGCCATGGCCTCGGCCACGTACTTGTCGCCGACCGCCGTTACCTCGTAGGGTATCTGGAGGCCGTCCATCGCCTTGAAGAATCCCAAGTTGCTCATCACCGTGACCACCACACCACCGGCCAGGCTACCGCGCTGCATGAGATCCCGTGCAAGAATCGCGATGATCTTGTCTCCATCGACAACGCGGCCCGTCTCGTCCATCGCTAACACTCTGTCAGCATCACCGTCGAATGCGAACGCGACATCATGCCCGGCTACGTCCAATCTCTCGACGTGCGTAGATCCACAGCCCTCGTTGATATTAGTCCCAGTCGGCTGAACCCCGGAGAGCGACACGTTCGCGCCCAGCGCCTTGAACGCCATCGGTGCTGCTTCGTATGCGGCACCGTTCGCGCAATCTAGGAGAACTTTCATACCCCCGGCCTGAGGACGTAGACGATCCAGGACGCTCTCAGCGTAGAGCCTCGCCGCGTCGGGGAGTGTTTCGACATCTCCGACACCATCGCCGGTTGGTCGGTCGAAATCCTCGGCGGTTAGGCGGGCGACTTCGCGTTCCTTTGTCTCCTGGAGTTTGCGACCTTCGCCGGAGAAAAACTTGATGCCGTTGTCCGGGTACGGGTTGTGGGACGCGCTTATTACGCCTGCGGCTGCGGCTCCTAGGGTTGGGGCGAGAGCAGCGACACCCGGAGTTGGAAGGATTCCCGCGTCTATGACCTTCGCTCCGCCGCTCGTAATACCGGCGGTCAGGGCGGCTGAGAGCATCGCTCCCGAGCGGCGGGTGTCGCGTCCGATCAGTATGGGACCACCAAATGCTCGGGCGGCGGATGATCCGAGCCGCAGCGCGTCCTCCGGGGTCAGCCCCCGATTCGCCACCCCTCGCACCCCATCGGTGCCGAAAGCTATCTCCTTCAATTAGCCTCCCTTATAAACAAGCGTCCAGGATCAACGTGATCCCAGTGTCAGCTCGGTGGGCGTCGCCCACGAAAAAGGCTCCTCCCGTTTGGGAAAGGAGCCCGTTTCGAGTCCGAGTGTTTCGATTCGTTCGCTCTAGCGCTTGGAGAACTGCGGGCGCTTACGAGCTTTCTTCAGGCCGTACTTCTTGCGCTCGACGGCGCGGGCATCTCGGGTGAGCATTCCTGCTACCTTCAGCTCGGCCCTGGCGTCCTGTGATTCGGTCGAGAGCGCGCGGGAGATACCGTGCCGCAACGCCTCAGCCTGTCCGGTAGGACCGCCGCCCGAGATCGAGGCGACAACGTCGTAGTTGCCCGCGGTTCCGAGAAGCTCTAGCGGCGAAGCCACTAGCTTCTGGTACGTCGGACGCGGGAAATATTCCTTGTAATCGCGACCGTTCACCGTGATCTTGCCATCACCGGCAAGCAGCCTCACGCGAGCGACGGCGGTCTTTCGCCGTCCAGTACCAGAATACAGAGTCTCTGCCATGCTACTTCACCTCTAACGGTTGCGGGTCTTGAGCTTCGTGCGGGTGCTCGGCACCAGCGTATATCTTCAACTTCTTGAACTGTGCCCGAGCGAGCCGACTCTTAGGCATCATGCCCCAGACAGCCTTGCGCACGATCTCGGTCGGCTTGCGGTCCATCATCCGCTCGTAGCTGACCTCTTTCAAGCCGCCAGGATAGCCCGTGTGACGGTAGTACATCTTCTGCTCCGACTTGCGGCCCGTCACCTCTATCCTATCGGCGTTGACGACGACTACAAAGTCACCCGTGTCGACGTGCGGCGTGTACTGGGCCTTATTCTTGCCCCGCAACACAGCCGCTATCTGGGTCGCCAAACGACCGAGGGTCTGACCCTGCGCATCTACGACATACCATTTACGCTCGACCTCCAAGGGCCGCGCCATATAACTTTTCATTATCCTCCGAGATTTTGCAAGTCCGACGGAATTTCAAACGCAACAAATAGTAGCATACATCGCCGGAATAGACAGGATTCGCTTCTTAGAGCTCTACAATACTCGTGCGATGGCGATACCGTCGATTCGCTCCCGTATCAGGGGCAGCACGATGGCCGAGAGCCGCTCGTCGTGCGCTATCCGCTCATTGAACGCCCGCGTCGCCCGCGGCGAATCACCATCGGGGTCGAGTACGCTCACACCCCGGAGGGCGTTGTCTGCCAAGATGAGCGTACCGGGACGCGACAGTTTAATCGCTTGCTCCAGATAATCTGGATAGCTCTCTTTGTCCGCGTCTATGAAGATCAGGTCGAACGGCCCGCTTTCCTCCCCTACGAGGATGTCTAGCGAGTCGTGGGCATCTCCGACCATGATCTCGAACTCTTCCTCTGAGATTCCAGCCCGCTCGATGTTCTTGCGGGCAACCTCGGCGTGATGCGGGTCCAACTCAAGCGTCATCAAGAATCGGTCTGGGGATGCCAAGCTCCGCATAAACCAGATGGAACTGTAACCGCCGAGAGTACCAATCTCCAAAATTCTCTCCGCACCGGATATCTCGACCAATAGCTGCAACAGCCGTCCCTGAGTTGGCGAGACGTTTATGGTCGGCAGCCCGGCTTCCAGAGAATCTCGTAGAGCGGCCTCCAAAGCATCATCCGCTGGAACGAACAACCCTTGGATGTAGGCGTCCACGTCCCGCAGAAGCTTCATGGTTGTATCTTCGTTCGTCATGCGTCCCTCCAGAGGTTTTGGTCATACTCGATGTTCACGAGCGTTAGCCCCCGACTCGGGGCGGCGGGTCCAGCCTCGCTACGCTCTACGCCTCGCAGTAGCCGCTCGAAATCCGCGAGATCCCGCTTGCCCTCAGCTACCTCCCACATCGTACCAATCAACGACCGGACCATCCCATGCAGAAACGAATTAGCCGCGACGTGATACGTCAGTAGATCCCCATCACGAGTCCACCGCGACTCCTCGACAGCTCGCGTAAAACGCCGATGGTAGCTCTTGGACGGTGTGAACGCCCTAAAATCGTGGATTCCTTCTACCAGTTTGGCTGCGCCTCGAAGCAATTCGAAGTCCAGGTGTCGGGCGATGTAGACGCTTCGATGACGTTCCAGGGGAGAGCGCAATTCACCGTTTAGAACCCGGTATTCGTATCGTCGGCTGCGGGCGTTGTATCGGGCATCAAAGTCTTCCGGGGCAGTGGCGCAGCGACGGAGAGCCACATCCTTTGGGAGAACGGCGGTGGTTTTGTAGGCTATTTGGGCTGGTTGCAGGTCTGCGGTTGTGTCGAAGGAGATCACCTGCCCGCTCGCGTGTACGCCCGCATCGGTACGACCCGCTACGCTGAGTTTTACGGGATGACGCAGCACGGTTTCGAGGGCTGAGATCAGCACCGCTTCGACCGTCCGTCTCTCGGGTTGCCTGGCCCAGCCCGCGAAATCCGAGCCGTCGTACTCCACGAGTCCGGCGATTCTCACGCGAGGATTCCTAGAGCCAGGACGACCAGCACAATCGCCAGAGCGACAGCATCACGAAAGTGAAGGCGTAGTTCGCGGTAGCGGGTTCGTCCGGTTCCGCCGTGGTAGCCTCGACTCTCCATAGCTTCAGCCAGCTCGTCGGCGCGGCGGAAAGCACCGACGGTCAGCGGGACTAGAAGCGGGATCAGGGCTCGCGAGCGGCGGATCAAACCGCCCTCCCCAAAATCGGCCCCGCGAGCGGATTGAGCCGCCATTATCTTGCGGGCCTCCTCATCCAACGTGGGTATGAACCGCAACGCAATGGTCATCATCATCGCGAATTCATGCGCCGGAAACCTCAGCTTCTTTAGCGGCGAGAGTAGATCCTCTATCCCATCGGCCAGCGCCACCGGAGCGGTCGTCGCGGTCAGTAATCCCGCCACCGAGACAAGAAGCAGTATCCGCAACGCGAGCAGAAATCCCAACCTAAGACCTCCCGCGTGTATCTCGATGAATCCCCACTCAAGGAGCGTCGCTCCCTCCCGAGAGAACAATACCTGAAAAAATACCGTCAGAGCCACGATGAACACTACTGGTCGAAGTAATCTTAGGAACACGGCTAACGGTATGCGGCTTATTGTTACCAGCGCCCCGACCGCCAGTGTCATCAAAAAGAATCCCGCTATGGTGTCGATCAGGAACAGTCCAACCGCGAGAATAGTTACGCACAGGATCTTGGCGCGGGGATCCAACCCGTGCAATGGCGATGCCACCGGATAGAACTGACCTAAACTACGACTCGCCACAGGCTTACTTCTCCACGGACGTTCGCAAAGCCGCTAAGGTATCAGCGTATCGTACTGGTCTGCCGATGGACGGATTTCGCAGTGCGGCTGCAACTCTTACCGTTGCGGGGGCATTTGCGGGGTTTTCGTAGAAGACTTCCTGAGGGGTTCCGAGTGCTTGGACGCGGCCTCCCTCCATCACGCAGATCCGGTCGGCTACTTCGGCTACTTCTTCGAGGTCGTGTGAGACGAGGACTATGGAGGTGCCCGCTTCGCTGAGCGTACGAATCAGCGAGAGGAGGTCTTGCCTCGTTGCGGGATCCAAGCCCGCAGTCGGCTCGTCGAGGATCAAGACTTCCGGCCCCATCGCCAATACTCCGGCGATAGCGACCCTCCGTTTCTCCCCACCCGATAACGCGAACGGCGACCGCTGCGCCAAATGCTCAACATCGAGCATCGCCAACGACTCCCGCACTCGCTCCCGAACAGCGTCTTCCCCCAAACCCATCCTCTGTGGCCCGAAACTCACGTCTTCCTCGACCGTCGGGGCGAACAATGCGGCTTCAGGGAACTGGAAAACGAGGCCGACCCGGCGCCGCAACTCGCTTTTTTTGAGCGTTGACGCATGGACTCCGTCGATCAGCACCTCGCCGCTTGTTGGGCGTAGGATCCAGTTCATATGCTGGACTAACGTGCTCTTCCCGGAACCTGTACCTCCAACGATCCCAAGCACCTCACCAGCCTCCACAGTCAACGAAACTCCTCGCAGAGCCTCAACCGCCAACGGTGTCCCAGCAGCGTAGGTATGGCACACATCCTTTAGTTCAAGCCTCATGGAAGCTTTCCGGGCTCGCTCGCGGACAATCGCCTCAGCTCGAAGGCGAGATCCTCTGGCGTCCGAGCTTCCGCTGGCGATATTTCGAGATCCAGAGCAAGTTGCAAGACCGTCGGCAGAGCGAGCCGATTCTCCCTGAGCAATTCCGCATCCGAGTACAACCGCGTCGGCTCCGCATCCGCTACGAGCCTTCCCTCGTTCAAGACGAATACCCGGTCAGCGTCGAAAAGCTCCTCCAGATGATGCGTGACATGCAGAACCGTCTTCGTTCCCCGCAAGGCTTCGAGCCGTCCTAACACTTCGCGTCGACCGGCTGCATCGAGCATCGAAGTCGGCTCGTCCAACGCTAGTATTTCGGGCTGGATGGCGAGCAACCCCGCTAGCGCGACCCGCTGCTTCTCGCCGCCAGAGAGCGTGTGTGGCTCGCGACGCTCGTAGCCCTCCAGACCGACGGCTCGTATGGCCTCCGCGACGCGCTCGCGCATCTCCAGCCGTTCCACGCCGAGGTTTTCGAGCCCGAACGCCACATCGTCTTCTACGAACGGCGCAACCAAGCCGTTCTCCGGGTTCTGAAACAACATTCCGACTCGGCGGCGAACCCCGAACGGCTCGGTTGCAGGGTCATCTCCCATGACCCGGATGTTCCCGGAATCGGCGACGAGCAGTCCGTTCAGCAGTCGTACCAGGGTTGATTTTCCACCGCCGTTCGGGCCGACGACTCCAACGTATTCGCCCGCCGCTATCTCGAAGCTCACACCGTCGAGGGCGGGTTTCTCAGAGCCGGGGTAGGTGTAGGAAACGTTCTCGAAGGAAATAGCACGGGACCCGCTGGAATTGTCCAGTCGGGTCCCGGTGCCAGGGTTCTCTCTTTGTGAAGCTACGGTTACTCCGTGGAGTGGTTTACGAGCTCCAGGTAGACGGTCTCGGCACCGTCGCCGAGGCGAGGCCCAAGACGCATGATGCGCGTGTAGCCGGAGTCGCGACCGTCGAGGTCGGGAGCTACATCCTCGAAGAGCCGCCGGACGATAGTCTTGTCCTTCAGCACCTTCACCGCGCGTCGCCGAGCGGCGAGATCGTCTTTCTTGGCGGTGTTGATGAGCTTGTCCACGACACCGCGCAGCTCCTTCGCTTTCGGGGCGGTCGTCTTTATGCGACCGTGCGTGATGACCTGTCCGGCCATCGTCCCGAGCATGAGCTTGCGGTGCTGGGCATCGCGGCCCAACTTGCGCCCTCTCTTAGCGTGCCTCATCTCCAGTCCTCCCAGATCAAGCTCAGGTTATGTATGGTCAGCTTCATAACCCTCACTCTCCAACTCGTACCCGATCTCGGTCAGCTTCGACCGGATCTCATCGACGCTCTTCATCCCGAGGTTACGAATGTTCATTAACTCTTCCTCGGTCATCGTAGCCAACTGCCCGATGGTATCCACACCCTCGCGCTTGAGACAGTTGTACGACCGAACCGTCAGTTCGAGATCCTCGACCAACCGCTCGTCCTGGATAACGGCTCGGCCACTGCTCCGGCGAGCCTCTCCGCCGCCGCCAGCGCGGTTACCTTCGTACCCATCGGTAAACAACCCGAGTATGTCCGTAAGCTGCTTGGAAGCTTCCTGCAACGCCTCCCGAGGCTCAATGCGACCGTCGGTAAAGACTTCCAGCGTCAGGGAGTCGAGGTCCGTGCGCGCACCGGCGCGAGTCTCGGAGACTGAGTAATTTACGCGCTGGACTGGCGAGAATAGAGAGTCGACCGCTATTACCCCGATCGGGTCCGCGTCGCTCTTGTTCTGCTCGGCCCGGACGTAGCCCTGACCGCGCTCGACGGTGAGCCGCAAGTCGAGATGCCCGCCATCGGAGACGCTCGCGAGGTAATGTCCCTCACCCACTACCTCCACATCGGCCTTCGTCTCAATGTCGGCGGCGGTCACTTCACCAGGACCATCTTTCTGGATTTCGAGCTCCATCGCCTCTTCGCGCTCCAGCTTGAACTTCAGCCCCTTGACGTTGAGGATAATGTCGACGACATCCTCTTTAACTCCGGGGATCGTCGAGAACTCGTGCTGAACGCCCTCTATGCGGATCTTGGTGACCGCAGCACCCGTTAGGCCGCTGAGCATCACACGCCGTAGGCTGTTGCCCAGAGTATGTCCAAGCCCGCGCGGCAACGGTTCGGCGACAAATATCGCCCGCTGTTCGCCTTCTTCTTCCACCCTAAAGCGGGGTGGTGCTATATCTAACATCGTCAAATTACCACCTGATAAATAAGAGTTTTACGGCTAGCGGCTGTAGAACTCGATGATTAGCTGCTCTTCGACCGGGATCTCGATCTCTTCCCGCTGCGGCGTGTGCAACAACCGTCCCGTGAAGTTCTCGTGATCGGCCTCTAGCCACGCGGGAACGGCCACTACGTTCTCGACCGCGTTGACTATGGGCTCCAGGCGACGGCTCTTCTCCTTGACCGTGATGATGTCATCCGGCTTGAGGATTGCCGACGGTATGTCGTGCTTGCGTCCGTTGAGCTCGAAATGCCCATGAACGACAAGCTGACGAGCCTGCGGCCTACTGGTCGCGAAGCCGAGCCGGAAGATGACGTTGTCCATCCGAAGCTCCATGAGCCGCAGCAGGTTCTCGCCGGAGACCCCCGACATGCGGGTGGCTTTCTCGTACGCCTTTGAGAATTGCTTCTCGGATACGCAGTAGAACCAACGCGCCTTCTGCTTCTCCATGAGCCGCATCCCGTACTCGGTCTGCCGCTGTCGACCTCGCCCATGCTCGCCTGGCGGGTAAGGCTTTCTCTCAAACGGGTTTTTCCGCATCTCGGAGAGCATCACCCCGGCTCTGCGGTCCCTGCGTCCTCTCGGTCCTGTATAACGAGCCATCAGCTACCCCCTGCGCCTTTTGGTCTGTCGGCAACCATTGTGCGGCTGTCCGGTAACGTCCCGGATGCCGAGGACTTCAAGGCCCATCGACTGGAAAGTACGGGCGGCCATGTCGCGGCCAGAGCCGTGGCCCTTCACCTCGATATCCACCCGCCGAACGCCCTGATCCATAGCCTTGTTCGCACAGCTCTCAGCGGTCATCTGGGCCGCATAAGGCGTGCTCTTGCGGCTGCCTCGGAAACCGAGAGCACCCGCCGATTCCCAGGATATGACGTTACCCTCGGTGTCGCTGACGCTAACGATGGTGTTGTTGAACGAGCTTTTTATGTGAACCACGCCGGTCGTTACGTTCTTGCGAACCTTGCGGCGGCTTCGGCTCGGCCCGCCTCTGCGCTGTTGCCTCTGCCTACCCATCTACTTCTTCTTCCTTCCGCCTATGGACGGCTTCGGACCCTTGCGGCTGCGGGCGTTGGTCTTTGTCCGCTGTCCGCGAACCGGTAGACCCCGGCGATGCCGAATACCCCGATAGCTGCCGATCTCCATAAGCCGCCGAATGTTCTGGTTGTTCTCGCGACGCAAGTCTCCCTCGACCTCGACGTTCTCGTCGATGAAGGCCCGGATCTTCGCCACTTCACCCTCGGCGAGATCCCGCACCTTCGTGTTGGGATCCACGTCAGTCCCCGCGCAGATCTTCTTGGCCGTCGAACGCCCCACGCCGAACACGTAGGTTAGTCCAATCTCGACCCTTTTTTCCCGTGGCAAGTCGATGCCCGCTACACGCGCCATACTAACCCTGCCTCTGCTTGTGTCGCGGGTTCGAGCAAATGACTCGCACCACGCCCCGACGACGGATAACCTTGCACCGCTCGCATATTGGTTTCACACTCGCTCTGACTTTCATACGTTTCGTTCCTCGTTTCTCGCGCTCTTAAGTCCTGAACCTGTACGTGATACGTCCCCGGCTGAGGTCGTAGGGGCTCAACTCCACTTTTACCCGGTCACCCGGCAGTATCCGAATATAGTTCATCCGCATCTTGCCCGAGATGTGAGCCAGAACGTTGTGCTCGTTCTCCAACTCAACCCGGAACTGAGTGTTCGGCAACGCCTCCGTCACCGTACCCTCTACCTCTATGACATCTTCCTTAGCCAAGGACCTCCTCACGCTCTCTTGTCTTTATAGTGCTTCTCGGGGTTACAAAATGGCAGAAGCCAAACGACTATGCTATCACGCCAACCGGCTTTTTCCTACCGGATTCCAGGCAACTATCCGACTCCCGGCACCCCGTTCCCCGTGATAACCAGCGGTCCGTTCTCCGTAACGGCGATGGTGTGCTCGTAGTGGGCGGCCATCGAGCCATCGGCGGTGTAGATAGACCAGCCGTCCAGTTCGCTGATCGAGATATCGTAGGAGCCCAGTGTGATCATGGGCTCTATCGCGAACGTCATGCCCGGTTGAAGCTTGATCCCCGTGCCTCGTTTGCCGTAGTTTGGGATCTGGGGGTCTTCGTGCATCGCCCTACCCACGCCATGACTCACAAGGTCACGAACCACACCATACCCGCGCGATTCGGCCACGGACTGTATCGCGTGGCCCACATCGCCCAAACGATTACCGGAGCGCATCTCCTCGACCGCCGCCGCCAGACAATCCCGCGTAGTCTCAAGAAGACCCGAAATGTCGCCGTCAACCTCTCCAACCGCGACCGTCGTGGCCGAGTCGGTAACGAAACCCTTGTAGCGCACGCCCACATCCAGCGAGATTATGTCGCCATCTTTCAGGGTGTACGAGTCCGGGATGCCATGCACGATCATGGAGTTCGGGGAAGCGCAGATCGAAGCCGGAAAGCCCTGATACCCCTTGAACTCCGGCGTGCCGCCGTGATCCCGAATGAACTCCTCGGCCAAACGGTCGAGGTCGCCCGTCGTCACGCCTTCTTTGGCGTTGGACGCGAGCATCTTCAGGCAGTCGGCGGTGATGCGGCCACCCTCGCGCATCGTTTCGAGTTCGCTCTTGCTCTTGCGGACGATCAAGCCGTTTCTCCAACCGCGTCGAGAATCTCTTGAGTTACAGCGTCGATCTCTTGCGTGGCGTCCACCGTAACCAGAAGGTTTCGTTCGTCGTAGTAGTCCTTCAGCGGTTCGGTCTGCTCGTGGTAGATCTCCAACCGATTTCGGATGGCTTCCTCCGTGTCGTCCTTGCGCTGCACGAACGGACCCGGGTCTTCGGAGTCGTTCTCCGGCGGTGGATCATGCTCCACATGATAAACCTTTCCCGTCGCGTCGCTGGTGCGACGACCCGAGAGACGATGCACCAACTCGTCGTCTTCGGCTTCGAGAGCTATGGCCTTGTCGATCTCTATACCAAGCTCGGCTAACGCTTCATCCAGAGCCTCGGCCTGAGCTTCGTTGCGCGGGAAACCGTCCAGCAGCCAGGAATCCGTGCCGCTGAGGTGAGGTTTCGCCATCTCCACAATCATCTCGTCCGGCACGAGGTCGCCCCGGTCGTTGTACTCCTGGACCTTACGGCCAAGCTCGGAGTCGGCTTTGATCTCCGCCCGGACAATGTCGCCGGTCGAGATATGCTTCGCACCAGTTTTCTCCGCGAGGCGTTGGGCTTGAGTGCCCTTGCCCGCTCCCTGAGGACCCAACAGAATAAGTTTCATCGCTTCTTCAAAAACCCTTCGTAGTTTCGCATCATCAACTGACTCTCCAACTGCCGCACCGTATCCAGCGATACACCCACCACAATCAGGATAGACGTACCACCGATAAACACCGAAGACGGAAGTCCAAGCAGAGGTGTGATCATGTACGGCAACACCGCCACCGCCGCCAAGAAGATCGCCCCGAAGAGCGTGATCCGGGTGAGCACGTTGTTCAGATATACCGCCGTCGGCTGCCCCGGACGAATCCCTGGTATGTAGCCACCCTGCTTCTTGAGGTTGTCGGCGTGCTCAATGGGGTTGAACTGCACCGCAGTGTAGAAATATGTAAACATTATGATGAACAAGGCGAACAGGATCAGATACGGCGGCTGACCCGGCTCAAAGAACGCCGCGAGACGCCCGATGATCGAGTTCCGATCTCCACCCGCCGCGAACGTCCCGAGCAGTGTCGGGAAGATCAGTAGCGACGAGGCGAAGATGATCGGGATAACCCCGGCCATGTTGACTTTGAGCGGCAGGTAAGTCGTACCACCCTGGCTCATGCGTCGCCCGACCTGACGCTTGGCGTAGGTGATCGGGATTCGCCGCTGTCCCTCGTTCACGAAGACGATGGCCGCCACGATCATGACGAGCAGCAACGCGAGCACAATGACTACCAACACGCTGCCTTCCGAGTACAACGCCCGCAACGCGATAGGAGCCTGCGAGATGATCGAAGCCGTAATTATCAGCGAAATGCCGTTTCCGAGACCATGTTGCGTTATCAGCTCGCCGAGCCACATCACCAGCATTACGCCCGTGGTGAGCGTCAATATAACCAGCACGTAGTTGATTAGTCCGGCCTCCGCGAAGACCGCGCCCATACTTCCCGTAGTGAAGTAAACCGTCAGCGCGATTGATTGGATCAGGGCGAGCACGAGCGTAAAGTACCGCGTGTACTGCGTGATCTTGGCCTGCCCCGTGTCGCCTTCTTTGGCAAGCTCCTGCAAACGCGGAATCGCCACCGTCATCAACTGCATGACGATAGCTGCCGTAATATAAGGCATTATCCCTAACGAGAAGATCGCGAAGTTATTGAAAGCACCGCCGGTGAACGCTCCGAGTAACGCTGTCGCGGCGTTCCCATCCGGCTGCGAAGCACCTATGACCTCGCGGTTGATGCCAGGCAGCGGCACGAAAGCCCCGAGTCTATACAGCGCGATTATGGCTGCCGTAAAGGCCAGCTTACGCCGAAGTTCCGGGACTTTCCAGGCGTTTGCGAGGGCTCCCAACATATCTATCGCTCCAGTATCTCGGCGCTCCCGCCGACCGATTCGATCTTCTCCCGCGCCGTGCCGGAGAATGCGTGAGCCGTCACCTTTACCGGGCGGCTGATTTCCCCATCACCCAGGATCTTGACCAACTCACCCCGCTTGCCGACGAGCCCTGCGGCCCGCAATTCTTCAACGCCTATCGTATCACCCGATATTGCTTCGAGTTCCCCGACATTGACCGCCGCGTACACCTTCGGACGCGCCACGGTGTGACGTCCGCGGGCCATGCCTCTCAACCTCGGCAAGCGACGCTGCAGCGGCATCTGACCACCCTCGTAGTTCTGGTGGGTCGAAGCCCCGGATCGAGCGCCAGCGCCCTTATGGCCGCGACCGCTCGTCTTTCCGTCGCCGGAACCCTTGCCTCGCCCGAGACGTGTGCGCTCCTTCGTGGAGCCAGGGGCCGGTTGTAGTTCGATCAGCCTCATTACTCGTTCACCTCCACGACGTGCACCAAGTGGCGCACCTTGTGGAGCATTCCCTGAATCTGAGGCGTATCCTCGTGCGTTCGCGAGTGGCGGATACGCTTGAGACCCAACGCCTTGATCGTCTTCTTGTGCTTGCTGAGGGAGCCTATCGTGCTCCGCATCTGCGTAACCTTCAATTGGCTCATGACGTGATCTTCACCCCCCGCTGCTGCTCGATCTGGGCCTTCGTCCGTAGACGCTGCAACCCTTCGACCGTCGCCTTGACCAGGTTGACCGAGGTAGTGGATCCAAGAGCTTTCGTCAGCACGTCTTTAATACCAGCCAATTCCAAGACCGCCCGGACGCCGCCGCCCGCGATAACTCCCGTACCTTCGGAAGCTGGCTTCAAGAGCACCTCGGAGCTTTCGTACTTGCCGACTACCCCATGCGGGATCGTGGTATTGCGCATCGGCACGTCGAACATCTCGCGCTTGGCCTTGTCCTGGCCCTTCGTGATCGCCGCTGGCACAGTGTTAGCCTTGCCGAGCCCCACGCCCACGCGACCCTTGCCATCACCGACGACTACCAACGCGCTGAAGTTAAAGCGTCGACCGCCCTTGACAACCTTGGACACCCGACGGATCTCGACTACCCGATCCTGAAAGTCCGAGTTCTCGCGCTGCCGACCGCCACGGCCACCACCGCGACCGCCCTGTCCGCCACGGCCTCCCTGTCCACCAGGGCCACCGCCGCGTCCACCCGGACCACCGGGACCGCCCGGCGCTCCGCCTCTGTTATCGTTTCTGCCTCGACCCACGTTCCTCAAGCCTCCTAGATTAAAGTTTCAGTCCGCCGTCGCGCGCGCCTTCGGCGAGTGCCGCAATGCGCCCGTGATACCGATTTCCGCCTCGGTCGAAAACGACCGTATCGACACCGGCATCTGATGCCTTCTTGGCGATAAGCTCCCCGACTTTGCGAGCCGCGTCCTTGCGGTTCTCCGACTCACCAGTCTCGCGGGAGTCGGCGGCGGCCAGCGTGCGACCGTCGTCGTCGTTGACGAGTTGCGCGTAGATGTGTAAGTTCGAGCGGTACACTGACAAACGCGGACGCTCGGCGGTGCCGGAGATCTTGCGCCGCACGCGCTTGCGCCGCGTCTCCCGATGCGCTCTTTTCTGTAGAACAGCCATTCCTTGCCTCCCTATCCGGCCTTGCCGACTTTACGCCGGATCGTCTCGTCGCTGTAACGGATGCCCTTGCCCTTGTACGGCTCCGGCGGTCTGACTTTGCGGATCTCCGCCGCCGTCTGACCAACCCGCTGCTTGTCGATTCCGCGCACGATAATAACCGTCGGCTGCGGAACCTCAAATTCGATACCTTCGCGGGGCGTAACCGACACCGGATGCGAATACCCGACCTGCAAGTTTATATCCTGGCCCTGCAACGCCGCCCGGTAACCAACGCCCGCTATATTCAGCGTCCGCGTAAAGCCATCCGTCACGCCCGTTACGGCGTTCTGGATCAAGCTGCGCGTCAACCCGTGCATGGCCCGGTGCTCTGGCGAGTCCGAAATCCGCTCGACGATGAGGTTTCCGTCGTCCTGCTTCACTTCGACACCCCGACCAACCGGCACGGTCAGTTCACCCTTCGGCCCCGTCACCTTGACGGTGCGAGGTGATATCTCTGTATTTACTCCACCCGGTACTTCGACCGGTGCTCGTCCGATTCTAGACATATTCTCTCAAACCTCCTAGTACACGAAGCACAGGACTTCGCCGCCGATACCCTGCCGGCGAGCGGCGTGGTCGGTCAGGATGCCCCGCGAGGTCGAAAGGATCGCCACACCCAGCCCGTCGAGGACGCGCGGGATGTCGTTCTGCTTGCGGTAGACGCGGCGTCCGGGGCGGCTCATGCGCCGCAGGCCCGTTATTCCGCGACGTCCGTCGGGGCCATACTTCAGCTCCACGACGAGCTTTGACTCAGCGCCCGCGCCCTTCTCCGAAAAATCCGTGATGTATCCCTGCTCCTTGAGGATACGGGCCAACTCGACCTTCATCTTCGAGTGCGGCATCTCGGCGGTATCGTGCTTCGCCATCTGTGCGTTGCGAATCCTCGTAAGGAAATCCGCTATTGGATCGTTAACCGACATCGTGCTACCAACTCGCTTTCTTCACGCCGGGGATCTTGCCCTCGTGCGCCAATTCCCGCAGACAGATTCGGCACAGACCGAACTTCCGATAGTAACCGCGAGCCCGACCGCACCGCTGACACCGGCTGTATTCCCGAGTCGAGAACTTCTGCTGCGTCTTCTGTTGCGCCAACCAGGCTTTCGTCGTCATTCTCTACCCCTAACTCTGCCGGAACGGCATTCAGAGCAACCGCAAAAGCTCTCGGGCCTCGTCATCGGTCTCCGCTGTAGTCACAACCGCGACATCTAGGCCGCGCGTCGCGTCCACAGAATCGTAGCTGATCTCCGGGAATATAAGCTGCTCCCTGAGACCCAGCGCGAAATTACCGCGCCCATCGAAACTCTTCGGGCTGATCCCCCGAAAGTCCCTCACCCTCGGCAATGCCACCGAGACCAGTCGATCCAAGAATTCCCACATCCGCTCGTTACGAAGCGTGACGCGAGCCCCAACGGGCATTCCCTCACGGATCTTGAACCCCGCGATGCTCTTGCGAGCCCGTCGAATCTGTGGCTTCTGGCCGGTGATCTTGGTGAGATCCTCGACCGCGCCGTCCATCGCCTTGCTGTTGACGACGGCCTCCCCGACACCCATGTTAACCACGATCTTGTCGACCTTTGGTATCCGCATGGGATTCTGTATCTCGAACTTCTCTTTGAGCGCCGGAGCTACGTCCGAGCGATAAACGTCTTTTAACCTAGCCATCAATATCCTTCCCGGACTTCGCCCCGACCCGCAGCTTCTCGCCTGCGTCCGTAAAGCGATACTTCACCTTCGTGGGCTCGCCGGAGCTTGGGTCGACCAACATGACGTTGGAGATGTCGATCGGCGCGTCGAACTTGAACAATCCTTGCTGGTTGTTCTGGCTCGGTCGTGCGTGCCGGGTGCGGTTATTCACGCCCTCGACTACGACCCGGTTCTTGGCGGGGATCACCCGCTCGACCTCACCGCGCTTGCCCTTGTCTTTGCCGGAGATCACGACAACCGTGTCTCCCTTTTTTATCTTCAATCCCATCTTTACAACACCTCCGGTGCCAGCGAGATGATCCTCGTATAACCCTTGTCCCGAAGCTCGCGCGCCACAGGCCCGAAGATTCGAGTCCCCCGAGGAGCGCCGTCCGGGTTGATAATGACACCCGCGTTCTCGCCGAAGCGAATATACGAACCATCGTCTCGGCGCGTCTCTTTAGCGGTACGAACCACGACCGCCCTAACAACCTCGCCCTTCTTGACGGTGCCGCCCGGCGTGGCTTCCTTGACCGTAGCGACGATAACGTCGCCGATACCGGCACTCTTGCGCTTCGAGCCGCCGAGGATGCGGATAGTTAGGATGCTGCGAGCCCCTGAGTTATCCGCGACACGTAGTCTGCTCTCGTTCTGGATCATTACTCAGCCCTCGATATGACGCTGCCCAGACGCCAACGCTTGCGCGCCGACAGTGGCCGGGTCTCGACGATCCGCACGGTATCACCGGTGCGAGCCTCGTTAGCCTCATCGTGAGCCATAAACTTCTTCGTGCTCCGCACGCGCTTCTTATAACGCTTGTGACGCACCAAAGTCTCGACCGCAACGGTCACCGTTTTGTCGGACTTGTCCGATACGACCATTCCCACGCGCTCCTTGCGCCGGTTCCGCTCGGTGTCGGATTGGATCTGACCTTCATCCTGGTCAAGCGCCGGGCCTTTGGCCGCGCTGGTTCCCAGGTCTTCAGCTACCTCGGATTCCCCGATCTCTTCCGTGTCGGAGAGCGTCTCCATGGGCGTTTCCTCGGTAGCTTCCGTTTCGGGAGTGGTGCCCTCGGGCTCCGTCCCTGGTGTCGGCTCCTGAGTCTCCTCGGAGGCTTGGATATCTTTCTCTTCCGTCATGTTCTAGTTCTCCTGCTTCTTCTGGTTCAGGACGGTCAAGAGGCGGGCGATATTCTTTCGCACAGCGTTGATCTGACCGGTATTCTCCAACTGTCCCGTCGCGTGCTGGAACCGGAGGTTGAAGAGCTCGCGCCGCGTATCGGCCACGCGCTTCTCCAACTCTTCGATGTCCAACTCGCGGACTTCGGCGACTTTCATTACTGACCACCTCCACGCACGAGCACGCGGGTCTTGATCGGGAGTTTCTGAGCGGCGAGGCTAAACGCTTCTCGCGCCAACTCTTCACTGACACCACTCATCTCGAACATCACGCGGCCCGGCTTTACAACAGCCACGAAGCCCTCGGGACTTCCCTTGCCGGAACCCATACGAGTCTCGGCGGCCTTCTTGGTAACGGACTTGTGCGGGAAGATGTTGATCCAGACCTTACCCCCACGCTTTATCTTTCGGGTCATCGCGATACGAGCGGCCTCTATCTGCCGGTTCGTGATCCAAGACGCCTCCAACGCCTGCAACCCGAAGTCTCCGAACTCGATCTCGGTCCCACCCTTGGCCAAGCCGCGCATACGACCGCGGTGCGGCTTACGGTACTTGAGTTTCTTTGGTACGAGCATCTCTACCTCCTGCCCTCACCGGCGTCGTCTACAGCGTCATGGATTCCGTGATTGATCCAGACCTTCACACCGATCTGACCCATCTGCGTAGCGGCCTCCCGGAATCCATAATCTATGTCGGCATCCAACGTATGCAACGGAACGCGACCCTCGGATATAGTCTCCTCCCGGCTCATCTCGATACCACCGAGACGACCACCGAGACGAATACGACAACCCTCGGCACCACCGCGCATGGCGCTCTGCAGCGCCCGCTTCATGGTGCGCCGAAACGCCGCCCGTCCCACGAGCTGCTCCGCGATAGACTCGGCCACCAGCGCCGCGTTCAATTCGGGCCGCGAGACCTCACGGACGTTGACCTGCACCTTTTTCTTGGTGAGGTTCTCAAGGGCACCGCGCAAAGCATCGACTTCGGAGCCGCCCTTACCGATGACGATCCCCGGACGAGCCGTGTGGATATCCACCGCAACCTCGCCCTGCGCCGCCGCCTTGCGGATACGAACGTCCGCGATGCCTGCCCGCACGAGCTTCTTCTCGATGTGATCGCGGATCTTGAGGTCTTCGCCCAACAACGCGGCGAAGTCTCCATCCGAGTACCAACTGCTCTTGTAGTCGACCTTCTCGCCTTTGCGCTTTACGCCCAGGCGGAAACCCTCGGGATGTACTTTCTGACCCAAAACTTACTCCTCCTCGTTCCCGGGCGTGCCTACGAAAACGCCTGCTGGCGCTCCCAGACGCACGGTGATGTGGCTGGTGCGCTTGCGGATCATGGTCGCCCGGCCCATCGCCCGCGGTCGATACCGCTTTATGGTCGGACCTTCGTCGACCTTTATCTCCCTGACGAACAACTCGTCCGGGTTTGCGTCCATGTTGTGCTCGGCGTTGGCCGCAGCGCTACGAACTACGTCGCTAACGATCTTCGCGGCTGCCTTGTTGGTGAACTGCAAGATAGTGACGGCCTCCGGGATCGACTTTCCCCGGACGGCGTCCGCGACCAGCCGCGCCTTGCGCGGAGCGATACGAAGGAATTTAGCGGTTGCCTGCATTATCCCCTCCTCGCGGTGCGGTCGTCCTTGCGGTGTGTGCGGAAGGTGCGGGTCGGGGCGAACTCGCCGAGTTTGTGGCCGACCATCGACTCCGTACAGAAGACGGGCACGTGCTTACGTCCGTCGTGGACGGCGATAGTGTGGCCGACAAACTCCGGGTAGATCACCGACGTCCGGCTCCACGTCTTTAGCATCCGCTTCTCGTTATTTTCGTTCATGCGGAGAACGCGCTCCATCAAGCGCTCCTCCACAAACGGGTCTTTCTTGCTCGACCGCGTCATCTAGCGCCTCCTTCCTTTCCTGCGCCGACGCACGATCATGGCGTCCGAACGCTTGTTCTTCTTACGGGTTGGGGACCCCTGCGTGATCTTGCCCCACGGCGTAACGGGCGCGCGACCGGAAGTGCTCTTGCCCTCGCCACCGCCGTGCGGGTGATCTACAGGGTTCATGACCGTACCGCGAACCGTCGGCCTGACACCGAGATGACGCTTACGACCAGCTTTGCCCCACCGAACGTTCTGATGCGACTGATTCCCAACCACTCCAACGGTCGCCCGACACTCGGAACGAACCCGACGACGCTCGCCACTCGGAAGACGCAACGTCACCAGAGCGCCCTCACGAGCGACTAACTGGGCGCTGGTACCGGCGCTACGAGCCATCTGAGCCCCACGTCCGGGTTCGAGTTCGACCGCATGGATCACGGTACCGACCGGTATCCGGTTTAGCGGCAACGTGTTGCCAACATCCACTTCAGCATCCGGGCCGCTCTCGACGATGGAGCCCACCGTGAGGTTGCGCGGCGCGAGGATGTAACGCTTCTCGCCGTCGTGATAGTGCAGAAGGGCGATGTTCGCCGAGCGGTTCGGGTCGTACTCGACCGTCGCGACCGTAGCGGGCACACCGTCCTTGCGGCGCTTGAAGTCGATCAAGCGATAGCGTCGTTTGTGACCGCCACCAATGTGTCGAGTTGTGATGCGACCGTGGTTGTTACGACCGCCGGTTTTATGGAGCTTACGGACCAGTTTCTTCTCCGGCTTGTCTCGCGTGATCGAATCCCGCGTCAACACCGAGGAATTTCTACGGCCCGCGCTCGTCGGTTTGTATCTACGAGCCGGCATATTAGACCCCCTCGAACAGTTCGATGCGCTCGCCCGGTCCCAGCTTGACGACGGCTTTTTTCCACACTGCCGTCCGGCCCCGCGTGAGCCCCTGGCGCTTGGGCTTGCTCTTTACATTTGCCGTGTTGACTTTCGCTACGCTCACATCGAACGCGCTCTCGATGGCCTGACGGATCTGGTTCTTGTTCGCCCGCCGATCCACCTGAAACGTGTACTGGCCTTCAGCCTCGATAAGATTGTAGCTTTTCTCCGATATTACTGGCCTTATGATTACCTGATGCGGGTCCATGCTACTTCTCCTCCCCCGCGAGTTTGGAGTAAGCCGCCCGCGAGAACACGACCTCCCGAGCCCGCAAAAGCTCGTAGACCCCGTACTCGTAACTCCCGACGACCGAAACCTTCGGCAAGTTCCGAAACGACAACTCAGCATTCTCGTCATCGTGTGTAAGAACCACCAAGACT